>DMFR01000185.1:3852-5654 GCA_003450125.1 Prolixibacteraceae bacterium | reverse complement strand
CTCCTGCCGCTGCCGCTGCTCCTGAACTCAACACCTTAAGCCCCGAGGAAGCCAATGCAGGTTTCATCCTGTTGTTTGATGGCAAAACTTCTACCGGCTGGAGAGGCTACAACAAAAAAGATTTCCCCAAAGGTTGGGAAGTGGTGGATGGAACCCTGCATTGTATTGGAACCGGAACCGGTGAAGCAGGCGCTGAAAACGGTGGCGATATCCTTTATGACAAGAAATTTAAAAACTTCCAACTAAAAGCAGAATGGAAGATTTCAAAAGGCGGTAACTCCGGTATCTTCTTCCTTGGTCAGGAAGTCCCAGGATGGCCCATCTGGAAAACAGCCCTTGAAATGCAGGTATTGGACAATGCCAATCACCCTGATGCCCTTTTGGGTAAAGATGGCAATCGTCAGGCCGGCTCTTTGTATGACCTGATTCCTGCAAAACCACAAAATGCCAAACCATACGGTGAATGGAACTCTATTGAAATCATCTGCTTTAAAGGCACTGTAGCTTTCAAACAGAACGGTGTAAATGTATTGGAATTCCATTTATGGACCGATGACTGGAAGAACCTGGTTAAAAACAGCAAGTTCCCTGAAATGAATCCCAAGTTTGCTGATGTAGCCAAAGAAGGATACATTGCTTTCCAGGATCATGGGGACGATGTATGGTACCGCAACGTGAAGCTCAAAGTATTGGGTGAATAAGCCCACTTGCAAAATAGATCAAAAGCCTCCTGAAAAGGGGGCTTTTTTTGTTTTAAAAAGCTCTCCAACTTCAATTCGCCACAACTATTTTATCTGCTTTGATTACTTGATTCTTACTGAAAATTTTGTACAGATATATTCCTTTTCCCAGGCCAAGGGTTCCAATGGGATAATCTCCGTTGAAATAATCTTCCTTGACCTTTGCCCCCGAATAACTATAAATTTCAATCTTCAGTCTTTCTTGGTCATTCGAATGAACCCTCACAATTGATTTATTTACAATGGGATTGGGAAATAGCATTACTTCACTACTTTTGATGGTTTTGATGGCTCCCCATTGCCCTTGGGTAAAAATGGTATCACAACTATTGTATTTTGGATTCAGATACAAAAGATCATTATTTTCTCTCACGCAAATCAATTCACCTTCAGAGGGGATTTCAGCTCTTGTAACAGCTCCAATTCCTTCAATCCAGGTGATTGAGCCATCAAATCCGATGCGTTTGAGCTTTTTATTGGCCAACGTAATTGTATCAACTTTTATAACTGTTCGTTTAAAATAAATCCCCCCTGTAATATACATATTGATTACATCACCTTCATTTAACTTAAAATCATACAACAGGGCCGTTTTGTTAAAAGGAATATCCACAACATAAACCTGTTGATTCACGGTATCTTCTCGCATCAGGTATGCCAGGTATGGCTTCACGAAATAGGGTTGTTCCGTCTTTAAATAAAGCTTGTTGTATTTTGCGCCATCCACAAGGGTGTCTCCCTTGAAATAAGCATTCTGCACGATACATATTTCCCCATTTGGTTCACCAACCAGTTCCTGGACATACCTCCATTGCTTACTTTCACTGATGAAAGATTCATAAGTTGGAGTAGTGACCAATTTCATATCGGAATGAGTGGCTACAGAAAGATTATTGCCCGATAGGTAATTCTGGTTGTTGGATTCCTGCGCGTATCCTCCATAAATTACCAGGCTAAAGAGCATTCCTATCAGAAAAAGATACTTCATTTTACAGGCAGTTTAAATCAAATGCAGAGGTATATTTATTTTTGATAAACATACTAAATATTTACCATAAATGC
>DMFR01000185.1:2981-3715 GCA_003450125.1 Prolixibacteraceae bacterium | reverse complement strand
ACCATTTAACCATCCAACCCTAAGGTTGATACCTCGATTGATTTAATATCGCCTGGTAATCGGTCATCTCCATCAGTTGTGCCATGGTGACCTCCTTGTGTTGGGCCATGTATGAACGTACCACCTGCCAGCCGATCCATGTGCCAGTACGTGCAGGCGACTGTTCTGTAAAAGCCGATGTGTAAGGCCCGTCATCCATGAAGCGCTTGATGCTCATGCGGTCGGTGGAGAATAACAGTTTTTTCTCGGCAAGGAAGGCCCACATGGATGCCTCGCTCTTTTTACAGAAGTCAAGTTGTTTGGCGGTAAACCCTATTTTCAAGGTATCGTCCATGTCAGGGAGCATGGCATCTACAAAATACATTACCTTTCCCTCCTGGATCATCTGGCTCAGCAGGCTGTTGGCCTGATCCGACCTGGGCCATTCGGTAGTTGCCCAGGCATACATCATATCGGGAACCATCTTCCGGGGATGCATGTTCCTGATCTTGTAAACGGGCAATCCCAACCGGGGGTAATAACGGCTGTCAACTCCCAGGTACTTGTCAAGGCTCACTCCCAAAAGCTTGTCTGCCGTGACCACCGATTGGTTAAATCCCGAAATGCAGGTATAGATCACCGGGATTTCCTTCTGCGCAAAATAGTATTTGTAATGCCTGAAGGCCAATTCCAATTCCTGGCGCAGTTCAAGGGTATCTATCTTTTGGGCGACGGCGGTTTTAAGATTGGTGATC
>DMFR01000185.1:0-2870 GCA_003450125.1 Prolixibacteraceae bacterium | reverse complement strand
GGCGGTTTTAAGATTGGTGATCAAAGTATCAGAAACAAAAGAAGACAGCAATTGTGGAAAGTTCTCCTGCTCCGAGCCGCCAATGGCAATCATCTTATAGGTAAAAATATCAAAAAATTCCTTGTACGAGGCCTTTAACAGGGGTATGGCCACAGGCATTTCTTCCGGTTTGACCTTCAGTAAATCAAGGTCCAGATGCTTGATCTTTAAGTCCAATGGAACATTTGATACATTTATTTTCAATGGGTTGCGGGTACATGAAAATAATACAACTGTCAAACAAAAGAGGAAAATGAATTGTTTCATTGAGGTGAATTTTTGAATATTACGCCGGAAGTGCTTTTTTATTGTCATTGTAAATATAAAAGTCCAAATTTGCAGTAAACAAAACTAAATCATTTCTGCGTTATTTCAGCAGTCAATGAACCTGATTTTCGAATAGATTTTCAGGCCAACGAGGGAAATCAGTTTTCAACCTTTAAACAGAGAAACAATGAAACGAATAACCGTATTAGCTGCCTTAATTGTCTTTTTCTTAAATAGTTGGGGACAGACCCGTATGCAACTTTCATTTACTGCAGGGCCTTCAGTCAACTGGATGAGTACCGATAACCGGTATGTAGGCAGTCAGAAAGCAATCATGGGCTATGACTTTGGCATCATAGGCGATGTCTTTTTTTCCGAAAATGAACATTATTCATTGCTTACCGGATTGCAGGTCGTCAATACCGGAGGAACGCTCGCTTTCCGGCCCAGCCCAACTTTTTCCTTTGAAGGGGAATCTTTTTCAGAGCCGGTGAGTATAAAGTATAATCTACGCTACCTGGAAGTCCCTTTTTCCATCAAGCTGAAAACAGATGAGTTTCACAGGGCGTATTACTGGGGAATATTTGGCCTTTCAGCCTTGGTCAACATTGGAGCAAATGGAACTACCAGCGATGGAACCTTCAAAAGAAACAACATCAGGGATGAAATCAACATGTTTAACCTGGGAATGAATGTAGGGGTAGGATTTGATTTTGATCTGGGTGCAAACAATTCGCTCAGTGCAGGGTTAATCTTTCAAAATGGATTGACCGATGTGACAACAGATAATTATTTTACCGATAAGACCATCGTCAACTCTCTGAAGCTTCGTCTAGCACTGATATTTTAAGTAAACGGAATTATGAAGATCGCCATTGCCCAGCTGAACTATCACATCGGTAATTTTGCTCAGAACACATCGAAAATCATTGAATGTATCAGTCAATCAAAAGCTGCGGGTGCCGATCTTGTTGTCTTTTCAGAATTGTCGGTTACGGGATATTATCCGCACGATTTGCTCGAACGCAAGGAATTCATCGGGCAGTCGTACGCGGCCATTGATCAGATAGCTGCCTCCTGTGTAGGGATAGCAGCCATTGTAGGTGGTCCAAGTATCAATCCTGAACCCCGGGGCAAGAAACTGTTCAATTCCGCCTTTTTCATGTACGACGGGGCTGTTCAGCAGGTGGTCAACAAGTCATTGCTGCCTACCTACGATATCTTTGATGAATACCGCCATTTTGAACCCAACAGGCAATTTTCAGTAGTCCCCTACCGGGGAAAAAGAATTGCCATTACCATCTGTGAAGACCTTTGGGATGAACAGGAAACCCAAAATGAGTTTGGACGTGAAAAACTCTACCAGCTTTCTCCCCTGAAGGAGTTATCCGCCTTAAATCCTGACCTGGTAATCAATATCTCAGCCTCGCCTTTCTCCTACAACCAGGAGAACTGGCGCAAGAATATCCTGGTCAAGAATGCCATTAAATACCAGGTGCCCATCCTGTATGTCAACCAGGTGGGCGCACAAACAGAACTGGTATTCGATGGCGGTTCCATCCTGCTCGATAGAAATGGCGTGTTGCAGGAAGAACTAAAATATTTTGAAGAAGACTTCCGGATCATTGATACCGACCTTCCATCCGGGGAGCTTCAACCACCTACGGAAACCATTGAGAAGATTTACCATGCGCTGGTCTTGGGTATCCGTGACT
This sequence comes from Prolixibacteraceae bacterium, assembly GCA_003450125.1. Classification (GTDB taxonomy): domain Bacteria; phylum Bacteroidota; class Bacteroidia; order Bacteroidales; family Prolixibacteraceae; genus Aquipluma. The sequence continues at coordinate 849 of DMFR01000185.1, read as the reverse complement.
ATTTTACCAAGATGGGATTCAAATCAGCGACCCTGGGCTTATCCGGGGGGATTGATTCGGCCCTGGTGCTGGTGCTGGCTGTAGAAGCCCTTGGAAAAGACAATGTACGCGTTCTGATGATGCCTTCCCGCTATTCGTCTGATCACAGTATCGCCGATGCCCTTCAACTGGCCCAAAACCTGGACGTACACTATGAAATTATTCCCATCATGGGCATGGTCGACAGTTTTGAGCAAAGCCTTTCTGAAGTGTTCGCCCATCTTCCCATGGACATTACTGAAGAGAATATACAAGCCCGTACCCGTGGGGTGCTTCTGATGGCCCTTTCCAATAAATTTGGAAATATACTGCTCAACACCACCAACAAGAGTGAAAGCGCCGTTGGATATGGTACCCTTTACGGCGACATGAATGGCGGACTTTCCGTCCTGGGCGATGTCTACAAAACCGATATCTTCAAAATGGCCCGTTGGATCAACCGTGACCGGGAAATCATTCCGGAAAATACCATCTCCAAACCACCATCCGCTGAGCTGAGACCTGACCAAAAGGATTCCGATTCGCTGCCCGACTATGAAATGTTGGATCAAATCCTTTTCGATTACATTGAATTGAATCTGTCGCCCCAGGAAATCATTGATAAAGGCTTTGATGAATCCATTGTTTTGCGCACCGTACGGATGGTCAACAACAATGAATACAAAAGATTCCAGGCTCCCCCAATCCTGAGAGTCAGTTCTAAAGCTTTTGGATTTGGCCGCCGCATGCCCTTGGTTTGTCTCTTATACACATCTCCGAGCCCACGAGACTAGGCATGATCTCGTATGCCGTCTTCTGCTTGAAAAAAAC
>DMFR01000136.1:15793-17437 GCA_003450125.1 Prolixibacteraceae bacterium | reverse complement strand
GATGTGTATAAGAGACAGCCTATAGCAGTATCATTTTAATGGCTTTCCTACCTGCCATAGAAAGATTGAGCGAGGCAAAAGAGAAATTTAATTTAGGGTGTTCGGAAGGTGTCAAATTGTATAAAGATCTGTTTTACAATGGAATTGGTGCAGAGCACCCTTAACTATTTATAGAAAAATTGGTTAGGGAGCATAGAAAGGTGCAGCGCACCGTGTCTATTTTTAGAAACATGGATGGATGTGTCACACAAAGGTGCAGCGCACTGCAATACCTTTTACGGCTAATTCCTTATAGGATGAATAGAAGACCAAATTGTTTGCCGTCGGAAAATATATTACGGTGCGCTGCACCTTGGTTGTGCATTTATGATTTATTTACTACAAATATAATTGGTGCGCTGCACCTTAGAATCTTCCGAACACTCCTGTAATTTAATCCGTGTAATTCGTTTTAATCCGTGTAATTCGAATTCATGATATTCTTAAATCATGTAACTTATTGGCGAAATCGTGTAACATCTTGTCTGCTTTCTCTCTTTAATTTTGGCTTGGAATTAGATATAAACAATTTAAAACTCTACAAAATGGATAAAGAAGACATTATTGATGGACTGAATAGTCTCATCGAAATAAACAACGACCGAATTGAAGGGTACGAAAAAGCTTCAAAGGAAACGGAAGAAAACGACTTAAAAACCTTGTTTACTTCATTTATCAGGACAAGCGAAAAATGCAGGCTGGAACTTATTGACGAAGTTTTGTTTTTAGGCGGAACGCCAGCCGAAGGAACCAAAATCAGTGGAAAGTTCTTTAGAGCCTGGATGGATGTAAAAGCCGCACTGACCGGCAGGGATCGCAAGACAGTACTCGATTCATGTGAGTATGGCGAAGATGTTGCGGTGGATACTTATGACAAGGTTATTAATGACTTTGGAGATGTTTCAGAAGGTACCTCTTCTCCCTTAAAAGGCTTGTTAATGAAGCAAAGAAATCTCATCAAGGCTGATCATGACCGTGTAAGGTCTTTGCGGGATATGGAAAGGCAAAGAATTTGACCCATTCATTTTGGCGGAAAACTTCTATTGCTAAACCTTTTCTAAAATCATCAAGCAATCAGAAACAAGGGGACTCATGGGCCCCTTATTTTATGCTATTCACCTGTTTCCATATTGGGGGCATCTACAGGTTTTGACTGGGGTGAACCCTTTTGACGCAGGTAAATGGATAGAATAACAATGGCGAACACGGATAGAAATTCGCTCTGCCAATTCTGAAATGATTCAAACCAAAAACGCGTATCTCCCAAATAAGTCAGGGCAGTAACCGGAGGCTTGGATTTCATGAGCAACTGTTCATTTTCATCTTTTAGACTCCCATATAAATGTAGGACGAAAGAAATCACAAATAGAAGGGTAAAGGCAATGGAAAGGGAATAGCTATAAATTGCCAGTATCCAGCCGCCTTTCCTTACCGGCCAAGGGGCATTTTTTCGTTTGGGTGATGGTTCACGGTCTACTTCCTCTTTCTTATTAAAATCCTTCGATTCGGAGGAGCCCTTTTGTTGAAGGAAAATAGTTAATACTACAAACAGAGCCATCTGTAAAAATTCACTTTCCCAATTTTCAAAGATTGCCTCCATAGAAT
>DMFR01000136.1:12216-15582 GCA_003450125.1 Prolixibacteraceae bacterium | reverse complement strand
CCTCCATAGAATGACCCGATACCAGATATGACTGCAATGTAATGGAAGGCTGGCCATTTTCATGGAGTTCTTTGTTATGTTCCTGTTCTCCACAATAGATTTGCCCCCCTAAGGCAATAAAAAAGAGCAGAATGAAGGCGAGCGAAAGGCTATTGTTTTTAATGAATGTTTTCATGACGTGCAGGTTGTATGTGTTATGCTAAATTATGTATTGCAGGTTGTTATAAAGAATTAAATTTGAAATTGAAGGAGAACAATATAAAGGATGAAAAGTTTTTTAATGCCCTGTTGTTTGGACTGTAAAATGAAAAAAGAGAGAACGTCAGATAAGACATTCTCTCTTTTTATCATTTTCTCGAACAACTTAACACTTGATTAAGACTGTCGAAAATTATCTAGAACATGTAGCCAAGAGAGAGGCCGAAGCCGGTATTCTTAAAGGAGGCTTTGCTATTGCTATAGAGTGGATTTGTATTATCAGAATTAATTTTAGCCAACCCCAATTGAGTATTGAGTTGTAAAGAAATACCATTCGATAATTCGTAACCGAAGAACAGGTTTCCTCCAAAGTCAAAGCGTTTAAGATATTGCCCGTAAGGCAGTAAACTTGAATACTCCTTGGCATAAATGATATCATATTCATTATTACCCAACTTTGCTTTTCCGCCAAGACCGTATGCTACATATGGGCCAAAACCTAGCAGCAGGTGTCCTTGCCCAAGTAATGGTCTATAGAGTAAATTCAGTGGCAATTCAAGATAGGAAGGGGTTAATTTAACAGCCATACCAGTACCTTGAAAATTATCTGATTTTGCACCTTTGGTCGTGTAAAGTAGCCCTGACTGGAAATAGAATTCAGGTGCAACAGGGATCTGAATTACAACACCTGCATTAAAGCCTGTTAGCATATCTGCATTTAGCTTATCTCCACCAACATCTTTACCATTGATGTTCTGGAAATTAACCCCGCCACGCAATCCAAAGGATATTTTTTGATCTTCTTGTGACATGGCTGATAATCCGAACATTACCATGATTGCGATCAGAAATAGATTTTTATTTTTCATGTGAAATAGAATTAAGTGTTTTAAAATTGATTTGAATTAAAATGTTTCGCAGGGGAGTGATCAATCACATGCCCCTTTCAATGATCATTGAGCTTCTTGTTTCATCTTTTCATTTGCGGTAATGGCAAATTCAACGCGTCGGTTTTGAGCTGTACCCGATTCTGTATCGTTTGAGTATTTGGGTTGTGTTTCACCAAATCCTTTGGTTGTAAGTCGGCTGGAAGCAATGTCCTGGCTTACAAGATAGTTTGAAACAGCCCTGGCTCTTCTTTCAGAAAGTTTCTGGTTATAAGCCTCAGATCCTTTGCTATCGGTATGACCGTAAATAGCAATGTTTGTATCAGGATACTTGTTTAGAATGGTAACCAGTTTGCCAAGGTTTTGCTTTGCATCGGAAGTGAGAGCATAATTGTCGAATCCGAAGAGAATGTCGTTTTTGAATTCAACTACAATTCCTTCGCCAACGCGCTGAACGTTTACACCTGGAACTTCATTTTTAATTTCCTCGGCTTGTTTATCCATCTTTCTGCCAATAACGGCACCTGATACCCCACCTACAGCAGCTCCGATAACCGTGCCCATGGCTGTATTTCCAGAGGCACGTCCAATGATGGCACCAGCGGCTCCACCAGCAACAGCGCCAATGCCAGCTCCTTTTTGAGTTTTAGTAAGAGATGAACACCCCGAAAGCAATAGGGTGGAGGCTAAGACAGCCGGTAAAATAAATTTGAAAATTTTCATAGCTTTTTGTTTTAATGTTTGATGATTTGGACTATTCATTAGAGGCTCTTTTGCCTAAAATATAATGGCTCAAAGGTGGCACACTCCATACTATGATTCTTACACAATTTTAAAAATAAATTACATAATTCCTACATTACTCATCTACTCTATTCTTAAAGTAATAACTTTACTTAAAATCATCATTTTCAAAGAGGCGAAGTCGGTTTTTAAGTCCTGTTACTTCATCCTGAAGATCAATGATCCGGTGCAGTAAATGGTTAATCGTATCAATACCTTCTATATTAATTCCCAATTCGTTGTATAAATGAACCATCTTTTCCAATTGCTGTAGCTGGCTAACTGGAATGAATCCGGTTTCTTCAATGGTCGTAACTTCTATCAGACCAGTTTCCTCTAATGAATGGATGAAGGAAACCTCGATGTTGTGGCTGGCACAGAATTCATAGGCAGATATCAGCTTTTTCATAACCATCGGACCTGTTTTTAAGATTGTAATTGTGATAATTCAGTAAACAATTCTTTTTGCCGGGCAGTTAGATTTGTTGGAATCTTCACTTCATAAGTGACATACAGATCGCCGAATTGATCGGGTTTTTTATATACGGGAAATCCCTTGCCACTTAGCTTAACTTTGCTTCCATTTTGCGTCTCAGGCTTTACGGTCAGCTTGACTTTCCCATTCAGAGTATCAATTGTGATTTGTCCTCCCAAAACAGCAGTATATATATCCAATTCCACGGTTGTATATAAATTGTTTCCCAAGCGTTTAAACTTGGGATCATTAGTAATTGAAAATGTAATGTACAAGTCACCATTGGGGCCACCATTGATGCCCGGTCCGCCATGACCTGTGATCTTGATAGTTTGTCCATTTTCAATTCCGGCAGGGACTGTGATGCGGATGTTTTTCCCATTGACCGTTAAGGTTTGTTTATGGGTTTCATAAGCTTCAATCAGATCGAGATGCAACTCGGTGGTATAATCTTCTCCTCTGTATTTGACTTGTCTGCCGCGGGTTGCACCACCAAATCCCCCAAACATGGATTCAAAGAAATCGGAAAAGCCGCCAAAATCTTGTTCCTCTGAATTCCTTGGTCCACGTGACCGGGCTGATTGCTGCTGATACTGTTGTGCTTTTTCATATTCATCCGCATGTTTCCAATCTTTTCCGTGCTGATCGTATTTCTTACGCTTAACCGGGTCACTCAATACTTCATTGGCTTCATTGATCTGTTGGAACTTCGCTTTGGCTTCCTTGTCATTGGGATGTAAATCAGGATGGTGCTTCCGGGCAAGTTTCCGATAGGCATTTTTGATCTCCTTTTCCGTGGCTTTTGGATCAACTCCCAGTATTTTGTAATAATCTACGAAATCCATGTTTAGTTTTTATGTTGCCCCTATCAAAGGAATAATGTGAAGGTCTATTTCTTCAGCAAGGAAATATTTATTTGCTGTATTCTGCCTTTCAATTTCCTTGTGTATTCTTCAAAGTTAATGAATAAACATTATGCCACATTTACTTTGAGGTTGATTTTTTCTTCTTTCTTCAAATTTT
>DMFR01000136.1:6062-12165 GCA_003450125.1 Prolixibacteraceae bacterium | reverse complement strand
GTGGGCTCGGAGATGTGTATAAGAGACAGGGTTTTCCGTCTTGTGCCTTGATCCATTCATTGAATCCAAAGTCTACTTTCTCCTGACGCACCAATCTCATCAGTCTTGTGAGGGCTACCAGCTTTTCTTCGGCCAGTTTGAACTTTTTAGCAGCTACCAAGGCAGCCACATACAAGGCTTCGATATATGGCCAGATACCTCCATTGTGGTAATCACCCGGGTTGTTAAATCCCGCATATCTAGGTATCCAGTCAGGATCTCCCGGTTTGATGTAGGGAAAGAAATTGGGGGGCAGATCAATGGCCAGTTCCCCGTTCTGTCTCAACTCCTCACATTCTTCTTCAATCCAGGAGATCATCTCCTCGGCCCTGCTAAGGGAGGCTATTCCTGACAAGATGGCCAGGCTGTTTCCCAGCAAATCGAAACGTTCACTGCTGTAAACTTTATAAGACCATAAGGCATAGTATGGCTTGTGTTTTACCACCAGTCCTTCGTGCACATGCCGATGAATGACCCCCCCCGTAATGGTAAAGCGACTCATATAATCGCGCATCAATTCTGCTCTTTGTTTTTGTCCATAAAGTTTGAGGTAACTATACACAAGGGTGTTTACATATAATCCATAGCCCATTACCCATTGTTCATCACGCCAGTCAGAGGTTGGTTGCTGAGCGACCAAAAATTTGTCTGAAGGGCTTTGATATTCCATCCAAGTCATGGCCCTTTCAACCGCTTCTTGAAGGAATGTTGCATTATCCGTTACCTTTCTATAGATACCTACGCCCAGTAAAAATAGAGGCGTACAATCGCTCGATCCCCGATCTTCCTTATCGTGAACAAGGGAAGGGATATGTCCATGCAGTGATTGGTTTGCGGCAAGTGTTTCCAATACAGTCTGGGTGCTTTTCAGGAGTTCCTGATTTCCAGAAACAGCGATACCCAGTATGGAAAGCATCAAATCCCGGGTATAAGGTTCCGGATACCCCCAACCTGCTGTTCGGGGGAGATTATGAAACGTTCCGTGTGCATTGTGCAACAATACTTCCAACGCCCCCTTTTTTGCTTTCTCTATTTCTTGCCTGTCCATTGGTGTCATAGTAACCATATTTTCTTATTCCCCATCACTTTTTTACCATTTAAGATCTTCTGTCCGATCTTAAAGCTAAGCCGGTCATGCCGGTTGAATAGAATTCAACAACCGTATTCTCTCATTTGTTTAACGGATCTATTTTTTGACCCCTTCTATGTTAATCCCAGCCTTTCATTCAGGATACGTAGGAATTGTTGGGCCACTATCCGATAATTGAAATGCTCAACAGCACGTTTTCTTCCCGCCAGGCCCATTTTGTTTCGCAAGGATGCATCATTCATCAACTCCAATAGGTATTTGGCAATATCATTTACATCGGCCCTGTAATCGACTGTTCTTGGCGTGTTGAAGACAATCTTCCTGGATTCATTGTCGCTATCCCCTGTAAGGATTACTTCATTTACTACTATTTTCTGTGCTACCTTTGCCAGGAAAGCCGTTTTCCCTTGCACCAGCGTATCTCGCATTCCCATGGCATTGAGGCTTATGACCGGTTTTCCACACGATCCTGCTTCCACTTGGGGCATTCCAAAGCCTTCCAACCTTGACGGCGCTGCATAGATATCACAGGCAGAAAGTAAGTAGGGCATAAAATCACGAGATATAATGTTGGTGGAATAGACTACCTTCTTCTCGATTCCGAGATTGGTGGCTAGTTCAAGATCCAACTGGTTCTGGATGGTTGTTCTAGGCTGTGGCCATACCTTACAAACGTATTTCCATGGAGGGGCCTTACTGTCAATAAGGGCAAGAGCCTGCATCACCTCTTGTGCGCCTTTAGATGCTGCATCACCACCAAGGGTGAGAATCATGAGCTGGTCAGGTTCTACACCAAAGAAGCTGCGTACAACTGCTACTTTCGGATCATCCTTACCATGTGGAATAAATGTATCGGTAGGGCAGCCAACTGGAAGCACTTCTATTTTATCCCCATTGATTCCATCCCGCACATACATGTCTTTTACCCAGTTGGAAGTGACTAAAATAAGTGGTAGTGCATTCAAAACTTCCTGGTAATTGGCGATATACCCATCGGCCACCAACCAGGGCACAGGTTGAACACCATAGCGCATCGGATGTAGTACCAACTGAGGAGTATGACCCCAGTAACCAATTCCTACAACCACATCAGGCTTAAACCATTGATAGTACCATTCTTTTTCAATGGCTGATTCCAAATGTACCGCATGAGTGTCAACGCCAGCCTCCAATAATCCTCTGTACAGAAGGTCTCCCTGGGTAGAGAGACCACCGGGTGTAGCCGGATAGTCAAATAGAATCAGCACTTTCATGATTCAGGCAGGCTGCTTAGCCATTGCATTGCATCTTCCGGATTTACAAATTGCCAGAAACTCTCAGTGGTTGGCGTTGTATGCGCCTCCCAGGAATTCTTGTCAAATCCATAAGTTTCCCTGATTAATTTATATTTCCTTTCCCATATCCCCTTGTCCAATGGGAAAACGAAAGTGCCTGTTTCAACGGCTTTGGGATAATATTCCCGGCCTCCGTCCTCATAGGCAAAACACCAAAGCTGATGGGAAGTAATGTTCCCCTTACTCCAAAGCTTTATAACAGCCTTTCCGATTTCTTCATGCCGCAAATGACGGGTATATTCTCCCCTGGGATGATGGGTAATGACCAAATCATACTGCCTGACGGGTAATAAGTCAATAATCACCTCCTGAATATCTTCTTCATTCAGGGGTTGTTGCAATGGGCTATCATCAAGATCTCCCATGGTTCCCTTAGCACCTAATGCATTAAGAGCCTGGGCAAATTTGGGGGCGCGGTCCTGATCGCTTGCCCGACAAAGTGATAATACAAATACATTCCACTTTGGCTTACTCAGAATGATTCCCCCTGCCCATAAAGTTTCATCATCGGGATGGGCAACTATAAGGGCCACATTTTTAAATTCATCTAGTTTCATAGTCCGTTAGGATATATTAATTAACCTGATAACTCATACTCTTATTGTCGGTTAACAGGTGTGCTTTTCCAATGTGGGGTAACCATCCGGATTTGTTCTTCTCTGTGTAATCTTGCTGGTTGCGTCAAATTGAACTTGTCGATGGTCAAACGCGCCATTAGATAACTAACAGTTGATTCAGCCCCTTGGTTTGGATTGATATGGTTTTCTTCCAGCCCATCATAACATCCGCCGGTACATGGATTGTAAACAATTTGGTTAATTCGGTTTTGACCCAAAAACCAATTGAAAGCAATAGTGAGTTTCTCCGAATAATCGGGATTGTTATACACCTCGTTAAATTGACTGAGCGCTATAATTGTATAAGCCACATCAATAGGTTGTTCTCCGCCCATCCCGCCATTCTTGCCCTTGAACAGCCATCGTTTGTTCGACACTACTTCTATGCCATGGTTGTTATAAATGGACGAAAGCAGGAAGTCAAACGATTCTCGGGAGATCTCCTTGTATCGAATGTCCCCGGTAGCTTGTCCTGCACATAGCATAGCCTCAGGAAGGACGCTGTTGGCATAGGTCAGGTAAGGTTCAAACCATTCCCAACCCTTTTCCGATTCATGCTTGTACATCTGAACCAGCCTGTTGGCAAGTATTTTAATAATCATGACTGCCTTAGGGCTTTTGAAGCCCAAATTGTAATAATACATGCCTTTAATGGCAAAGGCCATTGAGCGAGGCGAATAGATGGAGAGAAGCTGAGGCATGGCTTTGTTAAGGATATTCTCAGCCGTGGCTATCATGGTGGCCGGTAGGATGTCTTTCTTAGACATCAGGAAGCCCAAGGCCCAGATGGCCCTTCCATTAGAATCTTCCAGGTTGACAGAATAGTTCTGTTGGGTGAATCGTTTTTCCGAATTCACATAATTTAGGAACCCTCCGTCTCTCAATTGGCAATATTTGATAAAATCAAGATAAATCTGAAGATAGGTAAGATCTGTTTCATGGGGCATGAGTTCATAATTCATACACATGGCTATCAGGGCCCGTGCATTATCATCCAATGTGTAGCCCGAATCCAAGTCTGGTTTACTTAGGTTGGAAAATTGGATCATCCCAAAGTCGGTAGTCATTCGTTTCAGATGATCCAGGTTCATTTCCGGAAGATTGTATCGCAGTTTAAGGCCCCCTACTTTTTTCAGCAATTCAGCATGGGCTATGGCGGAGTTTTCCCAGCAAGTAGCCAATACTTTCTGAAGGGTATTTTTAATCATATTCTTTCGCAGCGAATCATCGGATAACAGGGTAATAACAGCTTGTGCCAATTGTGCCGAGTTGTTGAAGTCAAAAATGATGCCTGTATCTTCTGTTAATACTTCTTTGGCGTGAGGAATAGGAGTGGAGATGATCGGACAACTGCAGCTCATTGCATAGGCAAAAGTCCCGCTTACCGCCTGATTTGGATCGTTGGAACTAAATACATAAATGTCCGTCAGTTGTAGGTATTCCAGCAATTCAGGCAGATCCAGATAACGGTTAATAAATCTGACATGCTCCTTTAATCCATTTTCGAGAACTTTGGCTTCCAATTTGCGCCTGTAAACTTCTCCTTCTTTTTTTACAACTTCGGGATGAGTAGCTCCGATAATCAAAAACATGATCGTTGGATCTGTCTTAATGATTTCAGGCAATGCATCCAAGGTGGTTTCAATGCCCTTGCCCCGGCTAAGCAATCCAAAGGTAGACAATACTTTTCTGTCGTCCAGCTCATATTTCTTTTTCAGAAGTATTTCATCCAAATGTTGCACCAGGTGAGTCCCGTGAGCAATGACGGCGATTTTTTCCTTCGCTACCCCATAGTCTTTGATCAGTAAATCTGCAGAATGGTGAGTCATTACCACTATCGTCTGACAAGCTTTTGCTATATGTTGAACCTTTTCTTTGAAGGCTTCATCCGGATTTGGGAGTACAGTATGGAAAACAACTACTATTGGTTTTGAAATTTCATGGATGAATTGCAAAAATGCTTCTTCCTGTTCACAAAACAAACCAAATTCATGCTGTATCAATACAATCTTGATATTTCTGTTTGCGTTAATCGACTGGGCTAATTTGTGATAATCAGCCGCCTCCGATGTCTTCAACCTTAGTTTTACTTCTGCCGGATAATCAAACGATGTATCCTCGGCTTCAAGGGCACAGACTTTGATGGTAAATGATTGGTCGAATTTATGATTCAAGGCATGTATCAGATCTTGTGAATAGGTCGCTATACCGCATTCGCGCGGTGGATATGAAGTTATAACCAACAACTCTGGCATGGCTTTTCCTGCTTCAGCTTTCATTTTTTCTTTTTTTTTGGAAAAAGTCATTGCCCGTGTTGCAATATTTTCAAAGCCAAACACCTCCTGGAGACGGTTGGAACCATCAATCGAATGATGGGTTTCGGTTTTCGTTTTCATCTTACTCATAATTGTTAATAGATCGGTTACCCTCGGCTTACTAATTCCCTTACGGACTCATGTAAGTTAACCGAAGCTACAGCAATTGCTCATTTGCAGTGCCATATATAATCGTTAAAGCATCGGGAACAGAGCTGCCTCTGTAGGGAGTCAACTTTGCTATTTTAGTTTGGCTGCGTTTTCTTCATGCTCGAGGTTATATCCTTAAACGTGTTGTCTGCAAACTCCCTGAGCTTTTCCGCTTTTTGACGCAAAGCATTTGCTTCTTTTTCAAGTGATTCCTTGATATCTTTTCCAAGGTACTTCGTTCTCAATACGATCCTGTTGCGTGTACGTTTTCCTTTGTATGGGGCAAATAAAATTCCCAATACAGCTCCTGCCAATGCTCCGGCAGCCAATGCTGCAATTACTACCGCTGTGTTGTTACTTGTTTTCATCTTTCTATTGAGTTTAGTGCGTTTTGATCCATCTTTTACAACCTAAAACGAAATCGTTCCTGAAGGCTGCAATTGCAATTAAATCTGAGCATAAAATTCATCAACTTTTGAACTCCATTCCTTACATTTTTATTTGAATAAGTTATATGAATCCCATGTTTTTGCTAATGGGCAGCTCTATATGCAAAAT
>DMFR01000136.1:0-5917 GCA_003450125.1 Prolixibacteraceae bacterium | reverse complement strand
GGCCTTTCTATCTCATTGAATTGAATGAAAAGATCCCGGCGTTATCCTAATCATTTGTGACGAAAAACTGGCTTTTTGCTATGCTTCTTGTGCTTGTAATGATGTGCCTTCATCCTATGATGCGGCTTTTTACTCCCTGCCGACTTATGCCAGCTGCTTTTAACTCCTGAATTATTTCTGTGGCTGGTATATCCACCGGTTGCACACGAGCTTGTGCTAAATACGAATCCCAACATTAATAAAATGAGGGATATTGTTCTGAGTTTTCCCATCTTTTTACTTTTAATATTTCAACAATTTTACCATGTGGAAAGTTGAGACCTTATAGGTTAAAAAGTGTTACACAATTTTCTCTGGATGTTACATCATTTCATTCTTACAATAATTTACTTGAGATTCAGACCTTTGACTTGCTTTAGTTCTCAATCTCTTAACCCCATCATCGAGTTTATATAACCTTAGACCTGTATTTCGTTACATTTATTCAAACATCATTCTTTTTCTTTTTTCATCCCCACATGACTTGGGATTAAGTAGGGTTTGACTCGTGTTTGACTGCATGTATAAGTACTGTTTTTGTACTATATAAGTACTAAAATTGGAAATTTAGTACAGATACAGTACTTAAAGAGTACTTATACATGCAGTCAAACACGAGTCAAACCCTACTTAATCCCAAGTCATTTAGGGAGGGGTATAGGGAAATGAGTAAATGTCCATTTCGTTTTGTAATAGGGTATTCAAATGGTGTTGGGTAAGTATTTTACGTTATTTTCATGCCCCAAGATGAATATTTATTTTCCAAAGCAATAAAACACCTTTAGGATTCTTTATATTCGCCATTGTATTTTAGATCAATTATTTAAATCTTCATCCCATGCCAGTAACGGTTAACAGGAAAAAAGTCATCTTCTCTCCCGATCCTACCAGGGTAATTGCCCGCTTTCTTCATTTGAGCGATGATCGCTCGGCCAACATCATCAGGTTGGTACTTGCTATGCCCGAAAAGGAAGTCAACAGTGCGATGAGTCAGTTGTTGCGTGGCTTTTCACGCCGCCACCGCAATATTTCGCGCATCTTTCAGAACCATTTTGAGCGTTTATCCCCTATATTCGATAAAATTGAGGTCAATGAAGACGATTTGAGTATCGCCCAGAAAGCTTTGATCGGTTCTTACTTTACCATGGAATATTCCATCGAGTCGGCTGCTTTCTTTAACCCCTCGATCATGGAAGATCCCGATCAAACGGAGCTTAGGAGCGATGAAAAGAGGGTGATTATCAGTTTTCGAGCTACAGGTGAAGGACATGTGTCTTCCATTGTCTTCCGTTCGGCCATTCTTGATCGTCAAAGTAACTTGTTGGTTGAACCGGTGGGAAAGATGTTGGCAGAAGCTGACAAAATAATCCGCAATACCTATGACAAGAAAAGCTTTCTTGAGAAACTAGGTGGAATGAACGATAGTGTGAGTGCCATTTCTCCTTCCTTGGTCAATAGCCTGGAGGAAATTCAGAACCCGGACAACGTTATTCCTTCGGCTGTTGTGGATAAGAATGTCAACCCTACAGAACCGCAGAAAACAACTTCACCGGATTTTATCCTGGATAAGCTGGGTGATCGTTTTACTTACGGTGAATTGATGAAAAACCTGGAGAAAGCCATCAAAAACCCTGACATTAAGCAGGACCAGATTAAAATTATCAATCAAATCCTTTGGCTGGCCTCGGCACACTATGAGATCAACTTCTCCATGGACTCCGCTATTTCGGAAAGGGTCATCTTTCCTGTTTCTGCCACTGAGCAAAAGGGAATTGAAGATGCCCGTTTTGTCAAGTTTACCGATGACAATGGCGAGATCACCTATTACGCCACTTATACCGCTTATGATGGGATGACAATCCTGCCAAAGCTCATCAGCACGACCGATTTCTATAACTTCAAGATTTTGCCTATCAACGGGGAGATCGGGCAAAGCAAGGGAATGGCCTTGTTCCCCCGCAAAATCAATGGTAAATATGTCATGTTATGCCGTATCGATGGTGTAAATAATTACATTGCTTACTCCGATAGCATCAATATCTGGCGAAATGCCAAGTTACTTCAGCAACCGAAGTATCCCTGGGAGCTGGTGCAGATCGGCAATGCTGGTTCGCCCATTGAAACCGATGAAGGTTGGCTGGTGATTACCCATGCCGTTGGACCTATGAGGGAATATACGCTGGGCGCTTCACTGTTTAATCTTGAAAACCCTGAAATTGAAATCGGGAGGCTCAGTCGTCCCCTGATGGAGCCCAACGAAGCTGAACGGGAAGGCTATGTGCCCAATGTAATTTATTCCTGCGGATCAATTGTCCACAACGGGGACCTGATAATTCCCTATGCCATGTCGGATTATTCGTCCACCTATGCAACGATCGACTTGCGGGAATTGCTTGATGCCCTTAAAGCATCAGGGAGTTCTTCTTCCAAATAACCGGATAGATTTTATCTGTTGATAAAGTTGGTTTGCAGGATCAGATTACAGTTGCCTCCAGAATGCGATATCCTTAATTGAAGTTGAATATTTCTTGTCTTAACTTTTTTTAACTCATTGCCAGATTGGGCGCAAAGACAGGGTTTAACCCATTTTTTCTTGACCTGTATGCGGAAATTCTGTAACTATTTTGCAAAATAATACAACACTATTCATTTCCGTACGTATTAAATCATGTGGTTTGAAACTGAATTCACCCTTAATATCGAAACAAAATGGAAAGAGGTACTGTAAACGCACACTTAATGGAATCAGATATCTTTCTAAGAGAATCAGATATCAACGTGAAGGAGGAGATTGGTAAGCTCAAGCAGAAGTTTGCCACACTTATGGAGGATGATCTATTGTTTGAAGAGGGAAGGAGAGAAGAGTTATGGGCGAAGTACCAAGCTTGCATTGATCAGACTGAGAAAGAGTTGACAAAAATTGTATCTTCCCTGTGATGTTTGGCAGGCCGCTAATTGCCGCCAGGATTTTAATATAGGTTATTGATGGTTTTAGAGCGTAAGAGGGGCCTTTGCCCCTCTTATATTTTTACGATCATTTTACCCATGTTATCGCCTTTGAATAGTCCAATTAAAGCACTGGGTAGCTGTTCAAATCCTTTTACGATGGTTTCGGGGTATTTAATTTTCCCTTCTTTCACCCATCTTACCAATTGTTGGAACCCTTCTCCGAAACGATCCTGGTAATTGCTTACAATGAATCCCTGTGCCATGGCGCTTCGCGACAGCAGTTGGGGCTGTAATCGGGGTCCAATGGGTGTCCCCGGACTATTATAAAGTGAGATTTGTCCGCAGATAGCAATCCGTGCCTGGAAATTAAGATGGCTGATTACGGCATCTGATATTTCTCCACCTACATTGTCAAAGTATATATCTACTCCTCTTGGACAGGCTTGACCTACAGCCTGTATTAAATCTGGGCTGGTCTTATAGTTGATGGCTTCATCGAACCCGTATTCTGTTTTAAGGTGCTCTGCCTTCTTATCCGAACCCACAATACCTAACACACGGCAACCCTGAATGACAGCAATCTGTCCAACGACTATTCCTACGGCTCCTGCTGCTCCTGAAACGACCACAGTCTGCCCGGCTTTCGGCTTTCCAATGTCGAGCAGTCCAAAGTAAGCGGTAAGACCAGGCATTCCAAGTACTCCCAGAAAGTAGCTGAGAGGAAATTGGGTATATTCGATTTTCTGCAACCCCTTAATGGATGCAACTGTTCGTGTGCGCCAGGGTAACCTGCCCAGGACAATATCTCCGGGTTTAATTTTATCCGACTTACTTTCAATGGCCTTTCCTACAACTCCTCCGATAATCGGTTCGCCAATCTGGTAGGAAGAGATATAGGACTTTGAATCATTCATCCTTCCGCGCATATATGGATCAACCGAATAATATAACCCTTCAACCAACACTTCATCTTCCTGCACATCGGGTAAAACTATTCGTTCTGTCTTGAAGTTATCCAGATTTGGAAATTCCTGGGGTCTTGATGCAAGTACAATTTGTAGTGTATCCATTGCTTGTAGTTATTGACTTATTGTTCTTTATTAAAGGATAATGACTAGCCATCCTTGTAGGGTATTTGATGAAACTTAGTTGTTCTTTTTCAGAAGCGAAAGCAATTGTTGGGCTGCTTATGTCTATAATGTAGGGTTCTTACCAGTGATAAGCAATCCGTCGGTAATTACGTTCGATGTCCAATCTTCCTTACATTGAATAAGAATCTTAGGCCCCTGATATTCCCTCATCTCCAACTTCATCAAGATCATCATGGTCATCTCCTCCTAAACTGTAATAGTTGTTTTCCTCATCCTCGCTGCCCAATATTTCTTGACTATCATCTAGTTCCGTACCTGGTATATCCAGTTCATCCGCAGATAACTCTTTCCTGAAATCAAGTTGATTAATCAGGTCCGAAAGGATTACCGGCTCCTTTAATCTGGATGTTTGCTCAGGATCTATTTCCTGTTCTTCGGTATAATTGCTGTAAATGTCTTCTTCTGGGGGATAGGTCGGATAGTCAGGATAACTATTATTCGTATCTGCCTTCTCTTTGCCATCAGATGATTTTGACGTTACCTTCAAGTTTCCCGGATCAGGGTCGCTTGCCTTTGATAACTTCCTGATAGGATGATGTGTTGTGTAGTTCATGATGATCAGATTTAGAAGTTATAATGGTTAACAATCAGCATTCATTTTAGTTGAGTGGAAATATAAATTCATTATAAGTTATCCTTTTTTTTGACTTCTCTTTTTTTCATTTCCATGGCCTCAACTCGTAAATTTGTTTTTACTCTATTCGCTCTTTGAAGAAATAGAAAAGCATCGTTCACCTATTTGTGAACGATGCTTCCCGAGGTGTCATAATGGTTTATAATCCCCTGATAATTTTCTTAAGTTCTTCTTTTGTTTTTCCCAGCTTTATTTGCAATTTTCCATACATCTCGTCCATCTCACCTTCTGCAAATAGAAGATCATTGTCCGTCAATGCTGCAAATTTTTGTTTGAGCTTGCCCTTTTGCTCATCCCAGTTTCCCATGAATTCAGTTGTATTCATCTTATTGAATTTTTAATATCGAATTTATTATTAGTTATCAGTTTAATCGGTATTCGACCCCATTAATGGTTCTTATTACCTTTGCCTTGGTGACCCTGTTTCTCATGGCCCTGTTGGTGTTCTCCACCATTGCCCCCTCTGTTCACGTGAGAATCCATGGTTCTTTGCTGCACTCTCCCCCCTTGGTTTCCCCCTGAATTGGAAGGATGCTCATTGTGCTTTTCATATCTTGAATCTTTGCTGTCGCGGATCAGACTTTGTTTTGAATGTTGCCCTTTATATTCTTTGTAATGAGCGGCATAATATTCATTTCTAAGGTAAGGCTGGGGTTCATTGATCACAACCTTGTAAGTATTGTATAGATCAATATGGCGGTATTGGTAGGGTAAAGTGCTTACGGTAATCCAACGGGTGCCTTTTTGGTAAATAAACTGTCTTTGAGGTGCATTATAATATATGCCATACTCAGGCATGTAATAATAATCAACGTAATCGTATTCTACCGGACCCCACTGAGGCTGCATGTTAAGATTAATGCTGATTCCAACCTGTGCATTTACATGGGTTGAGCCCAAAATAAAAAGGGTTATTCCTAAGATTGATAGTTTAAATATGTTCATCATTTTGTTCTTTCTGTAATTGAATTATTACTCTGCAAAGATGGATGAACATCGCGCGCCCATCGTTACACAAGTTTGGGTATTAGTTACAGAATTCACAGGTTTTGCTTTGAAAGGTTAAAGTTTAAAGTTGTGTGCCGATCAAAAGCTAACCATCCATTAACTTTCCCCGAGGACTCGGATTGGCGTTAACTTCGTT
>DMFR01000480.1:8913-11808 GCA_003450125.1 Prolixibacteraceae bacterium | reverse complement strand
CTGAATACCTACCCGTTGGTTCTGAAATACAATCTGACAATCTGACACCTTAATGATTTAATGCCCCACATTTTCTGCTATTTTAATCTCGTTGTCTATCCTATTTTATTGCAATCCATTTGGTCTTAAATTATATTTCATCAAAATATGTCAAAAAGCAAGTATGGTTCAAAAACTAAGGTAACTATATGCCAATTTTTCGTATAAAGAATCAATTTTGGTTTGCTTTTCACAATTGGTCTATAACTTGATCAGTGGTCTGTTGTTTAGCGTGTTGTTAAAATCTGTTAAACAAAGAAAATGTATAACAAATGTTGAAACACTTATGATTGTAATTGCGTTATCTTAATTTAAACTTGTATTAAAAAAGGCAAAAATTTCTAACAACAAAAAATGAAAAATATGAACAATTTGAAAAGAGGATCATATACGTTGTTGGTAGTATTGATCGGTAGTTTTATGACTCTTTGGGTGTATACACGTTATTTTGATCATCCAAGATATATTCCCGTTCAACAGGAGCAGTCCATGAAATATGCCAAATTACCAACTCCGAATTCGGGTGAACTACCCGATTTAACGTATGCTGCGGCAAGTACGGTTCATGGGGTGGTGCATATTACGGTGACTCAGAAAGGGCAGTACAGTTCAAATAACATCTTCGACTGGTTTTTTGGTGACAGCACCACTCAGCCGCAACAAATGCCCATCAGGCAGGGTATCGGCTCTGGCGTTATTCTTACATCGGATGGTTTAATTGTAACCAACAACCATGTAATTGAGGATGCGGATGAAATTAGTGTGGTATTAAACGATAAACGTGAATTCAAGGCCAAGTTGGTGGGCACTGATCCATCTACAGACATTGCCTTGATAAAAATAAGCTCATCAGACCTGCCCGTAATAAAGTTCGGTAATTCTGATGATCTCAAATTGGGTGAGTGGGTATTGGCTGTAGGTAATCCATTTAATCTTACCTCTACGGTTACTGCCGGAATTGTCAGTGCAAAAGGCAGGGATATAGGCATTAATCCAGATCAGATGAGAATCGAATCCTTTATTCAGACCGATGCAGCAGTCAATCCGGGAAACAGTGGGGGGGCTTTGGTGAATATTCGCGGGGAGCTTGTTGGAATCAATACCGCCATTGCATCACAAACCGGTTCGTACAGTGGATATTCTTTTGCTATTCCCTCAAACATTGTTCAAAAAGTAGTTGGGGATATCAAAGAATACGGTGATGTGCAGCGTGCCATGTTAAATGTTGAAATTGGAGAGGTGGATGCAGCTGTTGCACAAAAATATAATCTGGATAAAATTGAAGGTGTCTATGTGAAGACGGCACAAAAGGGAGGAGCCGCTGATTTGGCGGGGATGAAGGACAATGACGTCATTATCAGTATAGATGGAATGCCTGTCAATTCAACGGCGGAGCTTCAGGAACAGATCAGTAAGCACCGGCCGAAAGATAAAGTGACGGTAATGGTAAAAAGAGACCATAAAATGGAACCATTTAACGTAACGCTCCGTAATATGAACGGAAATATGGAAATTGTTAAGGGGAGTAGTCCTGATGATATTTTTGGTGCGAAATTTGCTGCCATTTCTAACCGTGAAAAAGATGAATTGGGAATACGTTCCGGAGTAAAAGTCACGGGTATTGGTGAGGGTAAATTCAAGGAGGCAGGAATAAAAGAAGGATTTGTGATTACCCAGGTGAACAAGTATCCCATATCTGAAGTTAATGAATTAACACATATAATTAAAAACTCACGAGGCGGAATATTAGTGGAAGGAATGTATCCAAATGGAGAGGAAGCGTACTATGTTTTGGGAATCAATTCAAAATAATACATAGTTACTGGTTATATAATTGCCAACAATGCCCCTTAATAAAAATTCCATTTGAATTATTGACCTCAAAAGCCTATATTTGCACGCTATTTTTTTGAAGGGTATATGAGACAATTAAAGATTACAAAATCGATTACCAATCGGGAAAGCGCTTCTTTAGACAAGTATTTGCAAGAAATTGGAAAAGAAGAGCTTATTACCGTTGAGGAAGAAGTGGAGTTGGCGCAGCGGATTAAAAAGGGTGATCAGGCCGCATTGGAGAAATTGACCAGAGCTAATTTGCGTTTCGTAGTTTCGGTGGCTAAACAGTATCAGAACCAGGGTTTAAGTTTACCCGACCTTATTAATGAAGGAAATTTGGGACTGATCAAAGCTGCAGAAAAGTTTGATGAAACCAGAGGGTTTAAGTTCATTTCCTATGCCGTTTGGTGGATTCGTCAATCCATCCTGCAAGCATTGGCCGAGCAATCCAGAATTGTTCGTTTGCCCTTGAATCAGGTGGGTTCTTTGAACAAGATTAACAAAGCATTCTCGAAATTTGAACAGGAACACGAACGCAAACCATCGCCGGAAGAATTGGCCGAATCGTTGGAATTGCCTGCTGAAAAGGTAGCTGATACCCTGCGCGTTTCTGGCCGTCATATTTCTGTGGATGCTCCATTCGTCGAAGGTGAGGACAATAGTCTTTTGGATGTCTTGATCAACAATGACTCCCCAAATGCAGACCGGGCCCTGATGATGGAATCTTTGGCCAAGGAAATTGAACGTGCCCTGGCAACGCTCACTGAACGTGAAAGCGACATTATCAGGATGTTCTTTGGAATTGGCTGTCAGGAAATGACACTCGAGGAAATCGGAGAACGATTTGGACTGACCCGTGAACGTGTCCGTCAGATTAAGGAAAAGGCCATACGTCGATTACGCCACACTTCAAGAAGTAAATTATTGAAAACATACTTGGGATAACGCCCATAAAAAACCGCCCGAAAGGCGGTTTTTTATTTATATACGGAAGCGTAAGAGTTTAAAGTTTAAAGTTCA
>DMFR01000480.1:7147-8828 GCA_003450125.1 Prolixibacteraceae bacterium | reverse complement strand
AGGTTCAAAGTTTAAAGTTGCGCTCCGATCTAAGGCTAGGCAACCTTTAACTTTAAACTTAGAAGTTGCATCCAGATCGGCACGCAACTTTAAACCTGAAACTTTGAACTAATTGCGTAATTTAATGATTTCGCTTCCTGCCAACAGGAAAGCACCTGTTCCATAAACTTCCCAACTATCAGCAGAAAAATTCTTTTTCGGATCGGCGCCAATGGGCTGACACCATCCGACATGGCCGTCAGGTTGAATTAAGGAGTTCATCCCTTTCCAGGCTTTCTGAACGATTGGAAGATACTTGTCCCTGCTCAACAGTCCATTGTTGATTCCCCAAGTAAGTGAAAAGGTATAAAACCCTGAACCACTGGCTTCTCCCCCCGGATAAGAGGCAGGATCAAGCAGGCTGGCTCTCCATAGTCCGTCTTGTTGTTGAAGGGAGGCTATTTTTTCAGCCATCTCCTTGTATATATTTTCATAAAATGGGCGCTCTATATAATCTTTCGGAAGTTCTTTTAAAATCAATACCAATCCACCCATCACCCAACCATTTCCCCTGGACCAGAAAATTTTTCTGCCATTGGCTTCATGACGATCTGTGGGATCATTTTTGATGACATAGCCTAAGTCTCTTGCAAACAGATGTTCCTCTTTGTCATACAGCATATTATAACATTCATGAAATAATTCATCACTTTTTTTCATATATCGGTTGTCGCCTGTAGTCATTGAAAGTTTAACCATCGCAGGAGGGGCCATAAACAAGGCGTCGCACCACCACCAGGTAATCTGTTCGATACCTTTAACCGGGAAAGGAGTTACCAAAAACTTTTCCATATTGTCTTTAAAGGGCTGAATCATTGAAGGATCTTTTTTGATGCGCGATGCATCTATATAAGTTTGGCAAATGGCAATGTCATCGGCATGTTGAAGTCTTGGGCCTGGTTTCCATTGGTTGGCTTCGCCCATTTTTAGCATTGCTTCCAATAGCTTTTTATTGCCTGTCGTCTGATAGGCGGCTGATAAACCAGCATAAAAGGCTCCATTGGTCCAGTCCCACAAATCATGTTTGGGATGGTTTAATTGCCACAGGGCAGCAGTGGTCATGGCCTTTTTAATTTGTTTAGGCTGAAAGTCTTTCTCCTGTTTGTTTTTAGAAAATGCATTCAGTCCAACGAGCATGATTATCAATAAAAATGAAAGCGTTCGTCTCATATTGAGTTGATTTAAGATTAGATTTGCAAATCAATTGTACAAACATACTGAAAAAAAGAAATACTGATTAATATAAAGAACGAACAGAGAAACACTGATCTGACTGATGTGAGGGATTTACACTGATCTTTTATACCATTTTAAAAATTAGTATAAATCCGTCACATCAGTGTCCCTCTGTTCTTTTTTTTATATTAATAAAACGTAAATTCTATAAAACTGTAAATTAAATACTTGTTTTGGTTTCATATTATAACTATACTTGCACTTCATAAAGGAAGAAAATGAAAAACACAATTACACATTACGGCCATCATCATATGAATCTATCAGAAGGTAGGCAGTAATTGTTTTGATGTTTTTTAAAAGATATTAACCCAATAAAGAGGCTTACCACGACGGTAAGCCTTTTTTGCTTTAAACAGAAATGGAAAATGGAAGGACTTTTAAAAATTGCAATTCAAACTAAAGG
>DMFR01000480.1:3954-7029 GCA_003450125.1 Prolixibacteraceae bacterium | reverse complement strand
AAACTAAAGGTAGGTTGAATGAAGATTCGTTGAAACTGATTGACGAATCGGGCATTAAATTACCCCTCAGTACCCGAAAGTTGATTTCATCATCTACCAACTTCCCATTGGAGGCATTGTTCCTGCGTGATGATGATATCCCTCAGGCTGTGGCCTTCGGGGTTGCAGATGTAGGCATTGTAGGGGAAAACGAGATGCTCGAAAAGGGCGAACATGTAGTGATTGCCAAACGGCTCGGATTCAGCAAATGCAGACTGTCATTGGCCATACCCAAGGATGATGTGTACCCTGGGATAGAATATTTCAACGGGAAAAAGATTGCGACCTCTTATCCTGAAATCCTGAAGGATTATTTTCAAAGGAATGACATTAAGGCTGAAATACATGTAATTACAGGTTCTGTAGAAATTGCCCCCGGTATAGGTTTGGCAGATGCCATTTTTGACATTGTCAGTTCTGGCAGTACTCTTGTGAGCAATCGTTTGAAAGAAGTAGAAGTTGTGGTAAAGTCGGAAGCAGTTCTGGTGGCCAATCCCCATCTTTCTGAAGCCAAGAAAGCTATCCTGGATGAATTGATCTTCCGCATGGAGTCGGTTCAACGGGCTGAAAAGAAAAAATACATTCTACTGAATGCTCCCAATGAAAAGTTGGCTGAAATAGAGTCTTACTTGCCCGGCATGAAAAGTCCTACAGTGATGCCTTTGGCTGAAGAAGGGTGGAGTTCGGTGCATTCAGTGATAGAAGAAAAGGACTTCTGGGAAATAATCGGTAAATTGAAAGCTGCAGGAGCGCAGGGGATTTTGGTTATTCCGATTGAAAAAATGATTTTATAATTGAGCCAAATGAAACTCAAACAATTGATGTATTTCATCGTTCCATGTATCATTTGGGGGTCGACATGGTTTGCCATCAAGTTTCAGTTGGGGCAAGTCGATCCGTTGGTATCGGTTGTTTACCGTTTCCTGATAGCTGGTTTGCTGTTAATGGCTTTCAGTATGATTAGGAAACTAAACCTTCGGTATACCTTCCAGGAACATCTGCGGATGATGTTGCAAGGGGTCATATTGTTTGGGTTTAACTACTGGTTTGTTTATCTGGCTGAAACCCATCTTGCCAGTGGAATCGTGGCTATCATCTTTTCATTTTCCATTTTTACCAACATCTTCTTTAACTATTTGCTGCTGAAAGGTAAAATCAAAAAGGAAGTAATGGCAGGAGCCGTCCTTGGAATTGCAGGTACGTGGCTGATCTTTAACCATGAATTTAATAATTCAGCGCAAATTGCCTTGAGTTATAACGCCTTGATGTTTTGCCTGGGGTCCATCGTATTGGCATCGCTTGGAAACATACTCTCCAAGTACAATCAGACGAGAAAATTGCCTGTTATACAGACCAATGCTTTTAGTATGACCTACGGAAGCCTTGCCATGATGCTGATGGTGCCTCTTTCGGGAAGAAGTTTTTCTTTTGAAGCAACATTTCCCTATATAGCTTCATTACTTTATTTATCTTTATTTGGATCCATCGTAGCCTTTACCCTCTACCTGAAACTGGTAGGCGATATTGGTCCCGACCGTGCTGGATATACAACACTGGTAGCACCTGTTATTGCCCTGGTTATTTCTTCCTTCTTTGAAAATTACCAATGGGGAATTGTTGCCGCCTTTGGAGTTGTACTGCTATTTGCAGGTAATATTTTAGCCCTGAAAATGAAAACATTAAAACCATCAAAAGTATGAAAACCTATATCAATCCGTTAAAAGATACCTGGGATGAATTGCTTGAACGCCCAACGTTTAGTGTCAAAGAACTCATGGATCAGGTCCAGACCATATTAACTGAAATCAGAACAGGGGGAATTGATACCATACGTAAATATACGGAGAAATTTGATGGGGTTTTCATTCAAGATATTTCTATTTCTGAAACTGAAATTGCCGAAGCGTCAGGCCAGATTAATCAAAACTTAAAGGAAGCTATTCAGATTGCGGCGGCAAATATTCGTAAGTTTCATGAATCACAGATCCCTGTTACCAGGCGGATAGAAACAACCTCAGGGGTGACCTGCTGGCAAAAGGCGGTGGCCATTGATAAAGTTGGATTGTACATCCCCGGAGGATCAGCCCCACTG
The DNA here is from genome assembly GCA_003450125.1 of Prolixibacteraceae bacterium. GTDB lineage: Bacteria > Bacteroidota > Bacteroidia > Bacteroidales > Prolixibacteraceae > Aquipluma. Next base: position 4,898 of record DMFR01000480.1, on the reverse strand, counting down.
TTTTCAACAGTGCTGATGCTTGCCATCCCTGCTAAAATTGCCGGGTGCAAGGAAATTGTGTTGTGTACTCCTCCAGACAAAAATGGAAAGATCAACCCTTCTATTTTATTTGCAGCCCAGGTGGTTGGTGTATCGAAAATATATAAGTTGGGAGGCATTCAGGCCATTGCTGCCATGGCTTATGGAGTGGATTGCGTACCAAAAGTGAACAAGATATTTGGTCCGGGGAATCAATACGTCATGGCTGCCAAACAGTTGGTCAGTATCAGCGATGTGGCCATTGACATGCCTGCCGGGCCTTCTGAGGTGGCCATCATGGCTGATTCGACTGCTAATCCTGCATTCATTGCAGCTGACCTTTTGTCACAGGCGGAACATGGCCCCGATAGCCAGGTTGTATTGGTAACAAACGATGCTTCTTTAGTTGAAAAAGTTGATCAGGAACTGGCCCTTCAATTGGAAGAGCTGCCACGCAAAGCAATAGCCGAGAAGGCATTGGCTAACAGCCAGGCCATTGTTTTGGATCATATAGATGAAATGATTGAACTGATCAATGGATATGCCCCTGAGCATTTAATCATTGCCATGAAAGATTATATGAATGTGTCTGAAAGGATTACCAATGCAGGATCAGTCTTTTTGGGCAATTATACCCCAGAGAGTGCAGGCGATTATGCTTCCGGGACCAACCATACCTTACCTACCAATGGCTGGGCGCGTTCGTTCAGTGGTGTAAATCTTGATAGCTACCTGAAGAAAATTACTTTTCAGGAAATCACTCAGGAAGGTATTCAGAATTTGGGCCCCATTATAGAAACAATGGCTGCAGCAGAGCTGTTGGATGCCCATAAAAATGCAGTGACTCTAAGGCTGAAGGAAATTGGGAAAGTGGTCAGTGATCAGTCGCAGTTATTAGAAAATGGGAAAGTGAGATGTTGGGATGA
>DMFR01000480.1:0-3741 GCA_003450125.1 Prolixibacteraceae bacterium | reverse complement strand
AACAAGGAATAAGGAACAAGCAATATGAATTTAGATCAATTACTTCGCAATAATATAAAAGCTTTAAAGCCATACTCTTCTGCAAGGGACGAGTTCAAAGGCGAGGCGGATGTGTATCTGGATGCCAATGAAAACCCATTCAATGCCCCATATAACCGATATCCTGACCCTTTGCAGTGGGCGGTGAAGGAGAAGATTGCAGCCATCAAGAGCATTGCCCCTGACAAGATATTCCTGGGAAATGGAAGTGATGAGCCGATAGACATTGTTTTCCGTGCCTTTTGTGAACCGGGAGTGGACAATGTGATTTCCATCGATCCTTCCTACGGTATGTATCAGGTTGCAGCCGATATTAACAATGTTGAAATTCGTAAGGTAAAGCTGAATGAAGACTTTGGCTTGAATGCCCAGAAACTATTGGATGCAGCAAATATTTATACCAAGGCCATTTTTATTTGTTCTCCCAATAATCCGACAGCCAATCTTCTGGATAGAGGAGAAATTGTGAAACTTCTCACTGGATTTGATGGTTTGGTGGTGGTAGATGAAGCTTATATTGATTTTTCTCCAGAGAGTAGCTTGCTGCCTGAACTTGATCAATATGAGAACCTGATTATTTTACAGACTTTCTCGAAGGCATGGGGAATGGCAGGTATCAGACTTGGAATGGCATTTGCTCAACCTGAGATTATAAAGGTATTCAATAAGATTAAATACCCGTACAACATCAATATGCTGACCCAGCAAAAGGCGCTGGAATTATTGGAGCAAACTGTAGAAAAAGAAGAATGGGTAAAGGTAATCGTTGAAGAACGCGATAAAATGGTACGGAAGTTATTCAAACTATCCTTTGTTCAGGTTGTTTATCCTTCAGATGCCAATTTTATATTGGTGAAAATGCACGATGCACGTGGAATTTATGAGTATCTTACCGAGCAGAAAATTATTGTACGTGATCGCTCAAAAATAGCTCTTTGTGATGATTGCCTACGGATTACCATTGGTTCGCCAAAAGAAAACAAGAAATTAAGAAAAGCGCTGAAAGATCTTACTTAAAATTTGAATTTAAAAAAATATCCAATACTGAATGATCAATATTCAATATACAAATGAATTCAAACATATACTGTAGAATATGGAAACAAGAAAGTATGATCTGGAAGATCGTTTAATCGAATTCGCGATAATGGCAAGTGACCTAATCGAGATTCTTCCAAACACGAAACTCGCAAATCATTTGGGCAGTCAATGTATAAGAAGTTGTACCGCCCCTGCTTTACTCTATGGTGAAGCACAATCAGGTGAATCTCAACGAGATTTTATTCATAAAATTCAGATTCTTTTAAAGGAACTCAGAGAGACAAAAGTTTGTATAAAAATATTTCGCCGAAAAAGACTCTTGAAAGAAGAGATTATATACCCAGTTCTTCAGGAAAACGAAGAACTAATTGCAATTTTTGCAAAAAGTGTAAAAACTGCTCAATCAAAACTACCCAAATAATTGGATATTCGATATTGGTTATTCATTATTGGAAATTATTTTTTTTATGAAGAAAGCATTATTTATTGACCGCGACGGAACACTGATTGCAGAACCTGCTGACGAGCAGATTGATTCGCTTGAAAAGCTGGAGTACTTGCCAAAGGTATTCCGCAATATGCATTTTATCGCCAAAAACCTTTCCTATGAATTGGTCATGGTATCTAACCAGGATGGCTTAGGGACTGACAGCTATCCAGAAGATACATTTTGGCCCGCACACAATAAGATGCTCAAAGCTTTTGAAAATGAAGGCGTTGTTTTTGATGATATTCTGATAGATCGAAGTTTTCCTGCAGACAATGCTCCAACACGTAAGCCAAGAACTGGCATGATGGACAAATACTTGGATGGCAGTTATGATTTGGCGAATAGTTTTGTCATTGGGGATCGTTTAACGGATATTCAACTTGCTAAAAACCTCGGTGCAAAAGGAATCCTGATCAATGACGGCTCCTTAGAAAATGAACTTCAGACCAAGGGACTGGCTGAATATTGCGCTTTGATCACCACTGATTGGGATGAAATTTATGCAAAGGTAGCTGCTCCTGAACGCACGGTTGTAGTGGAACGTATTACCAAAGAAACCAAGATAAGGGTTGAACTCAATCTGGACGGCACCGGTAAAGGGAATATTCATACAGGATTGGGCTTTTTCGATCATATGCTGGACCAGATTGCCCGTCATTCTGGAGTTAACCTGAATATTCATGTGGATGGGGATCTGGAAGTAGACGAACACCATACCATAGAAGATACCGGTCTGGCATTGGGAGAGGCATTTAAACTGGCATTGGGAGATAAGCGTGGTGTTGAACGATACGGCTACTGCTTGCCCATGGACGATTGCCTGGCACAGGTGGCCATCGACTTTGGGGGGCGTCCATGGATTGTATGGAAGGCTGAATTTGTGAGAGAGAAAGTGGGAGATATGCCTACAGAAATGTTCTTTCACTTTTTTAAATCCTTTTCAGATACCGCATTGGGCAACCTGAATATTCAGGCAGAAGGCACCAACGAACATCATAAAATAGAAGGTATCTTTAAAGCTTTGGCCCGTGCCATTAAAATGGCCATCCGAAAAGATGTATTTAACTTTGAACTGCCATCAACAAAGGGAACATTATAATGAAAAGCATCAAACCACTAAGAGAAAAAAAGAATACAGCCATTCTGCTCATTTACTGCCCTGACAGACAGGGTATTTTGGCAACAGTTACTGAGTTTCTGAATAAGAACAACGGGAATATTATTTACCTGGATCAATATGTCGACCGTGCTGAACAGATTTTCTATATGCGTGTTGAATGGGAATTGGAAGGCTTTTCTATTCCATCGGATAAAATCAGGGAGTATTTTGACACATTGATTGCAGATAAACTCAAAATGAATTATTCGCTTCACTTCTCGAAGCAGATTCCAAGGATGGCTATCTTTGTGTCTAAAATGTCACATTGCCTGTTCGACATGCTCTCACGTTATACGGCTGGAGAATGGGATATAGAAATTCCGGTGATCATTAGTAATCACATGGATTTGGAGCCTGTCGCCCGTCGTTTTGATATTCCATTTCAGTATGTTCCAGTAACCAGTGAAAACAAAGCGGAACAGGAAGCAAAAGAAATTGAATTGTTGGATGTGCATGATATTGACTTTATGGTATTGGCACGCTATATGCAGGTCCTTTCCCCTGAATTTGTTGCCCAGTTTCCCAACAGGATTATCAATATCCATCACTCCTTTTTACCAGCATTTGCCGGTGCAAAACCTTACCATGCCGCCTATGAACGTGGGGTAAAAATCATTGGGGCAACCAGTCATTATGTGACCAGTGATTTGGATGGGGGCCCTATCATCGAACAAGACGTTACCAGATGCAACCATACCGATACGGTTGAACGCCTGGTGCGCAAGGGTCGTGATCTTGAAAAGATTGTCCTTTCACAGGCCGTTTTCAAACACATGCAACGAAAGATCTTGGTTTATAAGAATAAGACGGTGGTGTTTAATTAGTTCCAAGTTCAAAGTTTCAAGTTCCAGGTGGGGGCATCTTTGGATATTGGATATTCGTTATTGATTGTTGGATATTTTAAGATTTTAATTATGAGATATTTAATTGTATTCCTAATGTTTTCTGCGATGACAATTCAAGCACAAACTCCAGTGAAGGACATACCTTCAGATTACGGTTACATCGTAAA
>DMFR01000039.1:2056-3458 GCA_003450125.1 Prolixibacteraceae bacterium | reverse complement strand
TGAGGTAAGTGGCTTCAGGGCGCATGACTTTAACTTGAGGAATATTTTCAGCAAAGAATTGTTCCAGGAAAGCATAGTTGGATTGAAGGTACTGCATCAGCTGGCCGAGCCATTCTTCGCCGTGGGTGTAGGCCGCTTCCAGGGCTACAGTTCCGAAGATATTGCCCATGTGCAAATGAGGAACCCGCATCACGCGTTCGTAAGCGACCAGATGCCGCTTGTTGGGGATTACCAGAAAGGAGGTGGTTAACCCGGCGGTATTGAAGGTTTTACTGGGCGCCATACAGATCACACAGTTCTGGGCAATTTCATCTGAGATGCCTGCCAGTGGGGTGTGACGGAATCCTTCATAGATCAAGTCAGAATGAATTTCATCAGAAATAATGAGGATCTTGTTTTCAATACAGATCTGTGCCAATTCACTCAGTTCCGTTTTATTCCAGGCCATTCCTCCCGGGTTGTGGGGATTGCTCAGCAGCAGAAGTCGTGTAGAGGGAGTAATTTTCTTTTTAAGGTCTTCCAGGTCGAAATAATAACGGCCATTTTCAAGGCGAAGCGGGTTTTCAATCAGTTCACGTCCTGTTCCTTTCACGGAATCGAAAAAGGGGAAATACACCGGTGGCTGAATGATGACACCGTCACCAGGCTTCGACAAGGCTTCAATGGCCAGTGTAAGGCCGGCCACCACGCCGGGGCTAAAGGAGATCCATTCGGGTTTGATATCCCAGTTGTGACGGCGCTTTAACCAATTGACGATGGATAGATTGTAGGATTCACCGCGGAAGGTATATCCGTAAATATCCTTTTCGGCACGTTCCTTGATGGCTTCCACAATGAAATCAGGAGTCCTGAAATCCATATCGGCAACCCAGAGGGGCAGCACATCAGCGTTTCCAAAAAAGACCTTCCGTCCATCGTATTTGATACAATTGGTATGGGTGCGGTCAATCAGTTCGTCAAAATTATAGGTCTTCATACACAGTATATTTAAATCTTCCTCAGGTAATTCAGATTGTTAATGGATTCCACCTTTAGTACAAAATCAAAACGGTTGAGCGATAGGCATAAATCAAAATCAGCAACAGGCGCCCATTCCTGTTTCTCGGGGGCAAAGAAACGAGCCCCATCTCCAGTTCTTAACTGCTCGACCATGGCCTGAAAATCATTGGGTACACCTTCGAGTTCATTCTTGATATAAATGGCCAAAAAGGTATCCTCATCAGTTGGAAACTGGCAGCTATAGCCCATACACACCAGTGAAACTTTCTCTGGTTTTTGCCTGCGGATATAATCTACAATGGCCCCTGCATTCACAAAGCTTCCGGTCAGTATTTCATCGGCATGGATGGCATTGGCTATTCCCTGGGTACCTGAGCTGGTGGTATGGACCATGGTTTTACCA
>DMFR01000039.1:0-1887 GCA_003450125.1 Prolixibacteraceae bacterium | reverse complement strand
GGTATGGACCATGGTTTTACCAGACAGATCAGATTCAAGCAATTGCGAGGGAGAATTTCCGAAGTCAAAACCGTCAGGTTTTTGTTCAAACCGTTCACCCACCAGGATATAATCGGGATGCTGATCTTTCAGCTGATAGGCCCTATCAAGGTCCCCAACGGGATAAATCCTTTCGATTCCATTGCCAAAAGCATAACAGGCCGTGGAAAAGGCCCTGAAAACATCAATGATCACCGTTAGACCCCTGGCCCTTTTAGCTCCTTCAAGCAATTGTAATATCTCAATCTCCATTCAATAGGTTTTGATGGTCAAATTTTAAAACAGGAAAACAATTTCAAAATTAACAATGTTGTTCGCATTTGCAGCATTTGCAAAGCTACTAATGTCATAAGAGAACTTAAAAATTAACATCTTCCCAGAATATTGTCGTATTACGTTTATATGGGCGCTTATGACAATGATAGAATCTCGTTCCTCGCAATGACCCTCCGATCAGGGTTCTGGAAAACTACACAGAGGCTAAATCAAATCAGTTAAGACAATTCCTTCCCAAAATAAAACTAAATTTGCAGTTCAATTAGTTGATGATTTATGAAAAGGGAAGAAGTGGAAATTATGGCTCCGGTTGGTTCATACGAATCACTCATGGCAGCCATCCAGGCAGGGGCAGGATCAGTTTACTTTGGCGTTGAGCAGCTCAATATGCGTGCCCGTTCGTCGAACAATTTCACGTTGGATGATCTGAAGAACATCACGGAACTGGCCCATTCCAAGGGGGTTAAAACCTACCTGACAGTCAATGTGGTGGTCTTCGATACCGAATTGGATCAGCTTCACCGGATCATTGATGCGGCCAAAGAAGCCGGTATTTCTGCTATCATCGCCTCCGATATTTCAGCCATTGTCTATGCCCGACAAGTGGGTGTAGAAGTGCATATTTCTACCCAGGTAAATATTACCAATATTGAAGCAGTCAAATTTTATGCCCAATATGCCGATGTGGTGGTTCTGGCCCGGGAGATGAATGTAGACCGGGTTGGGGAAATTTCCAGACAAATCAGGGAACAGCAAGTAAAAGGGCCTTCGGGAGAACTGGTAAAACTGGAGATGTTTGTCCATGGGGCCCTGTGCATGGCTGTATCGGGAAAATGTTACCTGAGCCTGCACGAGATGAATGCCTCGGCCAACCGGGGAAACTGCATGCAGTCGTGCCGACGGGCCTATATTGTAACCGACAAGGAAACAGGCGCTGAATTGGAGGTAGACAACGAATACATCATGTCGCCCAAGGATCTTTGCACCATTCATTTCCTGAATAAATTACTCGACGCAGGGGTATCTGTTTTGAAAATTGAAGGAAGGGCGCGCTCTCCCGAGTATGTATATACGGTTGTTGAATGTTACCGCGAAGCTGTGGAAGCCTATTTTGAGGATGCCTTTACTGAAGAGAGGATTGCCGATTGGAATGAGCGCCTGTCATCGGTTTTTAACCGTGGCTTCTGGGATGGCTACTACCTGGGACAGCGCCTTGGGGAGTGGAGCAATAATTACGGATCGATGGCCACCCAGCGGAAAGTATACGTGGGCAAAGGCTTAAACTACTTCTCGAATCTTAAAGTTGCGGAATTCAAGCTTGAAACAGGCCCTTTAAAAGTAGGGGATGAAATCTTCATTACCGGTCCAACGACTGGTTTGGTGAAGACCATCGTGACAGAAATCCAGTTGGATAAACTGTCAGTGGAGGAAGCCCCAAAAGGTTCATACATTTCAATCCCGATAGATACCAAAATCCGCAAATCAGACAAACTGTATAAAATTGTCGATGCAGCGCAAGTTAAACAGCAGTAAAAGTGCGATTTATGGTAAGAATAGGAAAGGTTTAAATAC
>DMFR01000108.1 GCA_003450125.1 Prolixibacteraceae bacterium | reverse complement strand
GCAGCGCACCGTCCTATTTGTAGTATGGGAGATGGATAGGCCAACCACAGGTGCTGCGCACCGTTATATTTGTAGTAAAAAGAAAAATGCAGATAGAGGGTGGTGGACATCCCGCAAATAATTGCCCTTGAAATGGAAAAGGAGATGAAGATTTTTACACCCTAATTGGGCCACGATCTTATCCCCCATAGCAAAATTTAGAAATCGTTTGCAATCATGATCAGGCTCAACGTGATATCTTGCATAAAATGAACATAAGGCTCATGTAAATTTCTGAGCAACAATATATTTACAAAATAACACAGGTACCTTGTTCAAAGTTATATGGTAATATTATTTTGTAGGAGGTGCTTAAAAATGATATTACAAATTGCTCATTCAGGTATTGGGAAATAAAAAAAAAGGCCATTGCAAGAAAAAAAAGGCAGGCTGACGCTTAAAAATGCGCACAGGGATCGTTTACGGCTATTTTGAGTTTACATTAAAAAACAATGAACACGCAATCAAGCATATAGAAAAATAAAAAACAATCATTTGATAACAATTTATTCACATATAGGCAATAAATGCATCAAAAACCCTCCGCATAATTAAAAAAAGAAGTTACCCATGGTTGATTTCTTTCATTTTTGAAGGAATCGTTACATACTTCTTATTGGTGGAAATCGTGTTGAAAGTAATTAATAAGTATTTTTGAATGCAGATAAGTAATTTTAAATCGAAACACTTAAATTTAAAATCAAACATTATGAAATTGAAACTTTTACTTTTATTTCTGGTAGTAGTTGGTTTTTGTTCTATGGGACGATCCCAGACAACGAAACCCTATACCCATTTGATCATCACTGAGGCTGTACAAGCCACTACTGAGCACAATTATTTCGAGCTCACCAACATGGGTACTGAAACCATCGATCTTTACAATTTTGAATTTAGTCACGTTGGCGGATGGGATGGAGGAACAGCTAATCCTTGGCCTCAGGTAGGTATTGGAACTTCCAGTCCAAAGTTTGTAGAGCATTTGCCCCATAAACTTTTGGCTCCAGGACAATCCTATGTAATGGCTATCGCTTCGGATTACAACCCTGAAAACTTTAAAAGAGACCCTGCAAACTTTCGTGAAAGAGTAACCCAAAAGGAATTCTACACGGTTAATAAGGACAAATCGGTTTCTACAATTGCTGACTGGTTAATTCATCAGCCAGAACAATCTATTCCTGCAAAAACGGATAGTATTACTCCAATCTGGAACATCCTGGAAGGATGGGGCGGTAGAGAAGCTTATTTTCTCAGACACCACTGGGTAAAAGATGACGGTATTTCAAAAGACTCCGCTGTAATTGATCAGGTGGGTGGTACTTGGGATGATACTGACGGTAAAAACACCAAAGTGGCTCATGCGGTTGCCGGAGTTACAGATGCAACATTCAATTGCGTATTGATCCGCAGAAATTCAGTCAAAACCGGTAACCTTGATTTCAATGCTGGCCGTGGAACTGACTTCGCTGATTCAGAATGGATTCCTGTTCCGATTTTAGGCAATTGGGACCATTGGGGAACAGTGGGCTGGCGTGCTGTATTCTGGACTTGCGGAAATCAGGTAAATGCACAGATGAACGCACAGACCCTGCAATCAAAAACAGGTAAAGTATTGGTTGATTTGGCCAATTCAAAAATCACCGTGCCTTGGGGTGTAAGAAGGAATGACTCCATCATGTTCCAATTCAAGAAAACTCCCGGATTGGCATGGGCTTACAATTACTCGGCTACTTCAGCTGACTCTGCTTATGTATCAGCTCGCACAGGCGACGTTCTTACCGTTTATGCTTGTGGAGACCAAGTCACCCAAAAAGATTTCACCATCGAAACATTGGCCCCAACAGCCTCTGACAATATTGTAATTCCAAAAAATTCTTACAATTCTTTGCACAGACGTTTCGAAACTCATCCAACTCCTTGGGGAGGCATGCGTATTACCGATGGCGTAGCCGGAATGGACTCTATTACCAACCTGGCCTTTGCTACCCGTGTAGACAGCTTGTTCAAATATATTGAAAAAGCACCAAAAGCTAGCTGGAAAATTGTATTTAAAAGCGGCGTTGCACAACCAGACTTGAAAACAGGAGATATTCTAAGTGTAACTTCTGAAAACAACAAGACAAAGAACTATTTCATTAAACTGGAAAAATTCTCTCCTGCTTCCAATGCCTTATTAGCCTCTATTACATGGCCTGATATGCCTGCTTCATTCAGAGGAGACATTGCCGGTTCTTATGGTTGGAAAGGTGATACCATTCCAGGATTCGTATCTTCAGCTAAAACCTATATCGTACAGGTACCTCTTGAATACAACGGCATTCCAGCTTTGGCCTTCACCAAATCTCAACTTGATTCAAAAGTAGTTGTTACAAGAGCAAAAACATTGTCAGGTACCCCTGAAGACCGCACCGTAACATTCAAAGTTACTGCAGAAAATGACACTGTATTCAGTACTTATACAGTTCGTTTTGACAAGGAAAAAGACCTTTCTAATATACAGCCATTTGTTGCTGAACCATTTATTTCACAAGTGGTCTTCAGGTCAGAGTGGTCAACCGGGTTTGTTGAAATTGCCAACCCTGGAACAGAAATCATGGACCTTAGCAATTATATGATTGTCAGCGCTTGGGGTCCAGAAGCCAATAACTTTGGATGGAACAATTCTATTTCTGATGCTGATTTTAACAATAGGTATATGAAATATGTTCCCGGGAAAAGATGGCAGGATAAGGCCAGCTGGCTGGTTCAACCACGTATTTTGGTTCCAGACAATGCGGTCAATCCAATGGTCTATGGCGGTGATGTATTTGTAATGGGCCACATGACCAATTGCAACGGTTTTACCACTGCTGCGAAACATCCTTATACCAAGGAAATGGATATCAATTTCGGAATGGTTCCTACTACCGTTCCTGGTTGGGAAAAATTCAGTAACCCATGGGGTGAAAACCTTAATGGAACTGATATTCCAAACACATGGTGTAACAACGGAATTTACATTTATAAGATTCTGAATGACTCGGTGAAGAATGGTTTAAAACCTGCCACCAACAGAGCTGACTTTCAATTAATTGAACTATTTGGAGGTCTTGATGGCAACAACTGGAAACCTGACGGATTTGATGCAGGTTCTCAGGAAGTTGGCTTTACCAGAAAACCAAATATCTATAAAGGTAACACAGTTCCCAACGGATCATGGAACAATGACAAAGCACTCAGTGAATGGACACACCAGAGACCAGCTGATTATAACAGCTACAACTTAGGTTGGCCTTGGACTGACATTGCTATCAATACAGGTATTGGAGCACTGACGATTGATGAAGTAACGGTATACAGATCAACCGTATCTTCTAAAATTTACAAAGTAAGTCCTGGATATAGTCAGGCTGAAACGATCAGAGGTTTGAAAACGGGCGTCACTGTATCGGACTTCTTCACCAACATCATTAAGGCCAATACACTTCAGTCACTGACTGTTACTTCAGGAAGCTTAACATTAAATGCAGCTTCTGCGATTAAAAATGGTGATGTATTGACCGTACTTTCTGCCGACAGTACCAACACTTCAAAATATACGTTGAGTGTGACTGCCGAAGGTTTATCGTCTAACGCTATTTTGACTTCTGCTCCTTATACCATTAAAGTAAATGGTACAACAGGTACGATTGCCGGATTTAGCAAAAACACTCCGCTGAGAACAGTATTTGAAGGCGTTGTGGTTCCAGAGGGAGCTGAATTAACCATCGTTAATTCCCAAGATGCTTACATGTCACTTTCTAAGCTGAATTATGACACCGCTTATGTGGACGTAATTGCTACCAGTGACATCTATTTTGAAGTAATTGCTGAAAATGGTGTTACCAAAGTTACTTATCAATTGCAGCCAACGGTAGCTTTAACTGATGCTTACGTAACTTCTGATGTTTATAGTGTTGAACAAATTGCTTCGGTGATCAAGTATGTACCAGTTGGTACTTCTGTTCATTCATTATTGGAAAATGTGACACCTGCTCAGGGAGCAAGCATTACAGTATATGATAAAGGTGGTTTTGAACGTACCAGTGGAGATATTTACAAAGATGACAAGTTGGTGGTAACTGCCGCTGACGGTAAAACGCAAAAAGCGTATTACTTCTCGATGTTGAACTTCTATGCCAATCAATACCTTGCTTTTGTAATCTCTGATGATTACCAGGTTGAACAAGTTCACCGTGTCATTACTGGTCCTGCACTGGGTTCAAGTATTGTAACCTTTAAAGATAAATTGTATCCTTCATTTGGTGCATCTTTGAAAGTAGTGAATGAAAGCGGAGTTGAAAATACAGGTTCATCGCTTGTATCTGGAGACCGTTTATTGGTAACTGCTGCGGATGGATTTACCACTGCCACTTACAGTATTGTTGGTGTAACTGGAGTTAATATTGTTGCTACTACATCTTCGATCAAAATGTATCCAAACCCAACTAACGGCAGAGTAGTCGTTCAGGGCCTTGCAAAAGGAAACAGGGTACAGGTATTCAATGCCGCCGGCGTAACCTTACGTGATGTAATTGTTGATAATTCAACAGATTACGTTTCTTTGGAAGCTCAACCTTCAGGCATCTACATTTTTGTAGTATCTGCTGGAACTCAACACATCAATATCCAAAAGATTGTGAAGAAATAACCAACTAAATAAAATGAAAGGTAAGGGCCCCCAAAAAGGGCCCTTATTTTTTTGTTTAATTACGAATTACACGAATTGTTACGAATTACACGAATTTCTGTCTCTGGTCTAGGGTGGCGCTGTCCGAAGGTCTCTAAAAAGTAAAAATTTAAACACGAAGATTTCTATGGTTTTGACAAA
>DMFR01000287.1:6428-6619 GCA_003450125.1 Prolixibacteraceae bacterium | reverse complement strand
GCCGAACCTACGTTCACATTACCCGCTGAATTTCTTAACTGGTAGCTTGTTCCAGATACAGATCCCGCAACTGTGATGTTGGTGCCCGTCCCAGAACAGATTGCGCCAGCGCCTCCAACGGTCAAGCCTGTTGCAGGTAGGGCGCTGATGGTCACTGCCGCGGTCTGGGTCAGCTGGGCAGAACAGCTCGT
>DMFR01000287.1:517-6145 GCA_003450125.1 Prolixibacteraceae bacterium | reverse complement strand
GAACCTACGTTCACATTACCGGCATCGCGCAGCTGGTAGCTTGTTCCAATGACAGATCCCGCAACTGTGATGTTGGTGCCCGTCCCAGAACAGATTGCACCAGCGCCTCCAACGGTCAGGCCTATTGCAGGCAATGGATTGACCAATATTGTTCCGGTTGTAGTAGTTCCGATGCATGCCCCAGTTGGAGTTACAGTATAATTAAATATGCCTGATGCTGAAGGAGTTCCACTGATTGTATAAATTCCATTTGTAGAATTAAAACTTCCTGTGACTCCAGCAGGCTGCCCAGATAATGAAGCCCCAGTTATACCATCGCCTGATAACTGATAAGTGATTGAAGTTAATATTGTATTTATACAGATAATTTGATTGTCTGTTCCCGCAACTGAAGTAAGTGAATTGGTACAAGGGTATGATATTACTACATAACCCTTAGCACCAATACCCCCCGCCTTTGAATTAGTATTACCAAATTGATGAGCACCACCACCTCCGCCACCAGGGGCAATTCCAATATTTCCAGCTAAATCCCCTAATTGTACACTCCCTCCAATTCCTCCAGGTATAGAACCAGATCCTCCAGCACCTGCCGCAGTATTACTACCTGGCTGTCCATTTCCAGTATTTCCAGCACCACCTCCACCACCTGCCCCGTTAGATGTTGCAAGTCCTCCGTTTCCACCATTATAAATACCACCTGTACCGCCTGTGCCTATAGCTCCATTATTTGAAGCTCCCCCGGTACCACCATTCGCACTGACAGTGCCTCCTGGTCCTGTAACCGTTGTTGTACCTCCATTGCCCCCATTCCCATTTATGACAACGCTTCCACTAGCGCCTACCGTAACAGTATAACTTTCTGTAGGTATAACAGTTAAGGTGTTTGCGTTATATGCTCCGCCACCGCCACCGCTTCCAGATGTGACGGAACTTGATTTTTGGCATCCGCCACCGCCACCGCCACCGCCCCAACATTCAACTAAAATTCTAAAAACTCCTGGTGGAACAAGAAAACTACCAGATGCGGTAAATGTTGCAGGAGAAGCCATAATCCCCATGGCTGATTTCAACCTTGGCGCTGGCTCATCTGCAATTAAAGCGCCTCCCTTTTGTGGAATGGTGGGGCTCACCGTTGTTACAACTGGCGGATCACTGACTATACTTGAAAATCCCTGGCTCAGGTCTCTGACTCCTTTGACAGAGATACTATTGCCGATGGCACTGATGGATCCGTCTTTGACCCATTGTGTCCCGTCATACCTGGCAAAAGTCAATTTGGATTCCGTTCCGACCACATCTGCTGCCTGGTAGGTGGCCTTGATGTCGAATACCGGGTCGGTCACATTGACCGTATTGACTGTCCAGTATCGTTTCAGGTAGTTGGTCGTAGTTGCATCCTGCGGATGTTTGGAATTGAATACCTTCACCACTGCATAAGCGCCATCGGCAAAGGTCCCATCGGTAAAAGTCAGCGTCACGGGCGAATAGTCCCCCCTTCCGCTGACATCGCCCAAGGGGAAGGTGAACGATCCTTTTGAATCCATTAATTTCCTGACTTCCCCACTGCCAGCCACTATCATACCTGCTTTTTCTCCAAGAATTCCTTTGATGGCAGGAGCCGAACTCCCCACTATCAGGTTTTTACCGTTCAGCATCAGCTGCCCGTTCAAGGTCAGTTGATTGTTCACCGTCAGGTCGTCCTTCAAGGTAACTATCGACTGAAAGCCATCAACGGAGAAATTGTAAAACGGGAGCCGGCTATTGACCCTGAAATTTCTTCCCGCAGGCGTATCTGCCGATCCCATTTTGAAGGTTCCCCCGGTGATGCTTTTATTCCCGCCATCGGCAATATGAATATCCTCATGGCTGAGCCCTGAAACAAAAGGTTGGTTAATGACTACAATACCTCCGGTAATGTTAAGGTTTGCCCCGGCGCTCACATCGAAACCAGCAAGGCTTGAAATAGCCTTCCCGTCAGTTGAAATGGTAATCGTTCCGCCGGATAAGTTGGCAGTTCCATCCGCAATGACCAGGTTCCCAATGGTGCTCATTGACCCGCCCTCCATTTGAAAGATACCGCCTGGCCCTGTTTCCAGACTTCTTCCCTCGGCCTCTCCAAGCAGGGCTGTACCCTGAGAAACCCGGAACAAGCCTTGGTTGTAAATCGAGAAATTGTCGCTCGCAAAGAATCCCCCATTTAGGTGTATCCCTGCCGAAGAGGGGATCTCCAGCCGGGTTCTTTGGTTGACACTTAAGCTGCCACCACGGTTTATTTTCACCAGACCATTGACAAGGATCAGTTTTCCACCCTGGGCAAGATTGACAGGCCCTGTTATTTCAAGGAGAGTGCTGATGCTGTTGCCTTTGTTGATCACCAGTGTATTGAAAGCAGTGGAGGAAGTTCCGGCAAGCAGTGCATTGGTGTCGCCTGCAAATTCAACAGTCCCCCTGGTTCCTGAATTGAAAGTTCCGCGATTGATCCAGTTGCCCGTCACCTTCAAGGTAAAAGGCCCGACGATATTCAAGATGCCATTGATAGTCATACTGCTGACCTCTGCATTGCCATCATTGAGGATCACCGCAGTCCCGGAAGCGATCATCACATCATCCTCCGCTCCCGGTATTTTATTTCCGATCCAGGTGGCTGCATCACTCCAGTTTCCACTGGTTCCGGTAGAAGTGATCATTTTTCTGGAACCGGGTTGACTAGTATCCGTGGTAACTTCGGTGGATTGGCCTGCCTTGCCTTTAATGGTCGCTGCCTTGGGAGGATTTTGCTTTTGGAGTATTTTGCCTTGAACCTTGGTACCTCTCTGCCCGGACGGCCGTGAGTGGGCCCTACCCTGAACTTGTGCAGACTTCAGCTTTTGGGGCGCTCTGTATGAGATGTTTTGAGCCTTTGTCGACTCGGGAACAATATCCTCCCCTCTTAATTCGTTCTGAAGAATAGAAAGGGGAAAAGTAAGGTTGGTTAAACCATCCATCTCAGCGAATAATGAAGATGGAGTAATATCCATGTTATTGTATTTCAGTTCCTTTACAGGGTTAATCAACCTATTGGATTTGGACCATAGGAGAGATAGATCATTCCGTACGGCGTTTGCAGGCATTCCGCAAACTACGGTTGAAACAAAACAGACGACTAATACCCCAAGTATTTTCCTGCCTATTGATCTTATCATCGCAAACCCATCATCAAAATCCACTTCTACTGCAATTAGCAATCTGATCGTAGCCCTACGCCCTTTGTACAGGAAAATTGAAGATTCTGTTTACTTGAGAAAAACATCGCCAACTATCAGAAATACTTCCCTTTACCAGCAGAAAAGCAGGCTTACTTCAATACCCTTATTTCAGATTTACATCATCTGTAGATTAGTGCAAACGTTTTAAAGCTAAATAAAAAAGTGACTTATCAGGTCTTTCTCAAATTACAAAGCTCAACAACGACGTGCATTTTGATGAAAACACTTTCTAATTGTATTCCAATAGTGAGATAAAAAAAGGACAAAACTATCCGCTGAATTAAATATAGCATTGACTATATGACATTTGGCAGTTTTTCCAAAAACAATAAAATATGCTGATTCGTCAACAACTTACTCTATTTAGAATGTTTCTAAATTAGATTCCATCCCATTATTTTTAAAATATAGCTTGTCAATTCTCAACGATATTCAGATAATTTACATTATAAGTGTATTATTTTTTACGAAGTGTAAATATTTTTTCATCTTGGGACAAGATGATTGGAAGGCTTGAAGGAAATCGTTCAGTAGTAAATGGAGAGATTTACTCTTGGAGGAGCAACTATAAATTTGGAACCTGGAACTTTTGCCCAGTCCCGCAGGCAACTTTAAACTTGGAACCTGTAACTTGAAACTTTCTAATTGTAGGCGAACGTCACCGCGTACGTCCCTGCATACATGCCCTTGGGATTGGCATTCATATCACCCACCGTCAGGCTCGCTCCTACCTTTACCGTCAGGGAGCCGCCGATCAGTTTACCCACCCCGTCACCCGGGGCCGGAATGGACTTCCATTCACTGACCTCCATGGTCTTGTTGTTTTCCAGATTGGTCAGCAATTCAGGCCCAGAAGGAAGGGCAATGGAAATGGCCGCATCATATTGACCGGTAATATAGAAACTGGCCGAGTTGTGAGTTCCTCCTGCCAAGACGACCGTACCCTGGGCAGTGCGAACACCATCCGGGCTTAAGATCACCTTGCCACCCTGTGTTTCCGGTGAAAAACGCCCAAAGTTCAATTGGGCAGTTTCCTTGGTGGTCAAAGCTTCAATAATTTCAGCAGTTGCAGTAGCTGTCACTTTGGACTGCGCTTTGACTACTGAAACAGAAAAAAAGGACAAGAGGAAAATGTAGCAAAACAAAAGAAAAATGTCTTTCACTTATAATTGAATAATGAGGTTAAAACAAAGAACTTAGTTTCACTTGCATAACAATTAAATCTCAAAAAAGACGCGGCTTTTAATCTCCACGTCTTTTTTGAGAAATATTATTTATTGGAAATTTGCAGTAACCGTAAACCCACCATCTGGACTCACATATGAACCAGGTACTTGATTAAGACCAACGTTAAGTGTACCTGCAACGCTTAAAATTACTTTCCCTGATACTCCGAGATCAATATTAGCACCGAGGGCACCTGGATAACAATTGAAACCAGTAACAGTCATTGTTTCAGTACCACCAGCTCTTTTGATAGAGTATGCGGAAACTGGCAATGCAACAGTAACTAACTGATTAGCAGTACCTGAAATTTCAAATGTGGCTGCAGAAGCAACTGAACCTGATATTGGGGTAACGCCAGTATTAGTTAATGCACTTAATTGTGCATCCATTGCCATTGTACCTCCTGCTGGAAGTGCAGTAAAGCTACCAAAATTCAACGGAGTCTTATTAGTAAAAACCCCGGAAGTGGCAAGTGTTGCATTTACAGTAGCAGTATTTGCAGCGCTTGATGCTTGTGCCATTGCCTTGTTTCCAAATCCTACAAAAAGGATCATAACAACTACACTAATAAATAATTTTTTCATGCGTTTAAGTTTTTAATAAGTGATTAAATTTTAGTTTTTTTTATGTGTTCTTAATAAATCTGGCAGGCAACTTTCACAAACCGTGCCAAGGCAATTACAGAGCCGTTTTCAGGTCTCCTAACTCATCTTTTGTATTTCCGTATCTCTTCTGGTAATAAACAATTTACAAATGCTATTTAAAATCGTTACAAATTATATTTAAGCCTCCTGTGGCCCCTGTGTAGCTGCATTTTAGGGAAGTTATTTTACGTTGGTGTATAAAATAATTACACGGATTAAGACAGGTTATACGGATTACCCGCTGGTGAAAATTTGCCATTAGGAGTGTTCGGAAGATGCAAATATTCAATGGCGGATTGTGGAATAACAACGCGGGTCAAGCGAATTGCATTCGCTTTCTTATCTCTAATTTAAAAACTCAGTTTTTAAAGCTTTCAACAATAGTGTCGTGTAACAGCTAATATGACAATAGGGTTGTGAAAAGTCTAAAGCGCTACCATACTGTCACCGCTACGCGGTTTTTTAAATCCAATGTTATGTGCAATTTCTACCATACTATCACCGCTACG
>DMFR01000287.1:0-235 GCA_003450125.1 Prolixibacteraceae bacterium | reverse complement strand
GGTGCATCGCACAGGCATTATGGTAGAAAGGAAATAGGAACAAACGCACC
The DNA here is from genome assembly GCA_003450125.1 of Prolixibacteraceae bacterium. Lineage (GTDB taxonomy): Bacteria > Bacteroidota > Bacteroidia > Bacteroidales > Prolixibacteraceae > Aquipluma. The sequence continues at coordinate 185 of DMFR01000287.1, read as the reverse complement.
ATTTTTAAAGGTGCATCGCACCGGCAGTATGGTAGCCCAGTAGCCTAAAGCGAATATTTAGCTGTTACACGACAATAGATTCTTTTGTACTTAGAAAACTACCGCGGTTACAAACCGCGGGTTCCCCTCCTATTCCCTCCGGTTTTGAGAGTGGATATATTTTTGCTATCTGAGTACTATCTGTG
>DMFR01000269.1:7103-14186 GCA_003450125.1 Prolixibacteraceae bacterium | reverse complement strand
AACTCACACATTAGCAAAGAAGCATACACGATGAATAAACAACAACTGGCAGCCAAAATATGGGAATCTGCTAATCAAATGCGTTCAAAAATTGAAGCCAATGAATACAAGGATTATATCCTGGGATTCATTTTCTATAAATACCTCTCTGACAAAGAATTGCAATTTGTTAGAAAAGCTGATTTTACCAATGATGAAATAGAAGCCCTTTCGGAAGAAGATGCTGAAGCGGTCGAACATATCAAAAGCAATGTGGGCTATTTTATCGCTTACAAGGACCTGTTTTCCTCCTGGATTGAAATGGGCAAAGACTTTGATGTGTCCAATGTCAGGGATGCGTTGTCGGCCTTTAGCCGTTTGATTAGTCCGGCTCACAAAAAGCTGTTTGACGGTGTTTTTGACACTTTACAGACCGGTTTGAGTAAGCTCGGGGAAAATGCCGCCTCTCAGACAAAGGCCATTGGTGACCTGATTCAGTTGATCAAGGACATCCCCATGGATGGCCGTCAGGATTACGATGTTCTTGGCTTCATTTATGAATACCTGATCAGTATGTTTGCCGCCAATGCGGGGAAAAAAGCAGGCGAATTCTATACCCCTCACGAAGTGTCGCTTTTGATGTCTGAAATAGTGGCCCATCATGTAAAGGACAAAAAGGAAATTCAGATTTATGACCCCACCAGCGGCTCGGGTTCCTTGCTCATTAACATCGGTAACTGTGTAGCCAGGCACATGGATGACAAGAACAACATCAAATACTATGCGCAGGAATTAAAGCAGAACACCTACAACCTGACGCGTATGAACCTGGTGATGCGCGGAATCTTGCCCAGCAACATCGTGACCCGTAACGGGGATACCCTGGAGGACGATTGGCCCTATTTTGATGAAAATGATGCGGTCAATTCCTACAATCCGCTGTATGTGGACGCGGTGGTCTCAAACCCTCCCTACTCCCAGCAATGGGATTCGAGCCACAAGGAAACTGACCCGCGTTACGCGCGTTTTGGATTGGCGCCCCGGACAAAAGCCGATTATGCGTTTCTGCTGCACGACTTGTTTCACATCAAGCCTGACGGGATTATGTGCATTGTCTTACCCCATGGGGTGTTGTTTCGTGGCGGTGAAGAAGGTCAGATCCGTAAAAAACTAATTGAAGCCAATCACATCGATACCATTATCGGGCTTCCTGCCAATATTTTCTTTGGAACAGGGATCCCAACCACAATCTTGGTGCTGAAACAAAAACGAACCAATACCGATGTGTTGATCGTTGACGCGTCAAAAGGTTTTATCAAGGTCGGAAAAAACAACAAGCTCAGAGCTTCGGATATCAAAAGAATCGCCGATGCGGTGATCCAAAGGCAGACGAATCCGAAGTTCTCCAAAGTGGTCAGCCGCGATACCATTCGTGCCAATGATTACAACCTGAATATCCCGCGCTATGTCGATTCGTCTGAAAACGGGGAAAGCTGGGATATCTATGCCTCTATGTTTGGCGGGATTCCAGAGAAAGAAATTGATGAACTCAGCCCCTACTGGCAAGCATTCCCCCAATTGCGTGCTGATCTGTTCTCAGAACCCTCCCCCGATGCTTACGCACAGGTGAAAGTGGAAGAGGTGAAGGGTGCGATTACTCAGCACCCCAATGTCATAGAATTCGCCACCAATTTCTCTTCCGCTTTTGGCGATTTCCATCATTTTCTTAAAACAGAATTGTTGACCCACATGGAGTCGGTGCCTGTTTCAAGGGAAGAAACCATCCTGAGCGAAGATATATTCGGACGATTGAAAAGTCTCCCACTACTGGATAAATACGCCGCCTACCAATTACTCGATGATGAGTGGACCAAGATAGAGATCGATTTGGAAATTATCCAAACCGAAGGCTTCGAAGCGACCAAAAAGGTGGATCCCAATATGGTGTTCAAGAAGAAAAACGGCAAGGAGGAGGAAGTACAGGAAGGTTGGATCGGTCGCGTGATGCCGTTTGAACTGGTTCAGGAAACCTACCTGAAAGACCAATTACGGCAATTGAAGCAAAAAGAAAGCCGCATGGTGGATATTACATCTGAATACGAGCAAATACTCGAATCCCTTTCCGAGGATGAAAAAGAATCGGATGTAGTAAACGATGCAAAGGACAGTTTTGTAAACGCGGCGGTTATTAGACAAGCTAGGCAGTTCATTGTAGAAAGAAAGAAAAACGGTGGTTTCCCCGAAGATTCTTTTGAAGCCAAAATCATTCAGGTGGATGAGCTGATCACCGAAGAAAAGGACCTCAAAGCACAGGTAAAAGCACAAACAGCCAGGCTTCATCTGCTGACAAAAGAAACCATCGAACAGCTTTCCGATCAGCAAGTAGTTGAATTGCTCGAACGCAAATGGATGAACCCTCTGGTAACTTCCTTACACCAACTGCCCGAAGGCTTGATTAACGCTCTGACAGCCAAAGTGCAGGCGCTATCGGAAAGATACGCCACCACCTACTCTCACCTCACCCAGGAAATCCACCAAACCGAGACGGCCTTATCTTCACTGATTGATGAGCTGGTAGGTAACGAATTTGACATGAAAGGGCTCAGTGCGTTTAAATTACTGCTAAAAGGGGAATAAGATGGCTGAGAAAAACAATAAACCGGAGATTAGGTTCAAGGGGTTTACGGAGGAGTGGGATGAGAAGAAGTATAGTGAAATCTTCACAAAGATTCCTAACAATACACTTTCAAGAGCTGAATTAAATTATGATTCTGGTCTATCTAAAAACATACATTACGGGGATGTTCTAATCAAATTCGGAGAATTATTAGACGTAGAAAAAGAAGAAATACCTTATATTACAAATGATTCTTTGGCCAACAAATTCAAGTCATCAAAGTTGCAAAATGGCGATGTGATTATTGCAGATGCTGCCGAAGATGAAACAGTTGGAAAATGTACAGAAATGGTAAATATAGGCGAAAGCACTATTTTTTCAGGACTACATACGATTCCAAGTAGACCAATATTAGCTTTTGCATCGGGATACCTTGGCTATTTTATGAATTCTCCGGCATATCATACTCAGCTTTTACGATTGATGCAAGGAACTAAGGTGTTGTCAATCTCTAAATCAGTGTTACAAGATACGGCTATCATTTACCCAATTGACTGTTTCGAACAATCCAAAATAGGCACCTATTACTCTCACCTCGACCACATCATCACCCTTCATCAGCAAAAGTATAACAAGCTGGTAACGGTAAAAAAAGCCATGCTCGAAAAAATGTTCCCTCAAAATGGCGCGCTTGTCCCTGAAATTCGATTCAAGGGGTTTACGGAGCCTTGGGAAGTACATAATTGGAAAGAATCCGTTGATATTTCAACTAATATGGTTGATCCCAAAACGGGAGAATATGATGATTTATTCCATATTGGACCAGGTAATATTGAATCTTTTTCTGGTAAAACATATGATAATATTCTTAAAGTAAAAGACAGCAACTTAATAAGTGGAAAGTTTTATTTTAAAAAGGGAGACATTATTTATGGCAAAATAAATCCACAGCTTGCAAAATATATAATTGCGCCATTTGAAGGGCTTGCGAGTGCTGATGCTTATGTCCTGAATACCAAAAATGGAGTAGCACAAAATTACTTATATGTAATTATTCAAACAAGCGATTTTTTCAAGTATTCGGTATCTGTTTCAACACGAACAGGAATGCCTAAAATAAATAGAGAGGAATTAAACGTATATAATTTTTTGGCACCAAATATAATGGAACAGCAAAGGATAGGAACATTCTTTAAGCACCTCGATCACCTGATCACCCTTGAGCATAAGGAGTTAGATAAATTGAAAAACATAAAAAAAGCCTGTCTTGAAAAAATGTTTGTGTAGAAAAATGTCTGAATTAAAATAGTACACCCCATGACCTTTACCACCGAAGCCGAATTTGAAGTCGCCCTGATCGATATGCTCTCCAAAAAAGGATGGGAGGCAACCGTTTTAAAGAATCCGACCGAAGCCGATTTGCTCCATAACTGGGCAAAGATCCTGTTTGACATCAACATGGGAATTGACCGGCTGAACGGTATCCCGCTCACGGAGGGTGAAATGCAACAAATCATGGAGCAGATCACCGCCTTGAGAACCCCGCTCAAATTGAATGCCTTCATCAATGGCAAGACCGTTTCCATCACCCGCGACAATGCGGCTGACACATTGCATTTCGGAAAGGAAATCAGCCTGAAGATATACGATCGGCACGAAATAGCCGCCGGTCAGAGCCGTTACCAGATCGCCCGGCAACCCATCTTCAAAAGCAAGTCCAAAATCCTGAACGACCGACGGGGCGATCTACTGCTCTTAATCAATGGAATGCCCGTTGTGCACATTGAGTTGAAAAAAAGCGGAGTGGCGGTTAGCCAGGCTTCCAACCAGATAGAAAAATATGCCAACGCGGGTATTTTTACCGGCTTGTTTTCCCTGGTCCAGATTTTTGTTGCCATGTCACCCGACGAAACCACCTACTTTGCCAATCCAGGACCTGAGGGGAAGTTCAACAAGGATTTTTATTTTCATTGGGCCGATTTTAACAACGAACCGATCAAAAACTGGAATGATATAGCTTCATCGCTGCTTTCCATTCCAATGGCCCATCAGTTAATTGGCTTCTATACCGTAGCCGATGGTTCCGACGGAGTGTTGAAGGTAATGCGCAGCTATCAGTATTATGCAGCCAACGCGATATCCGACAAGGTGGCAAGAACCGATTGGAAAACCAGGCATTCGCTGGGCGGCTATATTTGGCACACGACAGGTTCGGGTAAGACAATGACCAGTTTCAAGTCCGCTCAACTGATTGCCAACTCCAAAGATGCCGACAAGGTCATCTTCCTGATGGACCGCATCGAACTGGGTACCCAGTCCTTGAAAGAATACCGCGGTTTTGCCGATGACAACGAAGAGGTGCAGGCCACTGAAAATACAGGCGTTTTGGTCACAAAGCTTAAAAGCGCTGACCCGGCCAACACCTTATTGGTGACTTCTATCCAAAAGATGAGCAACATCAAAGACGAGCCGGAGGGACTGAATGCCGAGGATTTGAAGCTGATGAATTCAAAAAGAATCGTATTTATTGTCGATGAATGCCACCGTTCCACGTTTGGCGATATGCTGATTTTGATCAAAAAAACATTCCCTTCGGCTATCTTTTTTGGATTTACCGGTACCCCTATCCAGGAAGAAAACCAAAAGAAGATGAATACCACTTCTACCGTGTTTGGCAATGAATTGCACCGCTACAGCATTGCCGATGGCATCCGTGACAAAAACGTGCTGGGCTTTGACCCTTACAAAGTAATGACCTACAGGGACCGGGATGTAAGAAAGGCGGTGGCTTTGGAAAAAGCCAGGGCGGCAACGGAAGAAGAAGCATTGGCCGATCCGCTGAAAAACAGAATCTTCAACCGTTACATGAAGCAGCTCAGAATGGCCGGTTATAAAGACGCTGCCGGACACGCTGTGAAAGGAATTGAAGATTTTTTACCCTCGTCTCAATATGAGCGAATAGAACATCAGCAGATGGTAGTCAACGATATCGTGGGAAACTGGTTAACCCTCAGCCAGAATGGAAAGTTCCACGCCATTTTTGCAACAAGCAGCATATTCGAAGCCATTGACTATTACAGGTTGCTCAAAAAAGCAAAACCGGACTTGAAAATCACCGCCCTTTTTGATCCGCTGATCGACAACAATGGGGGTGTACAGTACAAGGTGGAGGGTTTGGTCGAAATCATCGAGGACTACAACCTGCGGTACGCTCAGGATTTCACCCTTGCCAAGCATCACAAGTTCAAGAAAGACATCGCTGCAAGGCTCGCGCACAAAGCGCCTTACATTCGCCTGGAAAGAACCCCCGATAAGCAACTGGACCTGTTGATTGTCGTTGACCAGATGCTCACCGGATTTGATTCCAAATGGCTGAATACGCTCTATATCGACAAGAAACTGGAATTTGAAAATATCATCCAGGCATTTTCCAGAACCAACCGGCTGTTTGGTCCTGACAAACCTTTTGGCACGATCCGCTATTACCGGAAGCCTCACACCATGGAACGAAACATCCACAACGCGGTCAAACTGTATTCGGGCGATAAACCCATGGGATTGTACGTAGAACACCTGGATTACAACCTGGAAAGGATGAATTCCGTATTTGAGGAGATCGCCCACTTGTTCCTAGCCGCGAGTATTGAGAATTTCGAGAAGTTACCCCTCGATCTGACCGAACGAGGCCGGTTTGCCAAACTTTTCAAAGTCTTCAATGATTTCCTGGAAGCGGCCAAAATCCAGGGCTTTAAATGGGGCCAACTGAGCTATGAGTTTGGGAAAGGCAAGCAAAAGAAGGTGATCGAAATGGAATTGGATGAAACCATTTACCTGATTCTGGCCCTTCGTTACAAGGAATTGTTCAATGGCAGCGGTGGCGGCGGTGGGTTCGAGGAGGTTCCTTTTGAAATTGAGGGTTACTTGACCGAAATAGATACAGGGGTCATCGATGCCGATTACATGAATTCCCGTTTCGAGAAATACCTGAAAGCACTTAAAAAAGAAGTGTCGGGTAGCGAACTGATTCAACAGACCCTGGAGGAATTACATAAATCATTCGCTTCGCTGACGCAGGTAGAGCAAAAGTACGCCAATCAGTTTCTACACGATGTTCAAAGTGGAGATGCAACAATTGAAAGCGGCAATACCTTAAGGGACTGTATCACAGAATACCAATCCAGGGCCAAGAAGGCGGAAATCGATCAGCTGACACAAGTTTTCGGCTTGGATGAAGCAAAGCTTAGAAATATGATGAATTCCGGCTTGTCCGATTCAACGATCAATGAATACGGCCACTTTGATGAGCTAAAGGATACAGTGGATAAAAACAAAGCCAGGGCGTATTTTGAACAATTGGAAGGTAGCACCATTCCCCTCTCCAAAATCAACATGAAGGTACAGAACTTGCTTCAAAAATTCATCATCAATGGAGGGTTTGAAATCTAGCCTCTGAGCGGGTGACTATGAGCAGGTGACTATTTTCAGTC
>DMFR01000269.1:1510-7049 GCA_003450125.1 Prolixibacteraceae bacterium | reverse complement strand
ATTTTCAGTCACCTGCTCAGTAAATCCATGGCCTGAACTTTTAAATATTATACAATAACGGTATTTTGTTTCAAGGGAATTTCTAAATCACTCAAATTCATTAAACCGATTTTCAATAATTTTGTGTTTGCTTGTAATGTGAGTGTACTTATGAAAGATCTTAAATAAGGAAATGCAATAGCAATTGCGTTTTTATAAAAATATTCCGGGATATCCTTTAGTTCAATTATAGAACGAAACTTAAATTTGGCAAGCATTGTTAAGTCAATTACAACATCCTCTTTATTTGTGGCACGGCTAGCAATGAACTTCAATTTTAATTCAAATTCCCCAGTTAAACTATTATATATTCCACTAGGGCTGTATCCTATTGTCAATTCACTTCCACCCTCATTATTTTCATTATAAGAAAATTGAGGAATTTTAAAATCCACAAACGAAAATGCTGCCTCTTTTGCTTCTATCATATTGCAATGATATTAAAAAAAAAAGACTCTGAAGGAACTTCAGAGTCTTTTTTAATATTTTTTTTACTTTTTTCTGGCGGTGAGAAGATTTCTTCTTCAATTGTCATACCCGTAATCAGGTATGTTAAAATATCATTATCGAAAGTGTAATTTGTGGAAAATTCTTTAAATGTAGTAACACTTTCAAACGAAAATGAATTTGCAACATGCTCTACATAGTTGTAAATATCATTTCCAACCGACTTTTCCCTCATTTGTTCTAAGTCAGCAAGAACCCTTTCTTTATTCTTAAGCAAGTGCTCTCTAAGGGCTAATCTCGCTTTTTCAAAAACTTCCATAGTGTATTTATGATGCAAAGGTAATAAATGGTTTCAATTTATAGGGTATCTCATCTTTGTTTTTAAATGAAAAAATAATCCTCGGGTTTAAAATAGTAAAACTTGGCGGATTCCCCTTTCCATTAAAAACTATTTTTATACCTGCATATTCGTCGTTTTTGTAATCAACGGCCCTAATTATTTTAAAGGGAAATGCTTCTGGAATACTTTTTCTAAGATACTCAATTATATAACACAAATCAATACCTTTTGTTCCTTCTTCGTGAATAAAATTAAACTCCATAAGTAAACTAACAAAACCCAACAGATGTTTCCTATTCCCCACTAAGTCCAAATAAGTTTCATCATCACCATTTATACTTACCTCACACTCAAAAATTAGAAATTTATTTGAATAGTGGCTTTCACCCCAAACCTTTGCATACTCTAAATTATAATCCCAAAAATAGTACCCTTCACCTAGATATGGCATTACATTTTCTTTAGGTTTATATTTAGACAAAAATGGTATGTTTTGAGTAATATAATATTCGCCTCCAGCGCTACTGCACGTATGATGTAAAGTAAATTCCAATTTCTTTTTTTTACAAGTATAAAAATAAAAATATTAACTTATATATTTTATTCGCTTTTAATCAGCTTTTATTATAAGCTCTATCCTTCATTTCATATTCATTTCCACTGTCCAATATAAGGCTTTAACCTTATATTGTGCCATTATTAGGCTGTAGCCTTATAATATTTTATCTTCTCACACCACCTCTATACCAATCCGCATTGAAATATTTCTTTATTAACCATCATTCCTTTATATTTCAAAGTAATAGTTATTTTATTGATGAGACTAAAAATAGAATAATTTATGCTGAAATCTTATACAAATTCGAAGTCACCCCGCTCACTATCCACCACTCAGACCTCTTTAATTTCCAACAGTACATAAGAGTATCTCTCTGGCTTCCCATTGGTTTCGGGCCAAAATATCACTTTTAGCTTACAATCGTATTCTTTTTCCATGAAATTGAGCTCAAGTTCCGGGATTCTTTCACCCTGAGCCGGGTTAATAATTCCACTATATACTTTATCGTCAGTAGTTGAACTTAGGGAAAATTGGGGAACTGTGCTTGATTGATAATCAATGCGTGTCAATACACCAATTACATTGTCCTCATAAGAGGTTGACGGAATTTTGTTGTCGATGATCTTTTTAAGATTCACCGAACGCTGCCGGTTAAAGGAAGCTTCCTGAAAATGACCATCAGGGGTCGCAACCTTGGTTTTCAAAATAGCCTTATTCTTAATGATTTGTCGTAACATGGAAAGGTATTGGACAATCAGTTTCTTATTGGCAAACCGATCAAAGTATTTCATAATCTCAACTTCATCCTCAGCGCCAAAGAGGTAGTAGAGATTGGTGATATTTTCAAGTTCTGTTTTCGTATGGTGCAGACTTTCGTTGTAATCAAATTCAAGGATGCCATGAAGACAATTGATTTCAATTTTGCTAAACCCAAAATTGATTACCTTTTCCAATTCTTTGGATGGCAGGCTTGGGTTGTGATCCAAAATCACCGTTTTTATCAATTCAGTAAAGGGCATCAGGAAATTCGTAAAAGACCATAACTGCATATGGTCTTTTAATCCTTCAGCTTCCAGATGAAAATCAATGACAAAACGATCTCTGGCTTTTGAATATTGGATCAAATTGTAGGGTATTGTCTTGTCAACAAGTTTAAAGTCAACTTTGCTGGTATCGTTGATCGGCCAATGAGGTTCAGTAAGTGCGACCTGCCACCATAGTTTTTTGATGTTGTTCTCTTTATCGCATTGAGCAATGTAAATCAATCCTTTTTCAGGGTTCCGAAATGGACGCATTACTGCCATGCCGCCGCCGTTGATTTGTTGGAGCCGCGCTTCGCTTAATTCGACCAGATAATAGTATTCTTCTTCAATTTCAAGGCTAAGGGGTATTTTAAGGTATTTCACATCAGTCAAAGAACAAACTATTAAGGCATTGACTAATTCAGGAAATGCAGAAACAAAAGTGGTGGTTAACGGCCCAAGTAGGTTGGAAGGAATCACATTTTTACGAGGTAAGTCCATTGGTTAGTTTTTAGAGAGCCGCAATTTAACGAAAGATTTATGAATGTTGATCAATACTGTCAATAAAAATGTTCATTCTTAGAAACTTATGCTTTTCATGGGATAAATAAATAAATTAAAGTAAAAGAGAACGGGTGTTCCGTCCTCTTATTCTTAGAATCTCAGGCTCTTCATTTTATAATAAACCAAGTTCCTTAACTTCCTTGACTTCCTTGACTTCCTCACTACTCAGCAGGTGACTTGGAGTCACCTGCTGAGTAACCCAATTTACGTGCTGATTTTGGTGTAAGAACTTTGCTGATCCCTAAATATCAAACCCTTCTCGCAGAATTGGGTAATATACCCTTCGGCCGTCTTTTCAGCAATGGATAAACTTTTTGCCAAGGCGAGATAACCGGGACGATTAAACTTTTCAGGCAATTGATCGAGGAATTGTTCCTTCCTGTTTTTTTGTTTAGTGGGTGTACTATCCTCAGGCAATTCAGAATATACATAACTGGCATGTTTAACCAAGACATTGATAATCGACAACGTCGTCTGAAAATCATCCTCTGTACAATCGTATTTATCTGAAAAGTCGCCCGTTTCAAGCAGCCGTAGTATTGAAAGCACCATTGCTATGCGGAAGGCGATCAAACCCAGCCTTCTGATCGTGGCCATATAATCCATGCCCTGGAGGGTCAGGTATTTGACCTGCACCTGGGTGAAGAAGGCATGAAACTGATCCTGTTGCTCCGAGGTCAGGCAAAACTGAATGGCAGGATGGGTGTTTAAAGCGTTGTACAACGGAAGAAATTCTTTACCCAAGCGGTTGAAGTACTCGTCCAGTCCTTCATTGTTACTGGATGCAAAAACATTTTTCCATATAGGCTTGATGTTCATGTGATAAAAAATAAACCTACTAAATAATCCATTCTCCGCATTGGGAATCAAGGTAGAAACTTGCCTGGGCGTACCTGACAACACCGTAGAAAGGCAGGGATTTTCAATCTCTACATATTCCCGGTCGGTACGGCGATAATAAGAAATCGTTTCATGATGAAAAGCCTTTCTGAAACCATCTGAGTAATTGCCATAATCGCTCTTGAATGCTTGTGCAAGAGTGTCTCCTTCAGTTTCAAAGATCAGCCCCTTACCTTCATTGTCTGAGAGCAACTGAAAAACACCAGTCGTGCTGTTGTTGGCAGGGATGAAAAGCATCTTTTCTGGTGGCTTTGCTGGCTTTTCTTTCTTAATATCCTTCCCCTTAAAAGAGTTGAACTCTCTCATGTCCTCTTCATATTGCAGCTTCATTAAATTGGCTTGTTGGCGCAATTCAATATGAACAGGCTTTACCAGTTGTTTGCAATGAACCAATCTGCCTTTGCCCGCGGATGCCTGTGCCGTAATGAACAAATAGAGATTAGGACAAACCCTTTTACCGTCATAAAGCCCATAAACTTTGGGCAAACAGGCGCTCATGGTTACCAATGACCCTAGAAGCAAAATATCGCGTTCTTCGTTGGAGTCGGCCACAGCTATAACTTTATGAAGTAAATCGGGTAAAACAGAAAATACTGATTCAGGTAGCGTGGGTAGGGATTCTGCAACTGGTTGTTGGTTACTGGCTTCTGGCTTCTGGCTGTTCGCAACTGGCTCCAAGCCCCGGGCTACTTGCTCCTTCCTTCCCTCATCCATCTCCCGTCTACCGTCTTCCGTCTCCTGTCTGCTTTTCACATCTATCCCTGCCTGCTTTGCTAAATGGAAGAGTGTTTTGATGGAAATTCCATGACCTTTGGCCTTCATACATTGATCGTATTGCTTGTTGCAATCTGTGATTGAATAGCCGGGATAGTACTGACTGATTCGCTTGTAATAGTCTCTGCCTCCTTCACCGAACTCATCTGCCAGTGCAAAGCCGATGTTTCGCCAATCGGAATAATTGGTTGTAATGTCTGTTTGAGCGGTTTCAATGCGCGAAATGATCAATTCGGTGTCGTTGGATGGGGTTGGTGTAGAGGCGCAGCTTGCTGCGTCTCTACCATCACCACCTTCATTGGTATTCAACCAATCATTGGGGTTAAATTTCTGTTTCATCTATTTACTATTTATAATGAAGACAAAAAGAACAATGAAATCAATCACCAGGACTGAATAGAAAAAGAGGAAGAGGTATAACCCCCAAAGTGACCAATTGATAGTTGCAGGTTTTAAAACCATCTTTATAATTGCTGATAATAATTTATTGAGTTGCATGATCTTTTGAATTAATGAATATTTTAGAAAATGTTCTTTTTACTTATTTTTATGGAAACCTTATTTTCAGTTATTTAACCTTAGTAACAGGTAGATCCCTCTTGAACCTAACCTTATTAACCTTATATAAATAGGAATAAGGTAAATAAGGTAAAAGTGCTTCTGTTTACTCCTGTTACTAAGTTTTTAACAGGGAAATAAGGTTTGATTTCAGATGAATCCCCCGTTGAGGACCCAATCCTTCAATCCATCAATCCAAATAATTCGGATGAATATAGACCCCCGGGTCGTGTGGAAGGAAACAGGCACGGGAGATATCTTTCCCGCATTTGTCAACCTCTAACTGATAAGTGGCTTTTAAATAGGCAGCCACTGAGGCAAACCACTGCTGATGCG
>DMFR01000269.1:1110-1295 GCA_003450125.1 Prolixibacteraceae bacterium | reverse complement strand
TGAGGCAAACCACTGCTGATGCGACGATTCCATTAAATCAATAGAGATGACCCATTTCAATCCATCGCCTGAAGGCGAAACAAACATCAGTTCAGTATCAAAGTACCGGTCACTCAATAAAGTTTTCTTTAATCCGTCCAGATTGGATACATGATCAAAATCGAGTGTTAGCAGCCCTGAATGGG
>DMFR01000269.1:0-961 GCA_003450125.1 Prolixibacteraceae bacterium | reverse complement strand
TTTGTTCGCTTGTACTTACTTGCTATTGTCCCCTCTGTGAAATTTCTCAACTCTGCAGTCCTGGCCTTATACCTGTTGCCTTTGATGACCTTGTATGCATCCAGAAGCGATATTTCCGCATTGGGTAGAGTATTGGTTACCGGACAGCGGAAAAAGCTGAACTTTGGCAATGCAATGAGTAATTCCGTTTCAGGTAGTATGTTCTGGTCCTGGTTTTTGGGCAATACATCCATTTCCTCAATCATGGCGTTTGCTTTGTTGGTTTCTTGAATAATTGCTGTTGAGTAATGTTTCCAGATCGGAAACCTTGTAATAGCATTTGCCATTGAACTGTGAAAAGGGAAGCAATCCGTTAGTGCGCAAGGTTTGCAAAGTTCGTTGGCTGACATTCAGGGCAACCGATACATCTTGCCCGTCAATCCATGTTTCTTTGAATGCCTGTGCCGGACTTTTTTTCAAACTCTGAAGAGCTGTCTTGACTTCCTTCAATTCTTCTGAGAGTTGAAGAAGGACTTTCAAAATCTCTTGCATGGTTAGTTCCTCCCGTTATTAGGTACAAACTGACTCGGGTCAAGCGATTTGCAATCGCTTTTTATCCCCATTTTAGCTGAAAACTGAGTTGCTGCTTCCTTAATTTCAGAATTAGATGCTTTTCGTTTGGATAACATCCAGTTATACAGTTCTTTCCTTTTGAAATACAGTTTTCCCCCGTTGGGCTTGTAAGCCGGGATTGTTTTTTTACTGACCAGCTCATAGAGGTACGAAAGCGACAACCCTAAATAAATAGCTGCTTCCCTGGAGGTTAATACTTCCTTTTTAAGCAGAGACTGCTGCTTTAGCATTTTTTCAATGCTTTCCAGTTTTTGAATGATGAAATTTGTGCTCATTATTAACTATTGTTAAGTAAATAAATGAGCCTTGTACAAGGCCATAGTTCTTTGTCTGTCTCTTATACACATCT
>DMFR01000064.1 GCA_003450125.1 Prolixibacteraceae bacterium | reverse complement strand
GTCGTTTGAAAGAGTGCCTGTGCTTCCAGTAAATCCGAAATGCCTATTGTTCCAGAACGGTAATTATCGTCTGTCACCTTTAAATTCTCACTTGCCTGTTCTATGGCCTTTTGGGCCAGTTGAACCTGGTCGAGATTCTCACTCAACTCATTCTCTGCCTGTGCAATCTGCAAGGCAAGCAATTCGGCAGTCTCTGAAAGTTTATTCTGAGCCTGTTCAATTTTAAGCTGTTGCTGCTTCATTTTATGAGAGCCGCCCCACCAGTCTGAAATGGGAATACTGAGCGTGGCAAAGGCCAGCTGTTGTGGATTGCCCGTGTTGGCTATATCCACATAAGCGGCCATTGCCCCCAGAGCTAGTTGAGGCATTAGTTCACCCTTAGTCATTTTCAACTGAAGCTCTTCAGCTTCGCTTGCATTTTTAAGCAACTGGTATTCTATTCTTTCTGCGATGGCTTCCGATTTATTAACTGTTTCATGAAACGATACAGGAACTACCGGTGGATCATTCAATACCAACGTAGAATCGTATTTGATGCCAATATGCTGGCACAAGGCCCGTTTGCTTAAGGTAATGCCGTTCAGTAATTTTAGCCTGTTGGACTGCAGTTCATTTTGCTTGAGCTGCACCTTCAGCAAATCGTTGCGCTGTGCCAGTCCTGCCTTGGTGAAATTGGTCACATCCCTGTTTAAGGTATCCAGCAAAGCCTGGTAACTATCCAGTGTCTTCAATTTTTCATTCAACGATACAATGCTCCAGTAGAGTTGTTCAGTTCGCACCAGTACCTCTGTTGTGGTCAAGGCCTTCTGTTCCTGACTCACCTCTATGCCAAGAGAAGCAAGCCTGTTGCCGTTTCTCACCTGTCCCCCTGCATAGAGGGGCACTGCAGCTGTTACACTGGCCAGATTCAGGTAGTCTATGGCATTAATCTCCATCGATGGGAAATAGGCAAATTGGGTGGCATGGGCCAGATTGGCCTTGTTGCCATCATATACCGGCAAGTTCATTTCTGGCAGCTTTCCTTTTACAAGGTAGTCGGTGGAGCGCATGGCAAATGCGCTGGCGCTTACCTTTGGGAAATAATGGGTATAGGCATTTTTCTTTACTTCCTGCGATTCCTGAACTTCAAAGTTGGCCTCTATAATCCTCTTGTTGTTCTTAATGGCCAGTTGTTTACATGAATCAACTGATAGTTCCCTGCCTTGAGCCTTTAGTTGAGCGGGTAGGAGCATGGCCATTAAGATGACTATTGTTGTAATAGCCTTAATATGAAACTTCTTATGGGAAGTTCGGTCATTTCCACAGACCAGGCAATAAAGGACAGGTAAAATAAACAAGGTAAGCACCATTGAAATCATTAAGCCAAAACAGATGACCGTACCCAACGGACCCCAGAGGGGAGACCGGCTTAAGATCATGGGAATTACACCCACTGATGCGGCAGCCGAAGTCAGGAAGATAGGACGCATTCTTCGCTTTCCGGCAGCAAGGGCGGCCTGATAGATGGGCATTTTGTCCCTTTCCCTGAGCTCACGGGCATAATCTATGAGAATGATCCCATTGCGGACCACCATGCCACAAAGGCTCGTAATGCCGATAAAAGCGGTAATGCTGAAAGGGTAATGCATGATGGTTAACCCTATTGCTGCTCCGGGTAAGGATAAAAGCATGGTGGACATGATCAGCAGTGCCTGTCTTACTTTCTTAAATTCAAACAACAGGATGAAGAAGATGAGGATAATGCTCAGTCCCAGGGCAATGGTCATGGGGGTAAACACCTCTTTCTGGGCCTCAAAATCCCCCCCGTAATTGATTGAAGTGCCTTCAGGCAAGGCCAGCTGATCTATCTTGGGCTTGATTTCATCCAATATGGCGGTTGCGGTGACCTCGGGACCGTTTTCTACCTGTACGGTGAGGGTAGGGGTTCCATTGCGTCTTACAATGGTCCCTTGGGTCCATTCAGGGGTGAAGGTGGCGAACGATCTTAAAGGGATGGCTGAAAAGTTGGAGAATGAAGTGATGTACTGGTCTTCCAGTGTTTTCAAATTTCTAAAATGGGTAGGTTCCTGTGAAAGTCTCACTTCTATGGGATAATCATTTTCCCAGATCGTAGTTAGCGGTATTCCGTCCAGTCCGATCATCAGCGAAGTGGCGACCAGTCCTTTGGTATATCCCAGCCTATTGGCCTTATCGCGGTCAAGGTTTACTTTCACGTTCTGCTGCATCTGGTCCCAATCCGAATGTACCCAACCCAGATGATTGGTCTTTTTCAGAATATCATACACCTGTGCTTCTATCTTGCGGATATCTTTTACCGAATCAGAGGAGATACGCACCTCGATGGGATATTTTGAAATCTGTAGGGCCAATATCTTCCACTTGACATGGGCATTGGCAAAATGGTCTGAATAGATAGGACTGTATTCATTGACAATCTCCCGTGTAGCCTTGTCCGACTGGGTATTGATCAGCAACTGCCCATAACTTGAAGCCGGCATGTTGGGAGCATATACCGTATGGAATCTAGGGGAGCTTGTCCCAATAAAGCTGGTTACATTGGTTACACGCTTGTCATGAAGAAGTATTGTTTCCAGACTGTCCACCACTTGAGCAGTGCTTTCAATGGATGAACCTGTGGGCAGGTAAACTTCCACTGTAAACTGGTTGCGTTCCAGTTCAGGAAACAATTGCTGGTCCAATCTTGTAAATAGCAGCACTGCCAAAAGAATGGTTGCCAATCCAACCAAGAGAATCAGTTTGGGATGAACAAACGCTTTTTCCAATGTACGGTCAAACCATCCCTGAAGGATGTCGAGGAATGATTTGCTGTCCTTTTTCTTTCCATTGGGGTTTAAGCCTTTTTTGATGAAGACAAAGTTCAGATAAGGCACCAACAGCAAGGCAATGATAATCGAAACTGTCAGGGCAACACAAACCACAATGGGAATGGTATTCATAAACTCTCCCGGTGTACCTGGTATCATAAATCCCAAAGGAATATAGGCCGCCAATATAGCCAGTGTGGCCGTTACAATGGGCGTTACCAGTTCCTTGGCACTCTTAATGGCGGCATGCCAGGGTGAATAGCCATGATCAATCTTCTCTACATGGTTGTCAATCACCACAATGGAATTGTCCACTATCATCCCCAGTACCAGAATCAAAGTTGCCAGAGAAACGGTATGCAGTTCAATCCCTATAAAATAGAGGGCGCTTAGGGTGATCAATACTGAAATGGGTACTGTAATTCCGGCTACCGAAGCAACTCGCATGGGAAGCAGGATCATGGTCACCAGGATAACTGCAATGATGGCGATCAGGAATTCCTTCATGAAATTACTGATCGAATCATCTACATACTTCGGAAGTTCCGATATCTTGGCTATTTCTATGTCTTCAGGGCAATGCTTCTTGAAATGGGCTAGGGCAACATCCACTTCCTCTCCAAATTCCACGATGTTGTTTCCCGGCTGCATCTCAAGGGACAGCAGGATGGTCTTTTTGCCGTTCTGCTTGATGTAACTCTTGGGATCATCATACCGCCTTTCGATGGAGGCAATGTTCTTCAACCGCACCACATTGCCCCTTGGGTCTGAATATACAATCTGGTCAGCCAGGTCTTTTTCCGATTCAAAGTTTGCCGGGAAATGGATAGGCAAGTTATTCACCCCATCTTTTAATTCCCCGGCATAGCTCACCATCCCGTTCGATTGATAAGAACCCAACAGTGACAACGACTTGATGTTGTATTCATTGAGAAGTTCAGGCTTTACATTGACAAATATCTTTTCCTTTTGCAGCCCAAAATGCTTTATCTTAGAAGTGGCTGGAATCTTCCTGCACTCGGCTTCGAGTTTTTTCAACTGCTCTTCCAATTCCTTGTAGCTTTTCGAATCTGAAGATAAAGTGATCAGCAGGGCAGAAGTATCCCCAAAGTCAGAATTGGCCACCAGGGCCAGAACCCCCGTTGGAAGGCTCATCTTTAATTCACTCAGCCCATGCTTTAGTTTTGACCAGAACTGATCGGCATTCTTGACATTATCGTTCAGTTCAACAAAAATGTACATGATCCCTTCCTTGGATTGGGAATACGTTTTTTCTTTCCTTACTTCCTGGTATCCAAAGATATAATTCTCCACTACTCTTGTGAGTTGTGCTTCCACTTCTGCTGACGTCGCACCGGGATACACCCCTACAATGACTCCTTGCCGGATGGTAAACTGCGGGAATTCATTCCTTGGCATCTTTTTTAAAGCCACTATCCCGATCAGCATAAAAACCGCTGTAATAATGATTACAATGTTGCGGTTGCGCATGGCCCCTTCTATCAGTCCCCTGTACTTGTGTCCCATCCTATAAATTGATTATGCTGTCGTCCGACAATTTCTCTTTTCCTTCAACCACCACCAGGTCATTGGATACCAACCCTGAAAGCACTTCAATGCCGTTTTGGGCAACTGATCCCAGTTTTACTTCCATCTTTTTAACTGTTCTTTTGTCTGAATTGACGATCCATACGTAAGGGTTTCCTTTCATATCCACACTGACTGCCTGGTAGGGAACAACCAGCAGATGGCTCCCTTCATCAAGGGCAAGGTTCACATCGCAGACCATACCGGGTTTCATTTCCATATCCTTATTGTTGACTTCAATCTTTACCTCATACGTTCTTGAAAACCGATCAGCCACTACCCCTACATGGGTAATGACTCCTTCAAACTTTTTGTCTCCAAGGGCTGAAATGACAAACCCGGCTTTTAATCCTTTTTTGATCTTTCCAATTTCATTCTCCGGAACGGCAATTTTCACCAATACCGTTTCTATCTTGACCAGTTCAATGGGGGCTAAGGTAGAGAGGGCTGACTGGCCGGGCTCTATGTTCCGGCTACCGACAACTCCACTGGCCGGGGCATACAAATTACACTTGTCGAGGTTGTTTTTTGCAATCTGCAGTTGCGACTCAGCCTGTTTCATGTTGGTTTCCATTTCCACCCACTTGACCTCCGTTAGGCTCCCTTTATCGTACACCTGTTTCAGCCTGTCGTAGCCATCCTTTGCCTTTTGATAGGTGGCAAGGGAGGAATTGTATATGCTCTGGTTGTCGGCCTTGTTGACCACTGCCAGCAGCTGGCCTTTTCTGACCACATCACCTTCCTGTACCAGCACCTGTTCTACAGTTCCCGTGCTTTGAAAGGTGAGGGGAATGGTCTGCGAGGCCTCCACCGTTCCGCTGTAGCGCAGATCCGACAGGCCATCTTTCATGGTCACCGTTTTTGCCTTTACATGGATGGAGGCATTGACTTTTTTTTCTGTCTCTGGTTTGGTTTGACAACCGGCCATTGCGATCACAAAAGCCAGTAAAATCAAGTTCTTTTGCATGGGTTCAATTTTTAAGTATATCTAAATTTAATGTATATCAAGAGGTAAAAACATACTGAACGAACGGTATGTTTTAGTATAAAAAAAAGGGGTTTAAGTTTTAACCATGAGCTTGTACAGTTCCTGGAACTGGCTCCTGAGTTGTTTGATAGCCAGTTTCTGGTTCATGTTGCTGTGGATAAGGCTTCGGGCCACCCCTGTATTGAGCGTGAAAAAGATCTCTGCCATCATCGAGGTGTTGATATCTTCCCTGATTTCTCCCCTTTCAACAGCCCGGTCAAGCACTTTTTTCGTCTTGGCGATCTCTGATTGAATCAGGTTTTCCCGCCTGTCTGCAAACCCGGGATAGTGCCGGAAGGCATCTATAAACAGTGCCAGCAAGTTATGGGGAATGTAGGCAGGATTGTTGCTAAAGGTTGCGCTCACGATTTCCTTTGCCTTTTTTTGGCACAACTCGATGTAGTTCAGTAAGGTAATGTTCTCGGGGTCAAAGTTCAGTTCATCGATTTTGATGTTCTTATCGATCACCGCCATAAATAGTTCTTCCTTGTTGCGGAAATGATGATACAGCGCCCCCTTGGTCAAGCCGATCGCTTTGCTGATTTCACTGATGGAAACAGCCTCATAGCTTCTGCTCAGAAAAAGGCCATAAGCCTGGTCTATAATGTATTCACGTGTATCGCTCATAGTAAAAACATACCGATCGTTCAGGAGACAAATATAGAGACTGTTTTTGCAATACAAAATTTTATGCTGAAAATAAAAACAGCCCGATCAGAAAATTAATATTCACCCAACATGATCTTATGGGGAAACTTTTTTAGTCAAGTTGTCCTGTCCTTTTGCTTGGGGTTTTTAGGATAAAACACCCTGTCATACTCGGTCGTTATTCGAAGGTTATTCGAAGGTAGTTCGAAGGTAGTTCGAAGGTAGTTCGAGTGTATTCGAAAAATCTTCGAATAGCGTTCGAATAGCCAATGAATAACTTTC
>DMFR01000191.1 GCA_003450125.1 Prolixibacteraceae bacterium | reverse complement strand
GTTCGATCTTACTGCAACATTTCAACTTCATTGGTTGTCAAACTATCAATATGGAGGAGGCTGAATTAATCAATCAGATTTTAAAGGGTAATATGAACGCGTTTACGTTTCTGGTCAATCGGTACCAGAAGCTGGTGGTTCATATTACTGGCCGTTTAATTCAGCGACAGGATGAATTGGAAGATGTTTGCCAGGAAGTATTTCTGAAAGTATATCAAAATTTGGGAAAGTACCGTAACGAATGCAAGTTGTCGACCTGGATTGCTACCATCGCTTATAATACCAGCATTAATTACCTGAGGAAATACAAGAAGATGGTGGAGGTAAATCCTGACGATACAGCCGCTTTAAGAAACATGACGGATTATAATCCCAATGATTACGAAAGGGCTGACTTTCATCAATTCATTCACGAACAAATAGAGTTGTTGCCCGTTCAATACCGGACAGTGCTAACGCTGTATCACCTGGAAGAGTTTTCCTATCAGGAAATCGAACAGATTACCGGAATGCCTGAAGGAACCATTAAGAGCTATTTGTTCAGGGCCAAAGCACTTTTGAAGGAAAAACTAAAGTGTGTGGTTAATGAAACCAGTTTAAAATCAGTGAAGGAGATTACCCATGAAAAATAATGAACTTGATGTTTTTGATAATATCCTTGATGAGTCATTGGTTAGGGAGCCAGTCTTTCATTTACCTGCCGATTTTGCCCAAAAGGTTACGCTAAACATTGTCAGGCATGAACAATGGAAAAGTGACCTTATGGAATATGCCTCACTGACCGCTTTTCTAATGGCTTTGCTTTTGGTGGTGGGAGGTTTATATTATTACCTGGATAAAGAGTTTGTCATGCAGGTATTTTCATTTATCACAGGGAATGTGATGCAGGTTGTTTTTGCAGTATTTACATTGAATTTTATATTGTTTGCCGACAAGGTGCTTTTGCGTTTGCTCTTTAGCAGATGGAGCAGATTTTGAACCACTAATTAGTCAGGTTAATCAGCGGTTTACCCTCTTCTTGGCCGCTTGTGATGCAGATATATAATTTGCCCTTCGGCAGGTTCATCCCCACTTTTCATACGGTTCCTTTTCAGCAAAGGTTTAAGTCTTAATCCATAACGTTGGGCAATGTAATGCATCTGATCGCCTTTTTCAACGAGATGTTGCTGGTGCTCACGGTTGGCTCTTTTATATTTGGGTTCGAGATATAGTATTTCGTTTACCTTGGGTTGAGCCCCTTTGTCTAAATCATTGTACGTGTATAATTCCCAATCTTTCAATTTTAATTCTTTGGTAAGGCTTTGGTAAGTATCGCCTGCAACGACTACAAAGCTTCGTAACCCGTTACGGTGCTCAATTTTATGTATGGCCATGCTCTTGGCCTGAACCGTATGATTGTGTAATTTAACGGCTTTGGGCGAAGGTGCCTTTACAACGGAAGCTATCGGACTATTATCTCCATAAGCATCGTAGGTGTAAAGTTTAAACTCCTCGATAATCTTGATCAGGCGTTCCGCATAAATGGGATCTGTGGCATAACCAGCCTTTTTTAAGCCATAAGCCCAGCCCGTATAATCCTTACGGTCGAGTTGAAAAAGAAAGCTATAACGGGTGCTGCCCATCAGGAAATTTGAATGGTCAATATAAGAAGCTTCGGCATGTTCATATTTCCTGAAACATTCATGTCTGGCATCATCGTCATGGTAGATTGTCTTGCCTGTCCAATCGCTTTTGCATTTAATTCCAAAGTGGTTGTTCCCATCGGTAGCAAGGATACTATTCCCATTTTGCGATTCCCAGCAGCCTTGTGCAAGGGTGATACTGGCAGGAATACCACTTCGTATCATCTCGGAAATGGCCAGTTGATAGTATTTTTGAATATATTCTTCACGTGTAAATAGCTTGGGTAAAGCGAATACCTGAAAAAACGAAAACAGGGAGATGAAAAGTATAGTATATTTTATCATGAGCTATTTAGAAGTGTTTCCACAAAAATAAGAAAATGTTGTTACTAAATTCCATTGTCCAATAAGAACTATTAGCGTACTTTTGGACAAAACTCTTTATATCAATGAAAACGACAGAAATCAAAATTGTAGTACATGAATATGAAAATTTGGTTGAATTGTCCGCAGAAGATCAACTGTTGATGAAGGAAGCCAGAAAGATAACCGCATCAGCCTATGCGCCCTACTCCGGATTTCATGTCGGGGCCGCTGTCTTACTCAGCAACGGGTTGATTATTAAAGGGAACAATCAGGAGAATGCTGCCTATCCTTCTGGTTTATGTGCTGAGCGTGTAGCTTTGTTTTATGCCAATGCCAATTATCCTGATTCTGAAGTGATAGCAATTGCCATATCGGCAGCTAAAAATGGGGTTTTAGTCGAGGAGACTGTAAAGCCATGCGGATCCTGCCGGCAGGCTTTGGCGGAAGCTGAAGTGCGCTTTGAAACACCCATCCGTATTCTTCTGGACGGTCAGGATTCGATCTGTCTGCTGCACGGGGTAGAGAGCTTGTTACCTTTAAGCTTTTCGAAAAAGGCCCTTTGAAAACAAAAGGGGATTGCACCCTAAAGTACAATCCCCAACAATCCTCAAAAAACACAACCAACCAATCAACGCTTATTGAATTTCGATCTGTCTTGAGTTATTTTCTTTTTGTTCCTTCCTTTTAGGAAGTTCTATGTGCAATATGCCATTTTTGTGGGTTGCGTTGATTGCAGAGACATCAATATCTTTCGGTACTGAAAAGGACCTCTGGAAGGAGGAATACCTGAATTCAGTCCGTACAACCTTGCCTCTTTCCTTTTCTTCTTTCTGGTCTTTCCTTTCAGAATAAACCATTAAATAATCATCTTTCAGATCAATCTTGAAATCTTCCTTGTCTAGCCCTGGAGCGGCAATTTCGATTTCAAACTTTTCATTGTTTTCATAAATGTTTACAGCCGGAGTTGACTTCCATGCTCCTTCTTCGATGTAATTGGGGAGTAGGTTTTCACTGAAGAATTCCTCAAACAATCCGGGTAATGTTCTGCTTTTAAATACTGGTAACATAGTTTGATCCTCCATTCTTTAAGTGTTACTAATTGTTTTTTTGTTGTTTTCATGAAGCAATAATTCAAACAGAATGCCAAAGGGTATAACGTTGAGCAGTAGTGTCATTAAGTCATTTTTGCTGTCAATATTTCTTCTTTGTAAATTATTAGATGCCATTTCTTCTGAAGGACATTTTGTTATTTAAGTACTATTCTCATAAGGTTTTCTTGTTATTATGTGTGCATCTTGTGTGCTTCTTCTGTGCATCTTGTGTGCTTCTTGTGTGCATCTTCTGTGTTCTGGAGCACAGAAGATGCACACAAGAAGCACACAAGATGCACAGATATCAATACGAGAAGCCTATTGGAATATTGCAAAAAGTATAATTATAATTTAATAAGGAGATAGCCACGCCTGGCCTGAATCTCCTTACCTATTTTGCCATTTTAAGCTTTCTTTTTATTTCTTGTCATTGTTGTAAATGTCTCTTATACAGACGTATTTTCCATCACGTTTCTCGAATACGGACATATATTTGCCGGTTCTTATTATATTTCCCTGCGAATCTTTGAAAGTGGCTTTTCCGGTTTCAACGGCAAGGTCTCCGGAAGCAAATATATCAACCACTTCGAAGGATACTTTGGTATTGAGGGTATCATCAGCAATGTCCTTTTGAACCATTTTCAAAAGTGCATCTTTCCCAACGGCGATGGGTTCATTGTTGACCATACTGATGGCGTCATCTGCGTAATAGGCAACAACGGCATTGGCATCTTTGGCATCCATTCCTGCGGCGTAAGCATTTTCCATCGCCTGGATTTCGTTCCGTATTTTACCCAGGTCTGGTTTGGCTGGCTGACAGGAAGTTAACGGAAGTAAACTGGTTGCAATAACAGCAAAAATAAAACTGAATGTAGTTAATTTTTTCATAATGATAAATTTAGATAATGATTTATAAATTGATTCAAACAATTGATTTTCAACTTTTACACTATTTATTTTATATTATTTGCAACAACAGGTCCAGAAACGATATTGTTTAATTTATTTTTTATCATCCATCTCATTCATGGGCTTTTAGAAGGGTAGAATAAATAAAATAAGGTTTTCTTCAATTGATGCGGTAGTATCAAAATAAATTTGGACATTTAAACCTGTATTTTTGACCATCGAATTATTAACCTAAACCATTATAAAATGCATAAGAATTTACTGTTGTCTTCTCTGCTTGTCCTTTTCAGTTTCATCGCTCCTGCTCAACGTGTAGGCTCTTCTCCCGAATACATCAAAGCATTAACTTCAGATTGGAAAGGAGAACGTTTCCCCGATGGCAGGCCAAAAGTATCGGATGCTATACTGGAAAGATTAAAGAATATCTCCATAGAAGAAGCCTGGGGGGTATTGAAAAACAAAGGATTTCTCAATCAATTTGAAGGTGACTGGACCATTATCAATCCTGATGAAGCCATGACCGGTAGGGTAGTCACTGCTCAGTACATGCCGCTCAGGTCCGATCTTGAGAAACAAGTCAAAGAACAGGGTAAAATAGAAGATAGGGCTCAGAAGGGCGGAACCAATTCCTGGCCCATTGATATGCTGACAGAGGGTGATGTATATGTAGCTGATGGTTATGGAAAGATTGCCGATGGCACTTTAATTGGAGATAATCTGGGCAATTCAATCTATGCCAAATCAAAGCGTGGCGTGATCTTTTACGGTTCTGTAAGGGACCAGGAAGGTCTTTCTGAAATAAAAGGCTTTAACGGATGGATCAAAGGATCGGATCCTTCTTACATTTCACAAATGATGCTTACTTCAATCAATGCCCCAATAAGGGTTGGTAGAGCCACTGTATTGCCGGGCGATGTGGTGCTGGCTAAAAAATACGGTGTCATATTTATTCCTGCTTACCTGGTTGAAGATCTTGTTTTGACTTCTGAAGTTACGGCTCTTCGTGATGAATTCGGACACTTGAGGCTCAGGGAAAAGAAATATCTTGCAGGTCAGATTGACAGCGAGTGGAGCGAAGACATCAAAAAGGATTTCCTGTCTTGGCTGAACAATTATCCTGGGAAATTACCCATGTCAAGAAAAGAACTGGATGATTACCTGAAGGAAAGGAATTACTAACTGCAATGTTAAACAAATGAAAAATAAATACATAGACACATAGGAGTTTAAAGTTCAAAGCTTAAAGTTTAAAGTTGCGTGCCGATTATAGTTACCCATCCTTTAACCTTAAACTTAGAACTTTAAACTCTTAATCTATGTGTTTAAAAAAATATAAACAGATGAAAAATATTCTAAAACATATTGCTGACCAGAATAAAACATTGGAAAAGGCGGAAGCTGATGCCATTAAAGCTGAAGTTTTAAATCCTTCAACCAGTAATAACCGGCGCAATTTTCTGAAGAAGACAGCCCTTGGTGGAATTGCCTTGGGCGGATTGTTCAAATTATCCATTGAAGATACCATCGCCCAGACTACTTCCAATGTTTCGCGTGCTTCCAGTCCTTCGGAATTAAAGATAACCGATATGCGCTATGCCCTTACCACCGTTCTTGGGGGTACGGCCATTATTCGCATTGATACCAACCAGGGGATTTACGGCCTGGGTGAAGTAAGGGATGGGGCTGATGTCCGGTATGCCCTGATGTTGAAAAGTCGTATCCTGGGAATGAATCCTTGTAATGTAGAGATGATTTTTAAAGCCATCAAGCAGTTTGGCGGCCCTTCCCGTCAGGCAGGAGGGGTATGTGGTGTAGAAATGGCCCTTTGGGATTTATGCGGTAAAGCCTACGGTGTACCTGCCTGGCAGCTGTTGGGCGGAAGATACCGTGATAAAGTAAGGTTGTATGCCGATACGCCCGAAGCCAAGACTGAAGATGAACAACTCCGATTGATCAAATACCGTACTGAAGAACAGGGATATACCTGGTTGAAGATGGATCTCTCCATCGGTGAATTAAAAGGCATCCCTGGAACGGTGGTCAATTCCAAATTCTGGGAAGATTCAAATAACCAACTTTCACAATGGGGAGATCAAAGTAATTACATGTCCTACGGAAATACCCAGCATCCCTTTACCCAGATTCAGATTACCGATAAGGGATTGGATGTATTGGCCGGTATTGCAGATAAAGTGCGTGGTTTAGTGGGTTATGACATTCCTTTATCTACTGACCACTATGGCCATTTTGATTTGAATAACGGCATTCGATTGGGTAAAGCCCTCGAGAAATATCGGTTGGCCTGGATGGAAGACATCGTTTCATGGGAATTGACTGATCAATGGAAAACCATGTCTGATGCGTTGGAAACTCCTCTTCTTACGGGTGAGGATATTTACCTGTTGAAAAACTTTAAACCACTGATCGACATTCATGCCGTTGATATTGTTCACCCTGACCTATCTACTTCAGGGGGGCTTTTGGAAACCAAGCGGATTGGCGATTATGCCGAGGAACATGGGGTTGCCATGGCCATGCACCAGGCAGGAACTCCTGTTTCATTTATGGCCTGTGTCCATTGCGCCGCTGCCACCCAAAATTTCCTGGCCCTTGAACACCATTCTGTCGATCTTTCCTGGTGGGAAAGCCTGGTGAAGACAACCGATGGCCGTCAATTAATCACCAAAGGCTTTGCCAATGTTCCCCTGGATGCCCCGGGTTTAGGCATTGAATTGAATGAGGATGTCGTAAAGGAACATTTACATGCAAAGGATAAAAGCTTTTTTGCCCCTACACCCGATTGGAATGATAAAAGATCGCATGATCGGGTATTTAGTTAATAAGCTTTTCCAAAGTTTAATTTTAATTTATAAAACTTTGGAAAAGTTCTTTATTTTAAATAAATGAAAAATATCAACCCATATAAAATAGCAATCGGCTTTGCTCTTGCTTTCCTATTAACCACTCTTTCAATGGTTTTTACAGGAAACCTTGCAAGTGCTGGTCCTTTCCTGATTGCATTCTTTTTATCAATGGCCATTGCAGTACGTGGATTTACTGCATTTAAAGGATTCGCCTATACGATATGGATTTTTACGGCCGTAACGGCTTCCATGTTCTATCCCCAGTATTTTACTTCCGTCGGTAGCTTTCAGTTTAAAACTCTGATCATTCCACTTTTACAGGTAATCATGTTCGGTATGGGTTCTCAAATGAGCCTGGATGATTTTACTGGTGTGATCAAAATGCCCAAAGGAGTCCTCATTGGGGTGGGGTCTCATTACCTGATTATGCCCCTAGTTGCTTTTTGCATTTCCAGAATCTTTAATTTTCCACCTGAGATTTCGGCAGGGATTATCCTCATAGGCTGTGTTCCCAGCGGACTGGCCTCCAATGTGATGTCCTATATTTCACATGCCAATCTTGTGCTGGCTGTAACGATAGGAGCCATATCAACGCTTATTTCACCCTTTGTGACCCCTTTCCTGATGAAGATGCTTGGAGGACAATACATTGAGGTGAACTTCTGGAGCATGATGCTCGATATCCTGAACATGATCATCCTTCCCATTGTTGCCGGATTCATTTTTAACCTGTTCAATAAAGGTAAAGAAAATTTCAAGAGCAAAATGATTCAGTTAACCATCTTTTTGATGGTTATTTTACTGACCGATTTGGTTTATATGAAAGCCAAACAGGCTGATTTAAATGGTTTTATGATTGCTGTTGCCAAGTCCCTGTCATGGTTTTATTTCCTTCCAATGATTTTAGCCCTTCTGCTTCGTCATTTTCTGAAAGGAGATAAGTTGTTAATGGGGAAGATCCTTTCTTTGATATCCATGGTAGGAATTGCGGTGATCATTACAATTATTACCGCTACAGGTCGTGACAGCCTCTTAAAGGTGGGAGCATTGCTGATGGTGACCAGCCTTTTGCACAATGTAGCTGGTTACTCTCTGGGCTATGGCGTATCGTGGCTGTTTGGCATGCCTGAGAAAGACCGCCGTACGGTGGCTTTCGAAGTAGGTATGCAAAACGGAGGGCTTGCATCAGGGCTTGCCCTTCAAATGGGTAAGATGGCCACCGTAGGCCTTGCACCTGCCATCTTTGGACCCCTGATGAATGTTACCGGTTCGGCTTTGGCCAGCTGGTGGCGTAGTAAACCTCCAATGGAAATAGAAAATGAGGAAGTTTTGAAGGAAGTAATCACATTCAACCAATAAATCAAACCCAATGAAAAAAGTACATTACTTTGTAGTCATTTTTATAATGATATCTATCTCAGGTTATTGCCAGTCCAAGCAGCAAAAGGAAGTAACAGCAGCTGT
Organism: Prolixibacteraceae bacterium; assembly: GCA_003450125.1. Lineage (GTDB taxonomy): Bacteria > Bacteroidota > Bacteroidia > Bacteroidales > Prolixibacteraceae > Aquipluma. The sequence goes on along the minus strand of DMFR01000191.1, from coordinate 487 downwards.
CGAATTATTGAAAAGGGGAATTGTTGATGCCGATAAGGGGCTGCTTGGCTCCATAACTGCCGATCAGTTGGTCTATGGACATTCAAACGGGAAGGTGCAGAACAAGTCTGAATTTATTTCAGAAATTCTGGATACCAAGACCATGGATTATAGTTCCATTGACTTGTCTGACCAGACGATTCAGATTTCAGGGAACGCCGCCGTTGTACACTGTATCTATTCCGCAGAAACAATCAGCAAAGGCGCTCCCGGCCATTTGAAGATTGGAGTCATGTTGATCTGGCAAAAGCAGCATGGAGCATGGAAACTGCTTGCCAGGCAGGCTTATAAGGTATAGAATGACTAAGCGGGTGACTAAGCGGGTGACTTTGAGTCACCCGCTTAGTATACATCATAAAAAATAATCCAATTCCATTTCAGGTAATCTTCAGATGGATAAAATAAACAGGCCAATCAATTTATAGTTGATTGGCCTGTTTATTTTATC
>DMFR01000029.1 GCA_003450125.1 Prolixibacteraceae bacterium | reverse complement strand
ATATACAACAGTCACATAATCAATTAATTATTACATATTTTAGTTTAATTAATAAATATTTACAACCTGTTTTGGTTTAAAATATTAACTTTGAAACTTACCAAACAAGCAGTTTTCATATGGGAAAAGTAATAGCGCTTGCTAATCAAAAAGGAGGCGTTGGAAAAACAACGACAGCAATTAACCTGGCAGCAAGCCTGGCTGTATTAGAATATAAAGTATTGATCATCGATGCCGATCCTCAGGCCAACGCGACTTCAGGAATGGGTTTTGATGTGAGGAATGTAAAGACAAGTATTTATGAATGCATTGTAGATGAGCTTGATCCGCGAAAAATAATATTGAATACCGAGATACCTGGATTGGATTTGATTCCATCGCACATTGATTTGGTGGGAGCAGAAATCGAGATGCTCAATTTACCCAACAGGGAAAAAGTATTGCGTCATGTGATAGAGAAAATAAAGGGCGATTACGATTTCATCCTTATTGACTGTTCACCCTCACTGGGGCTGATAACGGTCAATTCATTGACAGCGGCTGATTCAGTCATTATTCCGGTTCAATGTGAATACTTTGCACTGGAAGGATTGGGAAAGCTGTTGAATACGATCAAGATTATCCAGACCAAATTGCATCCTGAGCTTGAAATAGAAGGTTTTCTGCTCACCATGTATGATTCGCGGCTCAACCTTTCGAACCAGGTGATGGAGGAGGTAAAAAAGCATTTTCAGGAGATGGTCTTTGAGTCGGTGATTCACCGGAACATTAAATTGAGCGAGGCGCCCAGTTATGGTCAGCCAGCCATCCTGTATGATGCCACTTCCAAGGGGGCGGCTTCGTATATGAACCTGGCCAGGGAATTGCTTCAAAACAATGACCTGACAAAAATTAAAACTTCAGACAAAATTATAGAATAAGGACCTTTTATTATGGCAAAAAAAAGTGTATTGGGAAGAGGTTTAGGCGCTTTAATCGATGGCGCGGATACGTACAACAACGAGGTTCGTTCATCAATCAATGAAGTTGAGCTATCAAAGATTGTAGCCAACCCTTATCAACCACGGACAACCTTTGATGAAGAGGCCTTAAATGAACTGGCCGCTTCGATCAAAGAAATAGGCATTATTCAGCCCATTACCTTGCGTAAAGTGGACGACAACCATTACCAGATCATTGCCGGGGAACGAAGGTTCAGGGCCTCAAAGATTGCAGGATTGACCGCTATTCCGGCCTATGTCCGTACAGCGGATGATGAAGCGATGCTGGAAATGGCATTGGTTGAAAATATCCAGCGAGAAGACCTGGATGCCATAGAAATTGCCTTAAGTTACCAGCGATTGATTGAAGAGTGTAAACTGACCCAGGAAGATCTAAGTGACCGGGTAGGGAAAAAAAGATCTACGGTCACCAATTACCTGCGTCTGCTGAAACTGCCGGCCAAAATACAGAAAGGGATTGTTGAAAAGCTAATCGCCATGGGTCATGCAAGGGCTTTGGTGAATATCAAAGACTCGGATATGCAGTTAATGATTTATGATGAAACGCTTAAAAATGATCTTTCAGTTCGCCGTGTGGAAGAGATAGTAAGGAATTACAACGACGACAATGCCAGTTTTAAGTCGGAGGAGAAACCGGTTAAAGAAAAATTCCCCACTGAATATGAGGATCTGAAGAATCATCTGAACAAATTTTTCCATTCTAAGATTGATTTCAGGATGGATCAAAGCGGCAAAGGAAAAATTGTAATTCCCTTTACCTCCACCAAAGATCTGGAAAGAATTTTAGGAATCCTTGATAAATTAGATGCATAAAAACGCACATATATTGCCGGTTAAATATCTTGGTATATTTATTCTGATAATCCTGTTTTGCGCAACAGGATTTTCTGGCTTTAGCCAGGAAACGATCAAGGATACGATCCAGGTCAAAAAAGATAGTGTACAAGTTAAAAAGCCGCTGAACACTCACTCACCCAGGAAAGCCACCATTTATTCGGCTGTATTACCAGGACTGGGGCAGATTTATAACCGGAAATACTGGAAAGTGCCCATTGTATACGGCGGTTTTGCTGCCCTGGGCTATTTTATCAACTTTAACAACACCGAATACGTCAAATACAGGCAGGCCTATTCCGACATCATTGATAATGATCCGACCACCAATTCATTCAAGAAACTGACTGCAAATCCTTTAAATTATGAAGGAAGCAATCTCACACAATTTACAGATAAGGTAAAAGGATATAAAGATTATTGGAGAAGAAACCGGGATTTATGTGTGATAGGAACCGCTGTATTTTATGCGGTAAACATTCTAGATGCAAGCGTTGATGCCAACTTTTTCAACTTTGACATCGGCGACGATTTGACGATCAACTGGGCTCCAGCACCTGATATGTGTATGAACAACCGGTCGATTGGGTTACATTGCAGAATTACATTCTAACTAACAGCAATAAAATATGAAAATAATACATTTAACAGTTTTATTACTAGCCATTACCGTCTCCAATGTGTTGGCATCCGGTATAAAGAAAGATAATCTTCTGAGGGTACGTACCATCGGTATTGCATCATTTGACACCTTAAAAGGATATGAGAAGTATTACACGATTCCTGATGAAAACCTGAATAAATACTTTTCAGACAAACTGGACAGTATGCTCAAAAGCTGGTATGTACAAAATGCCTTTCTTCTTGACAGCATGGAACTTGCAGAAGCAGATACCCTTAAACAAACCCTTCCCGATTCAGTTTACATTCAGCGGCTACAGTCATTGCAGTCAGCCGTAAGCCTTTCATACAACAATACGGTCAAGAATTTCATCACCATGTATACGCTTCGGAAACCAAAGCAGGTGGCTGTCATGCTTGGCCTGGCGAATTATTACTTCCCCCTGTTTGAAGAGTCACTGGCCAAATACGGCTTGCCCATGGAACTGAAATATCTTCCCATCATCGAATCGGCGCTGAATCCGGGAGCAAATTCAGTGGCCAGCGCTGTGGGGCTTTGGCAATTCATGTATTCGACGGGCAAAATGTACAAGCTTGAAATCAGTACCTTTGTTGATGAACGCCGCGATCCGGTTAAAGCCACAGACGCTGCAGTGAGGTATTTAAGAGACCTGTACAACATGTATCACGACTGGCATTTGGTCATCGCGGCCTATAATTGCGGGCCGGGAACGGTCAATAAGGCCATCAAACGCTCGGGTGATGTGAAAGACTATTGGAAAATCTATTACAATCTGCCAAAAGAAACACGTGGATATGTACCGGCCTTTATTGCGGCAAATTATGTGATGAATTTTTACCAGAGTCACAACATATTTCCAAAAGCGCCCAATTTTCCAATCATTACCGATACCCTGATGGTGAACGATTACCTTCACTTTAACCAGATTGCAGAAATTATCGGTATTTCAGTAGAACAATTACGGTGCCTGAATCCGCAATACCGGCGCGACATTATCCCGGCAAGTAAGGCAAAAGCCTATAGCCTGGTTTTACCCCAGGAAGAGATTTCAGCCTATTTGGAAAATGAATCAACCATCCACGATCACCGAAGGGCAGAGTTTTTTCCCAATAATGAAATTGTGAATCCTCAAAGTAAGTATGCCAGCTTCGATCCCAACGATATAAAAGGGAGGGATAAAATCTCTTACAATGTTAAGTCAGGGGATAATCTGGCTGCTGTTTCTTCCTGGTTCAGGGTGCCGGCTTCAGACATCAAGTTCTGGAATAAAATGCGGAAGAATTACATTAAATCCGGACAGAGGCTGACCATTTATGTGCCAGAAGGTCAGGGAGAATATTTCAGCCGTTTCAACAAGATGAGTTTAAACGAAAAGCAAAAATCACTGAAGAAAAATCCTGTAACTTCTCCCACCCCAAACATGGCAAGTGCAGGTAAGGTTGTACAAGTTGAATCGTCAACCGCAACAGTAGAAAACACCACAAAGCTGTCAGAGAAGTCAGATCAAAAAGTTAAAAAGGCAGATTCAATTCCCAATCAGGAATTTATCGTTTATACGGTACGGAAAGGCGACAACCTATGGTCAATAACTAAAAAATTTCCAGGGTCAACCAATAGCCAGATCATGAAAGCAAATCGCCTCAATTCGGCAAGCAGCCTGCAGGTAGGACAGAAATTGAAGATCAGGCAAGGAAATTAAGTACTTAGAGTGACTAAAGTACTTAAAGTGCCTAAAGTTAATCAGCGCACCCCAAGTACTTTAGGCACTTTAGACACTCTTAACTTTAGGCACTTAAGACACTTTCTATTACTAATTGTAAAAATACTGAACTAGAATGAGTTTTTTATACCCGGCATTTCTGTTTGCATTGTTTGCCCTCGCTGTTCCTGTAATTATTCACCTGTTTAATTTCAGAAGGTATAAAACACTCTATTTCAGTAATGTTCAGCTTTTAAAGCTTATTAAGCAGGAATCGAGAAAGAAATCAAAACTGAAACAGCTGATCATTTTGGCGGCACGCCTGCTGGCTTTGGGATCGTTGGTTTTTGCCTTCAGCCAACCCTATATCCCACTGAACGACCGAACTCCCAAAGCCGCCCAGCACATTGTGTCCATCTACATTGACAATACTTTCAGCATGAAGAATGTCAATGAAAAGGGCCAGATTCTGGAGCAGGCCAAATCAAAAGCCATTGAAATTGCCAATTCCTATCATGCCGGAACCCAGTTTGTAATCCTGACCAGCGATTTACTGCCCGAGCATGAATTTCTGTTGAACAAGGAACAATTTATTCAACAGGTGACTGAAATAAAGGAAAGTGCACGTTCTCCCAAATATTCAGAAATATGGGCATCAGTAGTAAGATCAAATTCAAGTGCACCTAAAAAGGCAGATAAATTATTTTATTATCTGTCTGATTTTCAAAAGAGGGGCATTGATTTAGAAACTATCAAACCCGATTCATCTGTATGGACCTACCTGTTGCCCTTTAAGTCGGATAAAATAAATAATCTGCTCATTGATTCTTGCTGGTTTGAAGTACCGGGCAGAAAAATCGGCCAGCAGGAAAAGATGTTCGTTCATCTGAAAAACCTTTCAGAGCAGGCTTATCAAAATATTCCCATCCGCCTTACCATCAATGACTCTCTGCGGTCAATTTCAAACATTAACATTGGCGCACAGCAAGATGCAACATTGGAACTAAATTATACCAATAATAACCCAGGCATCCAGCTTTGCAAAGTGGAACTAGATGATTATCCCATTATTTACGACAACGCCTATTTTTTAAGCTATAAAGTGATGGGTAAAATGAAAGCTCTTGGCATTTTCAATCCGTCAAATAACAGTTCAGAATATTTGAAAGCCCTCTTTCATGAAGATGAACTGGTGGGATACGATGAATGTCCTGAAAACAATGTACAGATCTCACAATTAAAAGATTACCAATGTATTTTCATGATCAACAATCAGAAAATAAGTTCAGGATTGAAAAGTGAGCTCATCTCGTTTGTAGAACAGGGGGGTTCTCTTGTGCTTATTCCGGACAGGACCAGCAATTTCGATGATTATAACGCTTTGCTCAGCGGCTTGAATGGACCTACTATTGCTTCTTTTGATACCACTTCGATGGGTATTTCCGAAATCAATTACGCTCATATCTTATATAAAGATGTCTTTAAGAAGCAGGAAGCAAATGCTGATTTGCCGGTAATCCATGGTTTTGCCAGGTATTCGGATCAGGCACAAAAAGTGGAAACTTCCCTTTTGAAATTCAGGAACGGCAAAAATGCACTGAGCACACACCGATTTGGAAACGGAAATGTTTATTCATTTTCCTTTTCCATTGATAAAAGCAATTTTAATTTTGTGCGTCATGTCATTTTTGTGCCAACAGTTTACAACATGGTTTTGAACAGTGAAGAGCTTCAAAAATATGCCTACTCCATAGAAAGTGAAGAGCCAGTCATGCTGAACCAAAATCAGCTTTCCGGTGAGGTGAACGAGGTGAAAATCATCAATGTTCAGACTAAGGAAGAATTCAAGGTTTCAACCCGCAATTCAGGTGTAGGGCGTAAACAATTGCTGTTGGATGATCTGATCAGCCAGGCGGGTCATTACCTGGTCAATGATAAAGACCACCCCATTCAGTCGATATCTTATAATTTCCCCAGAAAAGAATCCATTCCTGAATTTTACAGCCCGGAAGATCTGAAGGATTTGATTCCTATCGATAACCTGAAACAAACCCAGGTAGTTGATACAACAGAAGGCAATTTCAGCCAAACGCTCCAGGATTTAAACAATGGAAAGCAGCTTTGGAAATTATTTATTTCACTGGCTGTCTTTTTCCTGATCTGCGAGATGGCAGTAATCAGGTTCTGGAAGTAAACGCTACCCACTTATTTCATTTCCTAAAATTGCCATAATGCCATAAATGAATTTTGGCATTATGGCATTATGGCATTTTATTACCCATGGATTCTCATTTATTCTGATGGAAAGTGGCAATAATGAATCAAGTACAAAAGCCAGTGTACGGAACCTGTCCGGGTACTGTCATCTGTAACTCATCTGTAACTCATCTGTAACCTTTCTGTAACCTTACCTTACAGAAAGGTTACAGAAAAGTATCAGAAAATAGGGCCCGGGTAGGTTCCGTCCAATGGCTTTTTTACTTGATCCATTACTTCTTATGTTCCCGACAAAATGTCAAAATGTCAAAATGCCAAATCTCTCAATTGAGAGATTT
>DMFR01000157.1:5503-16860 GCA_003450125.1 Prolixibacteraceae bacterium | reverse complement strand
AGGGCAATAAAAAACCCGCCGGGTAAGGTGTGAGGTAATGTTTCCGGCGGGGGTTAATAATAAAATATAAATATACTATAAAAAATTGGACTGGCTTAAATATTTATAGCTCATTTCAATGCTTTCAAACGGATCCATATCCTTGAAACTGTCCTGTTCTACAAAGAAATATTTCATTCCCGAAGTTTCTTTTTGGGCAAAAATTGCGGCAAAATCCATGCGGCCGGTACCTACAGGGGCAAAGAACATGTCATCGGTTTTGGTCATGTCTTTAATGTGCCATAATGCAAAACGGCCCGGGTATTTCTTGATATAATCCACCGGGTTTTGTCCTCCGCGGGTCACCCAATAGGTGTCCATTTCAAAAGTGACCAGTGAAGGGTCGGTTTGGGTCAGCAACAAATCGTAAGGGATCTGGTTTTCCATTTTCTCAAATTCAAAGGCATGGTTGTGATAGCCGAACCGGATGCCGTGGCTTTTGGCGATTTCACCCATCTTGTTGAATTTTTCAGCCGTGGCTTTCCATCCATCCAGGTTGGTACGGAATTTTTCAGCCAGAAAAGGATAAACGATGTATTTTGCTCCGGCAGCAGCTGTGTCGCCGATTACCTTGTGAGCCGAATCGAGCTCAAAGGTCGTGTGCGAGCTGTTCAGAGGCATTCCAAGGCTGTTGAGCAAGGCAACAAATTCTTTGGCGGCCATTCCGTAGAAAGTACCATCGCTTGCATTGTATCCTGCAGCCTCACATGAGTTGTACCCAATCTTGGCTACTTTTTCCAAGGTGGATTTTAAATCCTCCTTGATTTTATCCCGAACGGTATACAGTTGCAGCCCGATGGTCTTTTTTGCGGGACTAAACGCAGCCGCTGGATAGATCATCGCTGCGGCGGCCAACACGGTGGTGGTCTTTAAAAAATTCCTACGATTTGCCATAACTTAAAATTTATTGGTATCAGTTATTTTAAAAATAGTTTCGTTAAAAGGACTTGCTCAATAATCAAATAAATATACTGAAAATTCTTATCCCTTTGCTTGGCCTTTCCGATGATTTAGAATAAAATGGTCAGTTTAATATGGGTAGCTCTTTGAATGAATTAACAAAACGGGCCAAGACTTGTTTAATTAAACAATCAAAATCGTTAGAACATGCTTCGGGATATTCGTACCAATTACTTGAAATCAGAGTTAACTGAAAAATCGGTTAATAAAGATCCTATACAACAGCTTATTGAATGGCTGAATGATGCCATTGATGATCAGAAGCTTGATCCCAATGCGATGGTCTTATCTACCATTGATACGTCAGGAAATCCGGATTCAAGGATAGTGCTTTTAAAGGAACTAACCGCTGAAGGATTGGTGTTTTTCACCAACTACAACAGCCGCAAAGGTCAACAATTAGCCGCTTCAGGGCATGTGTCAGCCTTGTTTTTCTGGCCTGCCCTTGAAAGGCAGGTACGCATCAAAGGGTTTGCTGAAAAGATCAAGGAGGAAGATTCGGAATTGTATTTCAAATCGAGGCCACTTGAAAGTCAGCTGGGTGCCTGGGCATCGCCACAAAGCGAGATCATTGAAAGCAGGCAGGTTCTTATGGACAAATATGATCACTATGAACAGTATTTTGAAAGCCATGAAATAACAAAACCATCCTATTGGGGTGGCTTTCTTATTCGTCCTCAGTATTTTGAATTCTGGCAGGGACGATCTAACCGTTTACACGACCGGATTGAATTCTGCGTGTCAGACCAAGACTGGATCATCCACCGTTTAGCTCCCTGATGATTTCAATCTTATCTGACTCACCTTACACAAGAACATGGATTCCGAGAACTCGGGATAAAAAAGAAAAAGGAACACAAATAACACAGATGAACACAGATAAAAACTATCATTTTATATCTGTGTTCATCCTTTTAATCTGTGTTCTCATTCTTTTCTTATCTGTGTTCATTTGTGTTATTTGTGTTCCTTTTTCTTCTTTCCTTCAATTTGTGTTCCTTTTATCCTGAGTACTCGGGATCAGTATTATTGAGTAAGGTGAATTATCTAATCTGAATCTCAGAGTGAGAATGCCTCAAGCGGGTCAGCAGTAAATCTACAGACCACAAAGCCATAGATGCCAGCATAATGAGATAAGCCATAGATGGAATGGATTCAAATAAGCCATTTACTGACTGCCAGGCATTGGATAATCCTTTGGTATTCACCTTCTGCAAAGAGTCCTGGATAGCAGACCATGCAACAGAATCAGTGTTCGCGGAGGATTCCTGTTCGAAAAACAGCAAATAGGCCAAAAAGGAAACAAAGGCAGCAATCAGTATGATCCAGGCTTTGCGGCTGATGACCGGCTGGTATTCTTCCACTATGACATGTTTCTGAACGGCTGCTTCTGCCTGTATCCGTTCCATCACTTTGAGTGAGAAACCCTTTGAAGGAGAATCAAGTTTGATTCCCTTCATCAGTTGTTCGAATTGTTTATCCAGCTTGTTCATAATAGGGTATATATTTCTTCGTGTAACATTTCGTGCAATATCTCATACATTTTTTTACGGGCCCGATGGATCTTTACCTTTATGTTGCTGACTGTAAGTCCTGTAATGGTGCTTATGTCATCCATCGATTGATTCTCGTAATAATAGAGCGTAACCAACACCTGATCGTCTTCAGGAAGTTTACTCAACGCAAGGGTCAAATACTTTTCCTGGTCTTCCTTTTTCGTTTCACTGAAATAATCATACATTTTCATTTCATCGTGATCCGAAAACCGCTGATCTTCGAGCGAGGAAAACTGGATCCGGCGTTTCCTTAGTTCAGAGATGCAGCCGTTGTAGGTAATACTATAGAGCCAGGTTGAAAATTTAGATTTCCCTTCATACAGATTCAGTTTCTGAAATGCCTTAATAAAGGTGTCCTGCGCCATTTCCTCGGCATCCTCTGCATTCTTCACCAATTTCAATGCCAATGAATAAACCATACTTTGATATCGTTCAACCAAAAATGAAAATGCGGAAACATCTCCTTTTCTAACTGCTTCAATATAATATATGTCCTCTGTTTTATTCATCTTTAACCAATAGACGCACTTTTTAAATTCCGGTTACAAATTCAATTGAAATATACGAAAAATTTTTCATCATTATTTGTAACCGCCAAGAAAACCATGCGTCATAGCAGCAAGTTTAAAAACGAATATCATTTAAAACCAAATATTATGCATGTAGAAATTTTAGTTCCGCTCGCGTTCTTTGCCCTGATCTTCGGTTCGTTGTATGTCCATCTGACTACACGTAATAAAGAACGCCTTGCTTTGATCGCAAATGGTGCCAATCCCGAATTGTTCAAGTCAAAATCTTATGCGGGCTCAGGTTATGGAACCTTCAAAATTGGTTTGTTTCTAATCGGCATTGCTTTTGGAATTGTAGCCGGTTATTTCCTGAGCCAAGGAGGAATGGATGAAGTAGCCTCTTATTTTTCAATGATTTTTCTCTTTGGGGGCATCGGCCTGGTTTTATCTTTTCTTTTACAGGGAAAGTTTGAGAAGAAATAAAAAAATGGAATTTCCATTTGCAACTGTTTTATTTTAAACACATAGGCACATAGAACACATAGCTTAAAATATTTCTATGTGTCTATGTGTTTATTTCTAATTATGCCACTAAGGCTCTAAGTATCACAAAACAATGTCTTATTTAGTGTAATTTGAGGGTTTATTAGATGAGTGGCAAAAAAATGAAATTTCAATTTGCAGCTGATTTTATTTTCAAACACATAGACACATAAGTAAGGGACTTAAATAATGTCGTATTTCTTTCAATTCCGAAGGAATTAAAATTGACAGTTGACTGTTCAACCACCTACGGGGTTGTCAGTAATCAGCATATCCCTTTACCCTCCGGCTTTGCCGGGGGTCACCAATATAGAACTCCTTTGGAGTTCATTGAAATACTAGAACAAAGGATTCCAATTACTTAGTACACATAGTTTATATTTTTCTATGTGACCTATGTGCCTATGTGTTTGCAGTAGTAACAATAGTGCACTTCTTTTTGTATTTTAGTGCAAATTTTAAGCACAATGGCCAACGAAACGATCGGCAATAGAATTGCTGAATTACGTGCTGAATTAGAAGAGCACAATTATCGATACTACATTTTATCTCAGCCTGTTATTAGCGACCAGGAGTTTGACCTGCTTTTAAAAGAGCTGGAAAGACTGGAAACTGAAAACCCTGAATTCTTTGATCCCAATTCACCTACCCAACGTGTGGGAAGCGATCTGAACAAGGAATTCAAGCAAGTCAGGCACCAGTATTCGATGCTTTCGCTGTCCAATTCTTATTCGGAAGAAGAACTGCGGGACTTTGATCAGAAGATCAGAAAATTGACCGACCAGTCGTTTGAATACGTTTGTGAATTGAAGTATGACGGTACTTCCATCAGCTTACAATATAAAAATGGAATGCTTGACCGGGCCATTACTCGCGGGGACGGCACTTTTGGGGATGATGTGACTGACAATGTGCGAACCATAAGAAGTATTCCGCTTAAATTGAAAGGAAGCGGTTATCCTTCTGAGTTTGAAATCAGGGGCGAAATCCTTCTCCCCTTTTCTGTATTTGCAAGGATTAACGAAGAACGTGCAGAAGAAGGAGAGCCGCCTTTTGCCAATGTCCGCAACGCGGCATCGGGAACTTTAAAATCGCAAAAATCATCGGTGGTGGCGCAAAGGAAGCTGGATGCCTATTTTTACAATTTAATGGGAGATGACCTTCCTGCCGATACTCACCTGGGAAACCTCCATGCCGCCAAAGAATGGGGATTTAAAATTTCGCCTCATATTGAAAAATGCAGTGATATGGATGAAGTGCTAGCCTTTATCCACAAATGGAACCTTCAACGTTTCGAATTACCCGTCGCTACTGACGGGATTGTAATTAAAGTGAATTCACTCAAATTGCAACAATATCTTGGAACAACGGCTAAATCACCCCGCTGGGCCATTGCCTACAAATACAAGGCAGAGCAGGCTGCAACCATTTTAAAGTCGGTTACCTACCAGGTTGGACGAACTGGGGCAGTTACACCGGTTGCCAATCTTGAGCCTGTACAATTGGCTGGAACCACGGTAAAAAGGGCTACCCTGCACAATGCAGATATCATCAAAAACCTGGATTTGCATCTGGGCGACACTGTTTTTGTGGAAAAAGGCGGTGAGATCATCCCTAAAATAGTAGGTGTTGATCAAGCTTCGAGGCATCCAATGGCACAGGCTGTTGAATTTATCAAATACTGTCCCGAATGTGGCAGTCAGCTCATCCGCAAAGAGGGAGAAGCTGCTTTTTATTGTCCCAATGAGGATGGATGCCCGCCCCAAATCAAGGGAAAAATGGAGCATTTTATCAGCCGAAGGGCCATGAACATTGATGGACTTGGGTCGGAAACAATTGATTTACTGTATAATGAAGGACTTGCAAGGAATATAGCCGACTTATACGATTTGCAGAAAGAGCAGATCAGCCGGCTGGAGCGCCTTGGAGATAAATCGGCTGATCGGATATTGAAAAGTTTAAGCGAATCCCGTAATGTTCCGTTTGAACGAGTGCTATTCGCGCTTGGAATTCGTTTTGTGGGGGAAACAGTGGCAAAAATTCTGGCCCACCGTCTAATTACAATCGAGAATCTTGAATCAGCAAGCATTGAAGAATTGACTGCCATTGATGAAATCGGCGGAAGGATCGCTGAAAGTATCCGTTTATACTTTTCGAACCCGCAACACATTCAATTAATAGAGCGATTAAAGGAAAAGGGACTTCAAATGAAACTGGACGAGGCAAGTATTGCCAATCGGTCGCAAAAGCTGGAAGGATTAACCATCATTATTTCAGGGTCATTTGAGAAGAACTCGCGTGATGACCTGAAGAAGATGATTGAACAAAATGGGGGCAAGAATGTAAGTTCTATTTCAAAGAATACCAGCTATTTACTTGCAGGAAGTAATATCGGGCCCAGCAAACTGGAAAAAGCTGTGAAGCTTGCAATACCCATTATTTCAGAAGATGATTTTCTAAAGATGATTGGCTAGAGGTTATGAGTCCATTCCGAAAAGTCAATTTTATAAACGGTTTAAAATTCAAAGTTTAATGTTTAAAGTTACGTGCCGATCTGGATGCAACCTCATCGTTTTAAATTTAATTGATGGATAGCCTTTGATCGGCACGTAACTTTAAACTTTAAACATTAAACATTAAACTTTAAACCTTTCAACCACCGTCAAACAAACAATTTGTTATTTTTGCATCCTATTATGGGTTTAAAATCAAGAATTGCCAACCGCATACTGGACTCAAAATTGAGTTTAGTCGCCAGAGAAAAAAAGTTTTTTAACCTGGATTCGGCCCAAACGGCAGGAATTCTTTGGCAGATTGATCAAAAGGAATCTTTTGACCGTGTGAACGATGAGCTTGTGAAGGCAGGTATAAAAGTTACAGGTTTATGCTATTTCCCTTTGAGAAAGGCCACAATTCAGGAGGGTATCATTGGTTTTTCCAGAAAGCAGACCAATTATTGGACAGAGGTTCCAAATGTTGACTTGGTTGATGATTTTATCCATCAGAAATTTGATTTGCTGATTGACTTAACCGGACAAAAGTATTTTCCAATGGTGTATATCAATGCCTTGTCGGAAGCAACTTTCAAAATTGGCTATGCAGGCAGTTCATCAAATTATTTTGATTTGAACATTGATTTTCAGGAATCCCCTGAAACCAGTCAATTGGCTGACCAGATTTTGTACTATTTAAAACGAATTAATAAAACGACGATAGAATGACACATCCATTTACAGGAGCCGGGGTTGCATTGATTACTCCTTTTAATGAAGATAAGAGCGTTGATTACAACACGTTGGAACGGTTGATTGAAGATCAGATTTCAGGTGGAATTGACTATTTGGTAGTGCTTGGAACTACAGGTGAAACCCCTTCCCTTTCCGAAATTGAAAAGAAGGAAATCGTTCGTTTTGTGATTGAAAAGAATGCTGGACGGTTAAAGATTGTGGTTGGAATGGGCAGCAACAATACCCAAGGGTTGGTTCAGCAAATTCAAACGGCTGATTTCACAGGCATAGATGCCATTCTTTCCGTTACCCCTTATTATAACAAACCCACCCAGGAAGGCTTGTTTCAGCATTTTAAAAGCATAGTTGAAGCCAGTCCGGTACCTGTTATCCTTTATAATGTTCCCGGGCGTACAGGCGTTAATATGGATGCCGAAACAACGCTACGGATTGCACACCTATCTGAAAAAGTGGTTGCCATAAAAGAAGCAGCGGGCGATCTGGCACAATTTGCAAAAATTATCACCAATGCACCCGGTTATTTTAAAGTTATATCCGGCGATGATGCTTTAACTTTTCCTGCCATATCCATAGGTTCAATTGGAGTTATATCAGTTATTGCCAACGCTTTACCTGATCAATTGAGCCAATTGACTTACGCATCACTGAGTGGGGATATGGCTCTTGCAAGCCAGCTTCATTTGCAAATGGCAGAAATGCTCAAGCTGATCTTTAAAGAAGGAAACCCTGCAGGAGTAAAAGCCTTGATGGAAATTATGGGTACGGCCAAAAACCAGGTAAGGTTACCGCTGGTTCCTGTATCTCCTGCCACGTATGCTTTGATTGAAATGGAATATAATAAAATTAGTTAGTTTTTTTATTCACCCTAAAAGAGAGTCATACAATGAGCATTTTAACTACCTCTCTTTTAGTCCTTTCAAGCATCGCTGCTATCATATTTTTGACTTCCAGGTTAAAGTTGAATGCCTTCATTTCCCTTTTCCTGGTTTCCCTTTTTCTGGCTGTAACAGCTATTCCGAATGCCGATATTGTAAAGATTTTAAAGGATGGCTTTGGAAATACAATGGGCTCCATTGGCTTTTTGATTATATTCGGTGCTATCATTGCCGGTGTGTTGGAAAAAAGTGGAGCTGCACTGAGTATTGCCAACTATCTATTATCCAAAACAGGTGAAAAACGGGCTCCGGCTGCAATGGGCATTACCGGTTTTCTGGCAGGCTTGCCTATTTTCTGCGATTCAGGATACATTATTCTCAGTGGTCTGGCCAAATCCTTCAGTGCCAAAACAAAGATCCCTATGCCCTTTATTGCAATTGTGCTGGCTTGTTCCTTGTATGCAGTGCATTGCCTGGTGCCTATGCATCCGGGTGCATTGGCTGCTGCTGGTATCATGAATGTGAATATTGGAAATTTTATCCTTGCAGGAATACTATTTGCCCTGCCTGGCGCCCTGGTTGCTTTTTACTGGACCCGCTGGATGACCAAAAATAAAGACTATCAGCCAGCTCAACTTGATGTAGAAATCAACGGATTGGATGACAGAAAATTACCTTCAGTATTCTTGTCTCTTTTGCCAATTGTAGTTCCGTTGCTGCTCATCGCAATTGCTTCCTTATTTAGTGTGCTGGGCTGGAAAGACCAAAACTATTTTTATAAAGCGGTTCTACTTATAGGACAACCCATAATGGCATTGTTTGTTGGAATGCTTCTTTCGTTTTCATTGTTAATTGATAAAAGTATACATAAACTGAATCTTGTTTTTGAAGCAGCCATTGAAAAAGCAGGGCCAATTCTGATTGTTACAGCCGCAGGTGGAATGTTTGGGATGGTGATTAAAGAAACAGGGATTGGAGTGGAAGCTGGAAATTTCCTCAGTAAAACAGGACTGGGTTTAGCGGTTCCATTTCTAATTGCTTTTTTGATGAAAACAGCACAGGGGTCTTCTACTGTTGCCATTATCACTACGGCCTCTTTTGTCGCTCCTATGCTCCAGGTATTGGGTTTGGATTCCGAATCTGGCAGGTTATTTGCCACCCTCGCTATGGGGGCAGGCTCAATGATGATCTCCCATGCCAATGATTCCTATTTTTGGGTGATCACCAAATTCTCTGGTATGGAGTCCGATACAACTTTAAAGATATTTTCCACTGCAACCATCGTGATGGGAATTACGGTTTTTGCATGTATCTGGGTTTCAGCACAGTTTATCCTTTAGGATATTTGGAATTATGATTTCAATTCGTTACCTTTGGTAGAACCAAAGGCTTAGGGAAACAGGATTAAAAATGGATCAAGCGGGAATGTTGTGGAATTAAATCAATTTAAGAATAAATAAGAAATGTCGAATAAGGAACAAGAAATAAGAAAGTAACTCAGGGTGAAGCAAAACTTTCTTGTTTCTTATTTCTTATTCGACATTTCTTATTTATTTTATCCACAGCTTTTCCGATTGATCCTTACAAATTTTCAATTCATACCCGACAAACGATTCAATCCTTTCACTATTTCAGCAATCGCAATTTTCGCAGGTAAAATATTCATACTGAAAGGTCGTATGGGTAATCCCAAAATGGTGGTTTAAGAGCCGCTTTGCATTTTCTGTAACCGATTGGGTATCTGAAACCGGATAATTGCTTTTCAAGACCAGGTGAGCTTCAAAATAAATCTGGTGATCAGATAATTGCCACAAATGGATGTGATGAACACTGCTTACCTGATCAATTTTCTGGAGTACAGCCACCACCTCCTTTTGTTCGATTTCCGCAGGTGCAAACTGCATCAGAATTCCCACACTTTCTTTCAGGATTTTGATGGTATGAACGAAAATATAAATGCTTATCAACACTGTGACCAAGGGGTCAATCCAGTAAACATCAAATAGCCAGATAAATATAGCGCCAACGATAACCGCTACCGAGGTCATGGCATCGCCGATTAAGTGCAGGTAGGCTGCCCTGATGTTCAGATTTTCCTCTTTATTCTGATGAAGGATTACTACCGAAAGACCGTTAGCTAAAAAGCCCAGGATCCCAAGACTCAACATCCAGAGGTAATCAACTTCTTTTGGATTCAGAAATCTTTTCCCGGCTTCAAACAATAAATATACTGAAATAACAATCAGTGTAATTGCATTAAAAAATGCCGCCAATATTTCAGCCCTTTTATAGCCAAAAGTAGACTGGATGGTTTGCGGTTTTAGCCCGATACGATGGGCCATATAGGCCAGAATAACCGAAATGACATCGCTAAGGTTATGAAGGGCATCCGACATTAAGGCAAGGCTTCCTGAAACAATTCCGCCGATGAATTGGGCAATGGTAATTATTCCGTTCAGAATAACCGTTATCGCTAAATTTCTTGATGTATGATGTTGATGTGACATCTGGTTTTTGTAATTTTAAATGCCTGTAAAGAAAGTTTATTTTTCCTTTGATGCAACGTTCATAAAACAGCCCTCGTCATTCAAACACTAAACAATCCTAAATAGTTGGAAGCGCAGTATCAAAATATTCATCAGGACGTGGTTGACCGGTGTCGGAAAGGAGACACCAAAGCACAATTTGAGCTTTACAAGCTGTATTATAAATCAATGTACAATGTTTGTCTCCAGTTGGTTGGTAATGCAGTAGAAGCTGAAGATGTGATGCAGGAGGCCTTTCTGAAAGCGCTTACCAAAATTGACACCTACGAAGGAATGGTAAGTTTTGGTGCTTGGTTAAAAAGGATTGTGATTAACCGTTCATTGGATCATCTAAAAAAACTAAAGGTGAAATTTGAAGAACTGAATGAAAAGATTCCGGACGAAGAACCTGTAACACTGGATGTTTCTGAAATCCATATTGAAAGGCTCAAAAGAGCCATACAGCAATTGCCTGGCGGGTACAGGGTGGTACTCAGTCTCTATTTGCTGGAGGGCTATGACCATGAAGAGATTGCACAGATACTGGGAATCACCAATGTTTCGTCACGATCACAATACATGCGGGCCAAAATGAAACTCCGGGAGATGTTGCAAAAGGAAGAATTGTTTGAATACAACTAAAAATGTAGGTCATGGAAGATGAACTTGAAAAATTAATTATAAAAAACCGGCATTCTTTGCAGGATGAAGAACCCCTGGAAGGCCACTTTGAGCGATTTGAAGCCAGGCTACAGAAAGCAGCCAGGCCAACACTGAAGATTAATTTCAGAGCAATGCTAAAGATTGCTGCCATCGTGGTATTTGCATTATTGGCAGTCAACCAGGCCCGCATCTGGTTGACTCCGGAAAAGAAAGAGGCCCTCTCATTGGGATCAATCTCTAAAGAATACCGTGAAGTGGAATTTTATTACACCTGCGCCATTCAAGGAGGGATGAATCAATGGAAAAAGTTGAGTGACGAAGGATTGGTTTCAAAGACAGAACAGGAGATGATGCAAAAGGAACAGCAGGAATTTGATGCCAATTACCAGAAATTGCTGAAAGATCTGGAAGCCAATCCAGGGGATGAACGAGTTATTAA
>DMFR01000157.1:794-5408 GCA_003450125.1 Prolixibacteraceae bacterium | reverse complement strand
GTTATTAATGCCATGCTAGAATATTACCAGGCCAGGATGAATATTATAAATCTAATTATCAACAAATTGCAAGAAGTGAAACAACAAAAAAACATTAAAAGCCATGAAATCAATATTTAAGCTTACGTTCGCTTTGCTGATCCTGTCCAATATGCAGGTAAGCGCTGCCGGATCAGATTATTCTAAAATTATTAAAACAGCCTGGGCAAAAAGCTCGGTTACTGCCTTAAAAGTGACCAACAAATATGGAGAAGTAAAAATTAATGACCTGGGCGGAGACTCTGTGACCATCAAAGTAGTCGTTACTGTTGATAATTCTTCAGAAAATAGAGCCAAAGATCTCTTAGACAAGATTCAGATCGAATTTCATAAATCGGGAGGCTTAGCCAGTGCACAGACCAACATTGAAAATAATTTTAAAAGCAAACAATCATATAGAATTGATTACCTGATCAATATACCGAAAGATAGGGACCTGGATATTAACAACCGATATGGCAATGTGATTATTAATGATCTGGAGGCAAAAGGCAATTTCAATATCAGTTATGGAAACTTGACAGCAGGCAAGTTAAAAGCACCTTCAGGAAATCCAGTAAATATTGCCGTCAGTTACGGACAAGCTGATATAGAAATCATTAACGATGCCAATATGGAATTCAAATATTCCAAATTGAATTCAGGAGACATTGGTCATCTTAAGCTGGATTCGGAGTATTCGCCCACCATTAATCTTCACAAGGTGAATAGCCTTCAATTGGATTCAAGGTATGATGCTATCAATGTTGATGAAGTGGACAACATGAATTCAGTTTCAAGATACTCCAATTATAAGATCGGTTTACTGCTAGGAAGCTTTGACTTGGATACCGGCTATGGATCGGTAAGAATAGACAAAGTAGATTCGAAATTTGAGAAGATCAAAATTACAAGCAGCTACGGGGGGATCAATATTGGTTTAAATGATTTGAACTATAAGCTCCATGCGGAATGCAGCTATTGCGATGTGGATTATCCCAATGACCGGTATAAAGGAGATAAAGTTAGGGATCACCAGAATTTCTCCCTCGATGGAAATGTCGGTACTGGTGGAGGATCTGTTTCAATCAATAGCCGATATGGAGGAGTAAAACTGACAGAATAGGAGAAAGTGGTCAGAGGTCAGTGTTCAGTTGCAGTTTGCCGTACAGGAAGAAAGAAAATCATAGATCGATAGTCGGTACATGATTTTAGATAGAATAGAATGAAAGTGTACAGTCACAGGAAGAAAGTTTTCAGTCGCAATTTACAGTAATAAAAAAACAAAGAAACCATGGACCGCTTGTCGGTTCATGGTTTTTTATTTTCTATATTTAGAAAAATTTGGAACAGTGACACGAGCAATTCAACTGGTAGCATTTAATATCCCCTATCCTCCTGATTACGGCGGAGTAATTGATATATTTTATAAAATTAAAGCACTTTCGGAATGTGGCGTATCAGTCTACCTTCATTGTTTTGAATATGACCGGCCACAGGCAATGGAACTCGAAAAATACTGTGCGAAGGTTTTCTATTACGCCAGGAAAGAAGGCATTCGTTATCAATTTTCAGTTCAACCATACATTGTAGTTACACGTGCCAATGATCAGTTATTGAAGAATTTATCTGAGAACAATGCACCAATATTGTTTGAAGGTCTTCATACCTGTTTCTATCTTGACCATCCGTTGTTATCTAGCCATATAAAGTTGGTCAGAACACACAATGTTGAACACGATTATTACCTGAATCTATATCAGTCAGAACAGAATTTAATCAAAAGAATATTTTTTAAAATGGAAGCCTCTAAGCTTTCAGTCTATGAAAACAGATTAAAAAAAGCATCGCATTTGCTTTGCATTTCTCCAAATGACTATCAATACTTCGAACAGAAGTATGGACATTCACATTTAATTCCGGCTTTTCATCCCTTCAATGAAATCAAATCAAAAATTGGCCGTGGAAAATATATCCTTTTTCATGGAAATCTGTCGGTATCTGAGAACATTCAGGCTGTTGAGTACCTGTTATTCCAAGTGTTCAGTCAAATCACCTTCCCGGTCATTGTAGCGGGCAAAAACCCCACTGTAAGCCTTGCAGAGAAAATCAAACAATATTCCCATGTTCAGTTGATTTCAAATCCTCAACATGAGCAGATGGAATCTTTGATCCAGGACGCACAAATAATACTGCTACCTACCTTTCAGGATACCGGTTTAAAATTGAAATTGCTGGCATCTCTCTTTTCCGGTAGGTTTTGTATCGCCAATAGCCCGATGATCCGTAAAACAGGCCTTGAACACCTCTGTTCTATGGCTAATACACCAAAGGAAATGATTGACCAGATCGAAGAATTGTTTCATCAGGATTTTACCTCTGAAGAAATCGAAAAGCGAAAGCTTATTCTGGAAGATACTTATTCAAACCGGAGCAATGCATTGAAGATTATTCAAATTATAGATGACATCGTTACCGGATAATTAGCTTCTTTACAATGGTTTCATTTTCAGTACTTATCCGACAGAAATAAATTCCAGCTTTCAACTTCAATGTCATGTATTTATAAACAAGTTCGTCGGTTGAAAATGAATCCATAAGTTGACCCTCTGTATTAATGATTTCAACGTGAATATTTTTCGGAGATAAATTCGAATTCTCAAGAATCACATAATCAGTTGCAGGCATTGGATACAAGTTGAAATTTCCTTCATTGATCTTGGGTGAGGGTACATCAGAAAGGATATAATCTTCATTAATAGTGACTTTATCTGTTAACCGAATGTCTTTAGACGATGAACCTACTGAAATTGTATAGATACCTTTATCCACTTCAAATTTATTCTTGCTTACGCTGAAATAGGCAAAGGCCTCTTTGTTTAATTCAACACTGACACTCTGCTTTTCACCGGGTTGAAGACTGACCTTTGAAAAGCCCTTGAGCTCTTTTACAGGCCTTGAAACAAGGCTTGCATCAGCGCCAACATAAATTTGTGAAGATTCAGCGCCTGCAACTTTTCCGGTATTTTTAACATCAAATTGAGCATAGACATGTAAAGCGCCACCAATTGTATCTTTTGAGATCTGTAAATTGCTGTATTCGAAAGACGTATAGGAAAGACCAAATCCAAATGGAAACATGGGTTCTACTGAATTTGAATCATAGTACCGGTAACCCATCATCAGACCTTCCGTATATTTTATACTACTGGTGCCATTGTTTGAATAGGTCTTATAAGTTGGATTATCAGCCCATTTCTTTTCGAAACTTGCTGGTAGTTTGCCACTTGGATTAACAATTCCAAATAGAATTTCAGATAAAGCCGTTCCGCCTTCCTGTCCAGGATAAAAGGCATGAATGAGACCTTTTACATGGTTGATCCAATTCTGCATGAATACATTGCCTCCGGCATTGACTACAACGATCGTATTCGGATTGGCCCTGGCAACAACATTAATAAGTGAATCTTGTCCAAAAGGCAATTCAAAAGTTCTATCAGAACCTTCACCTTCAAGATTACTATTAAATCCAACGCAAACAATTGCAACATCGGCAGCCGCGGCTGTATTGATAATTTCGTTGTAAGCAGAACTATTTGAATACCATGCAAGTGTTATATCGGCCAATCCCCCACTTTGATAATATTCCAGTTTTATAGGATACTCTTGTCCTGCCACAAGATTTACATTTGCTGTAACCTGTGTGGCAGCCTGATCTTGCCATGAGTTTATTATTTGTTGGTTATTGACCGATAAGCGGAAGCCATCATCACCTCGGGCCAGAAAAGTATAGGTACCTGTTTCTGTTGGTCGGATGACACCCGTCCAACGAATGGAGTAATTGGTAGCCGGAAATCCAGCAATATTAGGAACGCCTGACCAATGATAATCAATGGTCGCATCAATTCTGGTAAAATCGGCTGTGCCTGTTAGTGTTTTATTTTTAAAGTATTCCCCATTTAAGCCTATTGTATTTGAACCAGTTGCAGTATAGAAGATAGAATTTTTCGCAGAAGTCGTATAGTTGGAAACGTCTCCAGCTAAATTTACGGAAATTGAATTACCAGCTATTTTTTTAATTCCCTGGAAAGTAGTCACAAAATGAAAAGGTGATGTATATGAACTTCCTCCTCCGGCGACATATTGATCGGCATTGGGTCCTATAACAGCTATGTTTTTAATTTTATTGATTTTTAAGGGCAATATACTATCCTGGTTCTTGAGAAGGACTATCCCACCCTCGGCTACTTTTTGAGAAATCGCTGCATTTTCAAGATTATCAAGGGGAATCGAACCATCTGTTTGAACCCTGTCGTAGAATCCATTGCGGAATATGAGCCGTAAAATTCTGCGAACTTTATCGTCAATGACGCTAACCGGAAGCGTGTTATTGGTAATGTAGGGTGTTAAAGTTGCTTTATTCATGAAGGCGGCATTGGGCATTTCGAGATCGAGACCACCATTGGCGGCTGCCAATCCATTGTAGGTTGCACCCCAGTCGGACATTAGAACACCATCAAATGCCCAGTCTCCCTTGAGTATTTCATTGTTTAAATGTCCATTTTGAGTGGCGTGAATACCGTTTATCAAATTATA
>DMFR01000157.1:382-665 GCA_003450125.1 Prolixibacteraceae bacterium | reverse complement strand
TGAATACCGTTTATCAAATTATAACTGTTCATCACCGCACCAGCTTTTCCATCCATCACCGCGGCTTTGAAGGCTGGCAGGTAAATTTCCCGCAAGGTTCTTTCATCCACATTAGAACTAATGTTGTTTCGATCCCATTCCTGGTCATTGCAGGCGTAATGTTTTGCAGTACAAACTACCCCCTGACTTTGAACTCCTTTGATGTAAGAAACTGCCATTTGGCCTGATAGATAGGGATCTTCTCCAAAATATTCAAAATTCCTCCCACACATGGGGGCTCTGT
>DMFR01000157.1:0-216 GCA_003450125.1 Prolixibacteraceae bacterium | reverse complement strand
CACACATGGGGGCTCTGTAAATATTCATCCCGGGAGCAAGCAGAATATGAACTCCTCTTGCTCTGGCGTCTTTTCCCAATGCGATACCCAATTTATTGACCAAATCAGCATCCCAGGTTGAAGCAGAAAGAATACCTGCAGGATATGCAGTGGTCGAACCATAAGTGCGAACTCCAACCGGCCCATCTGACATTTTAATGGTAGGAACACCTAAAC
>DMFR01000235.1:1519-6847 GCA_003450125.1 Prolixibacteraceae bacterium | reverse complement strand
CGTCAAATCTTCGATGTAATTAAAGTTCTGATCCTTCATTTTACTCACTATAGTTGGGGGACAAAGTTAATTTAAAGTTAATAAAAACGAAAGGCCAAAAGTCATAAAGAAAAATAAATGTGGATGGTTGAATCCGCAGAAATCTTTACTTTTACGGAACTTAAAATCAGACATCAATGACCATTAAGGTATCAAATATAAGTAAATCTTACGGAACCCAGAAAGTCCTTGACCAGGTTTCCTTTGAAATAGGCACCGGAGAACTTGTCGGGTTCCTGGGACCCAACGGTGCTGGTAAGTCGACACTGATGAAAATCATCACAGGCTACCTGGCGGCAGACAGTGGATCGGTTGAAATTAACGGTCAAATGGTAGAGACCAGCAACATTGCCATTCGTTCACAAATTGGCTATTTACCTGAAAATAATCCGTTGTACACTGATTTGTATGTGAGAGAGTACCTGGAAATGGTGGCGGGGTTTTATCAACTTCAGAATATGAAGGAACAGGTGTTGAAAATGGTAGAACTCACCGGACTGAAAGCCGAGCAACACAAAAAGATCGGGGCCCTATCCAAAGGATACCGCCAGAGGGTTGGATTGGCCCAGGCCTTGATTCATGACCCGGCTGTGTTGATTCTGGACGAGCCAACAACAGGTCTTGACCCCAATCAGCTGGAAGAGATCAGGCAATTGATCAGCCAAATCAGCCAACACAAAACGGTCATGCTTTCAACCCACATTATGCAGGAAGTGGAAGCTGTCTGTAATCGGGTGATCATTATCAACAAAGGTGTTCTGGTAGCCGACGGATCAATTGATCAACTCAAAGGGGGGCAATTTGCTCAAAAACAAACTGTTTGGGTTGAATTTGATAGGACTCCTGAATTGGAAAGACTACGAAATATTCCAGGCCTTTTAAAGATGGAACAAACCGGTAAAGCCAGTTTCCTGGTTGAATCAGAAAACAATCTTGATCTGCGCCCCTTGCTTTTTCAGTTTGCAGTTGCAAACCACCTTGTGCTGCTGACTTTGAAGGAGCAACAACAAAGCCTGGAGAATGTATTTCAGGAATTGACAAAATAATTTCAGATAAAGACTTCATTGTCTTCAAAAAGTATATATATTTGCACCTGTTATGTGGATAAATTTGTACTGATTGCAACCACGGAAAAAAATGCTAAAACGATCCAGCTTTTTAATTTGCTATACGATCAATTATTCCATAACACATTTTTTTTAATCTACTGTACCTGAATTTATTCAGTGGCTAACTGATTGCCCAGGTACCTAAAATTGATCAAATTATGAGTTATTATTTCACCAGCGAATCCGTTTCAGAAGGCCATCCTGATAAAGTATCCGATCAGATTTCTGATGCCTTATTGGATGAATTTCTTGCCTTCGATGCCAACTCCAAAGTGGCCATTGAAACACTTGTTACCACCGGACAGGTTGTTCTTGCCGGAGAGGTAAAATCGAAAACCTATGTGGATGTGCAGGAAACTGCGCGTAGAGTCATTAACCAGATTGGTTACACCAAGGCCGAATATCGTTTTGATGGTGATTCCTGCGGTGTATTCAGTGCCATTCATGAACAAAGTCCTGATATCAACCGTGGGGTTGATAAATTGGATAAGATGGATCAGGGTGCCGGTGACCAGGGTATGATGTTTGGTTTTGCCTGCTCGGAAACCGATAATTACATGCCCCTGCCGCTTGAACTGTCTCACTTCATCTTGGTGGAATTGGCCGCTATCCGTCGTGAACAAAAGGTAATGACTTACCTTCGTCCTGATTCAAAATCTCAAGTTACGATTGAATACAACGATGACAATTCTCCAAAAAGGGTACATACCATTGTTGTTTCAACCCAGCACGATGATTTTGATGCGGATGAACCCATGTTGGCAAAAATCAAACAGGATGTGATTGACATACTTATTCCCCGTGTGAAAGCCCACCTACCCGAACGGGTAAAGCAGTTGTTTGACGGAGAAATTATTTACCATGTCAATCCAACAGGCAAATTTGTCATTGGTGGTCCTCATGGGGATACCGGGCTTACAGGCCGTAAAATCATTGTAGACACCTATGGTGGACGCGGTGCTCATGGTGGCGGCGCCTTTTCCGGGAAAGATCCTTCGAAAGTAGACCGTTCTGCCGCTTATGCTGCCCGTCATATAGCTAAGAATATGGTTGCCGCAGGTGTTGCACGTGAAATGCTTGTTCAGGTATCTTATGCCATTGGAGTGGCTAAACCTGTAGGCGTGTATGTTGAGACAAGAGGTACTGCACTTCCCGGACTTACTGATTCCCAGATTTCAGAAAAGATCCAGCATCTGTTTGACCTTCGCCCTGCCGCTATTGAGGAAAGACTTAAACTACGTAACCCGATCTACAGGGAAACGGCTGCTTACGGACACATGGGGCGCAAACCTCAAACCGTTACCAAGGTATTTGAATCTCCTTACAATGGCCGGGTTGAATTATTTGTAGAACTGTTCACATGGGAAAAACTGGACTATGTTGACAGAATCAAAGCTGCCTTTGGAATTTAATTCCAGATAATATATCCAAAGAATCCGGGTCATTTGTGATTCGGATTTTTTTGTTTTATACATTTGTGGATTAAGAAAAATAACCAATAAAACAGTTAATTTTGCATCCATCCATCCAGATTCGGTTATGAAGACGTATTCAGCAAAACGGTTGTCGCTCTCTATTTCGGTATTCTTACTGATTTTTAACTTCGGGGGCTTTCTGATCCTGGCCAAGAAGGATGTCGAGTCGATCTATTCCATCATTTTCATCCTCCTGTTTGGCGCCATGTCTTATTTCCTGGTTCTTTTTATCCTGAACAGATACATCAATGACAAAATTCAACCCATCTATAAAACCATTCGCGAAGTTCCCATTAGCGGGAAAAAGGAAAAGCTTTTAAGCAAATTCAGTTCTACCAATATCTCCGATGTTCAAAAGGAAGTAGAGGAATGGGCAAAAAACCAGACCTCGGAAATTACCCGCCTTAAAGATCTGGAAAGATACCGTAAGGAATTTGTAGGCAATGTATCGCATGAATTGAAAACCCCCATTTTTAATATCCAGGGATACGTCTTAACTTTGCTTGAAGGGGGTATTGACGATCCCAAGATCAACATACTGTATCTTCAGCGAACCGAAAAGAGCATTGACCGAATGATTTCCATCGTGGAAGACCTCGAATCAATTACCAAGTTGGAGTCGGGTGAATTGAAACTCAATTTTGTTAATTTTGATCTGGTGAAACTGACCGAAGAAGTCTATGAACTGGCCCAGATGCTCGCCCATGAAAGAAATATATCGCTTGAATTCGCCACCAAAAGCGACAAACCTGTAATGATTCATGCCGATAGGAAACGGATCATGGAAGTACTGAATAACCTGGTGGGTAACGGGATCAAGTATGGGAAAAAGAAGGGCCATGTCAAAGTCGGGTTCTATGATTTGCATGAAACCATCCTCATTGAGGTAAGCGACAACGGCATCGGGATGGATAAAAGTGACTTGTCCCGCGTTTTTGAACGCTTCTACCGTGTCGATAAATCCAGATCACGCGAGCAAGGGGGAACAGGTCTCGGGTTGTCAATTGTAAAACACATCATTGAAGCCCACGACCAGACAATCAATGTGAAAAGTATTGCCGATAAGGGAACTACCTTTACCTTTACCCTTCAAAAAGCCAAATAACGAACTGCTTTTCATTCTGGAAGAGCCTTTAAATAATTGGGATTATTTCTTATCACATTTCTATACAAATGAATGCTGATAAAAAAGTTTAATTTATACAGAAAAAATAGAACGCGGATTTACACGGGTTTAGCGGATTTAAAACGGATTTATTTCCAACAAGTTGGAACGGATTCAAAAAAAGCTACAAGGAAGCAATAAATTGATAAGAGTTGATAATATTAAGTGTCTATTCTTAGAAAATCCGGATACGAAGTATCAAAAAATCCGTTTTCAATCCGCTAAAACCGTGTAAATCCGCGTTCTATTTTTCTTTTTCTATATTATTAAAAAATAAGAAATTATATAGTTTCTATTACTAAATATCAGTCTATTAATAAATAATCGGCAAACTAGCGGTTCATTTCAAATGAAATTGCTAATTTTCAAGCGATTTTAAAACAAATGTAACAACCTATTCAAAGTAAACGATACTTTTATAGTCAAAATCAAATATACTATGAGCGACAGTCAATATAAAATTTTACTGGTGGATGATGAAGTTGATATTCTGGAATTTATCAGCTATAACCTCGAGAAAGAAGGATACAAGGTTTACACGGCCAAGAATGGTGCTGAAGCCATCAAGGTAGCTGAGAAAACACTGCCTGACCTGATTATTCTCGATGTGATGATGCCTGAAATGGATGGCATTGCCGCCTGTGAAGAAATCAGAAGGATACCCGCTCTTCAGCATACCATGATTGCTTTCCTGACTGCCCGTGGTGAAGACTACTCCCAAATTGCAGGCTTTGAAGCTGGAGCCGATGATTACATCACCAAACCCGTTAGGCCCAAAGTGTTGGTTAGCCGTGTGAAAGCACTCCTGAAACGCACCTCTGGCGTAGGAATGCCTCAGGCTACCATTATTGAAAGCGGTCATACCGTTATCGTTGGCAACCTGGTCATTGACAAGGAACGTTACCTGATCGTACAGGACGGCCAGGAAATGGTATTGCCTCGCAAAGAATTTGAACTGCTCTCGCTGCTGGTTTCAAAACCCGGAAAGGTATTTACCCGTGAAGAGATTTATTATTCCGTATGGGGAGACAACGTGGTAGTGGGTGACCGTACCATTGATGTCCATATCCGCAAGCTGCGTGAAAAAATAGGCAACGATCATATCAAAACCCTCAAAGGAATCGGCTATAAATTTGTCGATGTTCCTGAAAATCATTGAGGCTTCAACTGAGACGATGACTTAAAGTCATCGTCTCAGTACCTTGTACAAATACTGAAAGGCCAGGCAAGCAATCCGATATAGGAAAGTTGCCTGGCTTTTTTTGTGTTTCAGATTGAATCATTTTGATGAAAATTTCTACTTAATTGTATTGATGCAAATGAATATAATTTTGTAACTTTAGCCTGTTATGAACATCAGCCCGGAAACTCGCCAGCACTTTCAATTAACGAGGTCGCTTTCTATTTACCCTACAATTTGTCATCGGCTTACTCAAGAAATGCTTTAACTTCCCTTCTTTATCTAAATGAACTATCTTCCAAAGGTGTTTTGTTGTTACCTGCTTCGCTGTTTCTGTAAGCTTTCTGTAACCTATCTGTA
>DMFR01000235.1:1005-1283 GCA_003450125.1 Prolixibacteraceae bacterium | reverse complement strand
TTACAGAAACAGCGAAGCAGGTATAAGCAAATGGGTGTTCGGGTATAGGGGGAAAAGGTATCAATGATGTTTAGAAGGAAATAAAGTAGGGGAGATCCTGAACAGCGGGGCAGTAAAGCGACTATGGGTTTTTCAAGGAAAAATAGTCACTAAAAAACTATTGATAAAGGTAATGGAAATATTTCAATGACAATTAATTCAGGCATTGGTTTTCACCGCGCTGATTGGTTCAGGGCTTAATTTTCTACTTTTTTACTTTGTTGAAACTGTTCTTCTAA
>DMFR01000235.1:0-830 GCA_003450125.1 Prolixibacteraceae bacterium | reverse complement strand
ACAATTAAATCAGAACCTAAAGCCAAAATTAAGACTAGGCTCAAATTTATAGTTAGGCTTTCCATTCTCAATTTCTGCAAAGGATGCAGGAAGGTTGGTGTTTACAGGCCAATATTTTAGGGCAATAGCAGGTTCCATGAACCAACGTTTTTTAAAGAATTCAATCCGGTAGCCCAGAATAAATTGAAGATACAACTGAAAGCCTTTCTGAATTTTATTGTCATCTATATCATAGAATTGTTGAAGAAAAAAGGTTGGCTCAACAGTGGTAAATAAGTTCTTCCATAGAAATCGCTGATAACCCACTCCAATCCCGCAAGCTCTGACCTTGCCCGGGTATAATTCCTCAGAAGATCCATATGTACCCAATGGTTCATAATATGTCCAGGTGATAGCTTCAACGATAAGGTTTTCTTTAAGGGTAAGTTGGTGTCCATAGTTCAATTGAAAAAAATAGACCGGATCTCCTGATGCAAAATTACCCAAGAGGAAAAGTGAGCTTCCGATTGAGTTTCTATGATTTATGTTTTGTTTCCCTGTTTGAACGGCTACAGAATCTGTTTGGGTAAAATCTTGACTAAATGCCAAAATGGTAGTTAGGGTAAAAATTAATGTGAAGGCAGTGCTTTTAAATTTCAAGACATTTTCCATAATTTACATTTAAAACCCGTTTATTAAAAAATCTTTTTATCGTTATCAAACAAAATAGAAACAATCAAATAGCGATTTGTTTTCAGCTTTTTAATGGCGCACAAAGAGTAACTATTACCAAATTTATGGTATTTATTTTGGTTATTCTATTATTTAAAGCATATTTATTTTAATTCTTT
>DMFR01000100.1:3870-4219 GCA_003450125.1 Prolixibacteraceae bacterium | reverse complement strand
GAACAGGCAAGTGAGAATTTAAAGGTGACAGACGATAATTACCGTTCTGGAACAATAGGCATTTCGGATTTACTGGAAGCACAGGCACTCTTTCAAACGACCAATGATCAGTTGACCAACTCAAAGTGTAATTTACAGATTGCCAGGGCCAGGTATTTGCAGGCCATCGGGAAGTCAGAACTTTGATTTATGGGATTAAAAAGTCAGAACCTTGATTTATGGGATTATATTGATTTAAATTGATTTAAAAAGATTGTTATAACTTAAAACATACAGTTCAGAGAACAATGCCAGTTCCTGTTTCATCTGTCCGGTTTCTCAATTCCGGCAGATGGGCAGGGACTTTTTT
>DMFR01000100.1:0-3653 GCA_003450125.1 Prolixibacteraceae bacterium | reverse complement strand
AGAATATGAGAATATGTCCCTGGGAGAAGTAGACAACGAGAATACGAAAAGTGAAAAGGGAACCACTGGTAGTTTGCCGGAATTTATATCGGAGCCTCATTGCGAGTCCCCATACCTATCAGTACACCAAGTTTTATGACTGCTTTAACAACTTCATAATGTGCATCTTATAAAATGCTGTCATTAGTAGGAACGAAGCAATCTGTAAAAAGTTAATTTACAGATTGCTTCGTTCCTCGCAATGAGGCTCCGATCTAGGTTATACCAATAAAAACATCAAAATAAGCGAGACCCTACAATAAATTATAGCAAACCAGTTGTTGCATATACCGGAGGTACAATTTGCCATTGGCTACCACAGGTACCGTCCATGCAGGATTCTTTACCTCCTCAATGGCTGCATGAATCTCGCCCTCTTTTACAAAGCTAGATGGACTGGGTTTGACAAGAAATATGTTTCCCTTAATATCCTGGCAAATCAGATGACCATCCACATAGGTGGTAGTTCCCTGACCAATATCACCAGTGCTCCAGACCTCTTTACCGGTTAACAATTCAATGCATTTAAACTTTCCATGCATATTCGAACTTTCACCCGAATAGCCATAGAGATAGCCATCAATGAGTATAGGATCGGAATGCTGGGCCTCCAAACTATTGTTTTTCCAAAGAACCGTATATCCGTTGTTGGTCACTTTGAGGGCTTCACCACCCATTTTATAACCCGAAGTATGAAAGACAATATCATTGGAGACAATCGGTGTGGTTGCATTGACCCCATAATCTGTGGTCCATGGGGCAGTCCAGAGCATTTTTCCATCTTTGGGATTGAGGCAGGAAAGACCGGTTCCCTGGTAGATCAATAGCTTCACTTCATTCCCCAAATTCATAGTTATTGCAGCAGCATAACCGGCATCCCCTTCCATGGATTTCCATATCAGGTTGCCTGTCAGTTTATCGTAGGCCAAAATCAGCGCCTTGCCCCCACCCTGAACGATTACTTTATCATCCAGTACAAGAGGTGTGGTCGAAAAGCCCCAGGTAGGTTCAACGCCCCCTTCATCCTTTACATTCTTGTGCCAAAGGACTTTCCCGTCCTCCAGTTGCCAGCAAATAAGATCACCACTGCGGCCAAAGGTGTATACATGATTTTCATTGATAAATGGTGTTGCCCTAGATCCGGGACCATGGCTGTTGCCTGCCTCGGCTGGATAAGAGCCCTTCCAGATCAGTTCACCGGTATCGGCATTGATACAAAAGACCAGGTCATTTTTCTCATCCCTTCCCGGCACGATTAACCGGTTACCTTGCACAACTGGAGATGACCATGATGCAGTGCCTTTGTCCTGACAGATATAGTTGACCTGCCATAGTTTCTGAAGGCCTTTAGACCAATCGGTCTGAATACCTGTAGTTACACTTTTCCCTTCAAAGTTGTCACCCCTCCAGTGTGTCCAATCTGCAATTCCTGTAGTGATTGGAGGAACAGTAGCCATTGGGGAAGGAATAGTTCCCTGTTTCCCAGAAATAGGCTCACTTCCCATGATGGATTGATAGGCAAAATAGCCCAAGAAGGCAACGGCTATCAATATAATGGACACAATGACAAGGGTAATTTTTACAGATCTTTTCATAAGGATTGCATTGGATGAATTGATGATGTAAATATACAAATTTTAAGATTAATAGAAAAGTCCAATACAACATGTATAATTGGCACTAAGACTATAAAAACTCTGTGTTTCTTTGTGTTTTC
Source organism: Prolixibacteraceae bacterium (assembly GCA_003450125.1). Taxonomy (GTDB): domain Bacteria; phylum Bacteroidota; class Bacteroidia; order Bacteroidales; family Prolixibacteraceae; genus Aquipluma. The sequence continues at coordinate 1,897 of DMFR01000100.1, read as the reverse complement.
ACTCAGTGAACTCTGTGTTTCAATTATTTATTTTTTACCACCGAGTACACTAAGTGAAAACACAGAGAAACACAGAGTTTTTGGACTACCACTTCTATAGATTATTTTTTTGATAGTTTTTCCAACAACAAATAGCGGTCACGGCTTTTCTCGATTTCTACCCTTGTATTGACATCAATGTGCATGACGGGTGCTGCACTGCCACTTTTGACTGCTGACCATGCAGGAAGGGCAAGTCCTGCAGGGTTACCTGTTTTAATAAAGTTGACAAAATAGGATTGCATGATCTCAGATACTTTATAATCTTCAGGTTGCCAGTCATACGTACGATTGGTAGGCAGGTTGCCCATGGCATATTCAATTTCAGAAGAGTGAACAGCTCCGGTTGCAGCAGGTGCTTTCTTGGCGGAAGCATCTTTTACAATTCCACCGGCAAGGCCAGCAACTGCATTACCCATTTCGGCACGCATCGCAGGACGTGGACGGGCATAAAAATACCTATAAACAGAACTACCTCCTGTCCTGACATGAAGGTCAGACCATTTCCAAGTGCTAAAACCAATGAAGCGATCACCCGAAAGGTCAGTGGCTACTTGTTCTACTTCCTTGTCGGAAGAAGGGTTATATACTTTCAATACTTCAGCAGCCTGACTTCCATAGGCCTTTTGAACTGCTTTGGTGAAGTTTTCCATGGTAGGAGCATCTTGTCCCATGAAGGCCCTGAAATTCATTTCTTCGGAATTCCATCCTACCAATAAAGGTACATGAGCCTGTTGTCCGGCTTCAAAGATCGCAGCAGGTTCCTGGGGGAAGAAATAACCATCCACCACTACAGGAAAAAGCTCAAATTCATGATTGGTGCCAACTTCTACCAACTTATCCGCAGACAGTTTACGAAGGTCTGCAAGAGATTTTGCACCTGCCAATTCAGCAAATTTTATTCCTTTCTGTTCACCCTGGGCAAGTGTGGTCGTTGGATTTGTACCCATCAATGAACCACTTTCGCCTATTGCTCCGGCAATTAGCTTCCGGGATAAAGGGGAAGCCATCTGTGCGCTCACCGAATAAGAACCAGCCGACTCTCCGGCAATGGTTACATGTTTGGGATCGCCACCAAAAGCAATAATGTTCTGACTGACCCATTGCAAGGCAGCGGCCTGATCCAACAATCCATAATTGCCTGAAGCATGATGAGGTGACTCCTTGGTCAGTTCAGGATGGGCCATAAAGCCAAATATGCTGAGGCGATAATTGACAGTTACCGATACGATCCCTTTACGGGCCATGCTTTCACCATCATAACGGTATTCGGAACCATCGCCGGCTGCAAAACCTCCGCCATAAAAGTAAACCAATACAGGTAAGTGTTCATTGGAGGATAGCGCCGGTGTCCATACGTTCAGGTAAAGGCAATCTTCGCTCATGCCATTGGAACGAAAGCCCATATCCCCAAAGATAGCCCTTTGCATGGCACGTGGACCGAATTTATCCGCCTTACGGATACCATCCCAGTTCTTTACAGGCTGTGGCTCCTTCCAGCGCAGATCACCCAAAGGAGGCGCAGCAAAAGGGATTCCTTTAAAGGTACGTATGCCCGAATCGTCTATCCCTTCAAGTATTCCGTTGGCAGTTTTTACCTGGGGTGATTGAGCAAAAGTAGTGCCCAGTAATTGAACAGCCAGCAAAGTCAGTACAGCTATTTTTTTCATGTAGTTTAAGTAAAAGTTGGATCTATTTTATATTTTTAATGGACTTAAATCATTATTAAACAAAGATGGTGATTTTTGAAATTGAAGTTATAGTTTTCATGTGGAAAAATTCATCGGGAAATAGGAAAAACCATATTTCCCAATTGTGCAGAAAGGGAAACCAAGTATTTGGGATCAAATGCAAAAGA
>DMFR01000060.1:1572-4045 GCA_003450125.1 Prolixibacteraceae bacterium | reverse complement strand
GTATCCCCGGCTTTTTCTATTTCTATTTCTTTGAATCATGATCCCTTCTATATTCCCTGATCAGATGGGACCTGAATTCATTTTCGGTGCGGTACATCAACAGTACTTTTTTCTTTGGCAGTATTTTCAGAAATTGTTTGTTGTAATCTTTTAGCAAAGAGGCTTCTTTATCGAATGAACCAATATAATCATTGGTTAGTTTTTCGGTTTCAGCATCCGATAATTTTGCAAACTGCTCGTCAGACATCCTTTCAAAATCATGGATTTGTCGCTTAATGTCAAATCTTTTCTTTTCAAATTCATTGTAAACGGGCCAGAATGCCTGTGCTTCAGAAGGAGTGAGGTCAAGCTTGCTAGTAAAAAAAGAGATCTTTTCAGCTTTGATTTTCTCAAACATCTCAGGATTATCTCCTCTTCGGTCCTGTGCACGGAGTCCTGAAAAACAGAAGATGCCCAGAATGATAATGGTATATAGCTTTTTCATAATTCGTTAATTTTGGATTTCAGAACAAATTTCGAGATCAGTCATATCTGTTGAAAGGTAAGCCAGAACTTCGTCTGGATTAATTTTTGCCGGTGTAGCTGAATCATCTCCAAATATGGTGTTCATCAATGAGTTTTCGTCAATAAGAGAAAGATTGAGTGAATAGGCATCCATAGTATCACCCGAGGTGGTATCAATTGAAGCTGATTTGACCAGATTATTTTTTGTCGAAAAGTGTTTGATGGGGAAAGACGCTAGCAAATAAACAAGCAAGAGGCTTGCGGCAATCCCTATTACAGGCTTCAGCAACAGATAGACCTTTCTTGAACCTGAAATTCTTTCCTTTTTTGTTTCCTTTTTAATGGAACCCATCACCCTGTCTTCGATTGAATCGAAATAATGATCAGGGGTTCGAAACGGACTACTTTTAGGCCGTTTCAGGAACTCGGGTTCTGTGTTTTCTTCTTGGTACATGATCTTTAATTATATGGCTTTGACATTCTTATTTCAAAAAAGTTTAATCTGTATCATTAATATTATTCAAGAATATTTAATATCCCAAACCTGATTCATGCGTCTTTACGTATTCCTCCACCTTTCTGACGGCATGATGATAGGAGGCTTTTAATGCACCGACTGATGTGTCAAGGATGACTGACATATCCTCATATTTTATTTCATCAAAATATTTCATGTTGAACACCAGCCTTTGTTTGTCAGGCAATAGGGCGATGGCTTTCTGCAGGAGCATTTGCCATTCATCGCCATCAAAATAGGTGTCGCTCTCCAGATTTTCTACCAGGAACTCATTACCATCGTTTAATCCTGTCATCATCCTGCGTTTGCGCTGATTTAAGAAGGTAATGGATTCGTTGGTAGCAATGCGGTACAGCCAGGTAAACAAGCTCGATTCAGCCCTAAAAGAGTCAATGCCGTTCCATATTTTAATGAATGAGTTCTGCAAAACATCGTCAGCATCATCATGATTCAAAACGATTTTACGGATATGCCAATACAGCCGTTCCTTGTATTTGGAAATCAGATTCCTGAAAGCAAGCTCCCTAGTGGAGGGGTCTTTCAGGCTCTCTAATATGAGCTGGTCATTGGTCATAATTGGTTCATAGCGGTAATCTGACAATAAATTAAGGAAATGGTTTAATGAGCTTTTATTCAATTCTGAAATTCAATCCCTCTTCTTTTAGTTTCTCGTAAACCAGAATATCGAACTGGTATAATTTGGCGGCACGGTGAGCTACCTTTTGTTGTTTTTTTCCTGAATCGATGAGCAGTTTCATCTTGGCCAGTTTCTTTCTGAAATTACGGGTGTCCATCTTTTTATTCAGAATTACTTCATACAAGGATTGAATTTCAGTAAGGGTAAATTTTTCGGGCAAGAGATGGAATCCCACAGGGTGATACATCACTTCCTGCCTCAATTTAACGAGCGCCTGTTCAATAATTTTATCATGATCGAAGCAAAGGGAGGGCATATCATTTAGGTTAAACCACTGAAGTGATTTGGCCAGGCTGGATTGTTTCAGATTGTAATAATCCGGATTGATCAAGGCATAAAACCCGATGGTAATGACCCTGGTATAGGGTACGCGATCCATTGATCCGAAGGCTTGTATTTGCTGTAGGAAGACATTGGTCAGGCCGGTGGCCTGGAAAAGAAGCTCTTTGGCAAATTCATCCAGATCCTGTTCTTCAGGAACATGGCTACCAAAGAGGCTCCAATAGACTTCGCTGGTCAACATGGGATGTTGTTCGTAGAGTTTTTTGATCTGTTCCGAACTTGCCTGACGGGGGAGAGAACTGATAAGGGCTTCCCGATCAATTTGATTGAGCAATACGCGAAGTCCCGATTTATCGAACCCAAATATGACACAATCAACAGAAACTGAATTTAAAATCATAATGTAAAACTTTGATTGCAAAAGTAATCATTTAAGTTTAATGGTTGGAGGGTTGGATGGCTAAATGGTTGGA
>DMFR01000060.1:0-1395 GCA_003450125.1 Prolixibacteraceae bacterium | reverse complement strand
TAAACTACTTTTCGGAGTGGGCTCAACTTTAATTGTATATAGTTGTCCGATTAGATTATCTTTGCAGCAAAATTCAAAAAATATATAAGAATGGCTTTACAGTGTGGAATAGTGGGAATGCCCAATGTCGGAAAATCGACACTTTTTAATTGTTTATCGAATGCAAAGGCGCAGTCTGCGAACTTTCCGTTTTGCACCATAGAGCCCAACCTGGGGGTAATTACCGTGCCCGATGATCGTTTGATCAAACTCGAAGAACTGGTTCATCCAGAAAGGGTAGTTCCAACTACTGTCGAGATTGTTGATATCGCAGGATTGGTAAAAGGTGCAAGTAAAGGGGAAGGACTTGGAAACAAGTTTCTTGGCAATATCAGGGAGACTGATGCCATCATCCATGTGTTGAGGTGCTTTGATAATGACAATATCACCCATGTGGATCATACCATTAATCCGGTTCGTGATAAGGAGACCATTGATATTGAACTTCAGCTCAAGGATCTGGAGACTGTTGAAAGCAGGCTGGCCAAAGTGGAGAAACAGGCCAAAACAGGTAACGACCCCGAAGCAAAAAGATTGCTGAAGATTCTCACCCTATATAAAGATACTTTGGTACAGGGAAAGTCGGCACGTACAGTGGAAATTGATGAAGTGGATTATAAACTTGCCAAAGACCTTCAATTGCTCACCAATAAACCAATCTTGTATGTCTGCAATATTGATGAAGCTTCCGTAGTATCTGGCAATGCCTACGTAGAAGCAGTCAAAGAAGCGATAAAGGATGAGAAAGCAGAAATGCTGATGATTGCTGCCGCAACAGAAGCCGATATTGCTGAACTGGAAAGTTTTGAAGAACGTCAGATGTTCTTGGAAGATCTGGGGTTAAAGGAATCTGGGGTGCACAAGCTGATTAAGACCGCTTATAAATTGCTGCAACTCGAAACTTATTTTACCGCAGGTGTAAAAGAAGTTCGCGCATGGACCTACAAACGCGGGTTTAAAGCACCACAAGCTGCCGGTGTAATCCATTCCGATTTTGAAAAGGGATTTATTCGTGCTGAGGTAATTAAATACAATGACTTTATTGCCCTTAAATCAGAACAGGCTTGCAAGGAGGCTGGAAAAATGGCTGTTGAAGGCAAAGATTACGTGGTTCAGGATGGCGATATCATGCATTTCAGGTTTAATGTTTAGAAATAACAGCATAAAAAAGCAAAAAGGCAGCCAATTTTGGTTGCCTTTTTGTTTATTTAAAAGATTTTTAATCTGAATTTCAAAATTAAGGGATGGAAGAAAAAATGCCTATTTATTTTCTTCAGGGATTGGTAAATAAGGGGGGTTATTATTATAAAATATATAATTTTAGAAAAAATCATCTCTCCACAGAGGGAATAGGAA
>DMFR01000107.1 GCA_003450125.1 Prolixibacteraceae bacterium | reverse complement strand
ACACTGATATTAGGAACAGTTGTCTTGAAATATTTCCTAATAATCAGTTGGTTATAAAACAGATGGAACGAAGTTAACGCCAATCCGAGTTCTCGGGACGGGATGACGCTTCGATCAAGATTCCTGAAGCCTGAATCGTTACATTATCTGAGACACGACAATATTAAGGTTGTAAACAAGTGGACATCTCATTTCCAAGGGTTCGATCCCTTGTCTTTAAAAGGAATGGATTAACAAATAGCAGATTCAGTTTCCATTTGGAAGGATGGAATCCATGAAGCGTATTAGAGGTCGGAGAGACCTTTATCCACATCTTCTTTTGTATGGCCCAGGTTGATCTGCTGTCTTCCCAACATCTCGTCTTCTTTGCTTTCATCAAGCAACTGGTCATCGTTGGTTAAGAGTGCAAATTTCTGTTTGAGCTTACCTTTCTCTACATTCCGGTTTCCTTCAATTTCATTCGTATTCATAGCTTGTAGTTCAAGTTGTGAAAGAATCTTCACTCCCCAAAGATGATGGTCTGAAGGCTTAAAAATGTTATACAATTAAATGGATTAGTGATATAATTCACAGGCTTTATTCATGAAAAGAGGCAGCCTTAACGGGCCGCCTCTTTCATGGGTTTAAATCCGATCAATTTTTATGGCATGGTAACCGTATTCTTGTCAAGAATAACCGAAGTCTGTGCCAGGGCCCTGCCCTTTATGGAAGCTCCTGTTTTAAGGATGATACTTGTTTGCGACAGTACAATTCCTTCAAAATGGGAAGTTGTTCCAAGGGTCACAACACCGGCTACCTGCCAGAAGATGTTCTTGGCCTGAGCCCCATCTTTCAATATAACATTTACAGCCGCACTCGTGGTGAGGTTTCCGGCAATCTGAAATATCCAAACATCATCTGCCCCTCCCGATAGGGTGACATTAGCGGGTACTGTAACGTTACCCGTCCATTTATAAAGACCTGAGGGAAGTGTTTTCCCCCCGATATCTCCTGTTGCCAATTCTATGAAATCAGGTGAAGGACGCCCCGCAGCATCGTTGTAGCCGGTACCCATGTCATTGATGGCCGTAGTTAGGGTGATGGGTGTAGGAGCTGCCATATCGGCTGCATATAGCTTCCCTGTTACCTGTGTGGCCACAGCATATCCTGTTGCGTTGGTCAATGAAAAACCAGTGATGTATGAGGTGGCTGCAGGACTAAGACCCAAATCTCCGGTTATAGCTGAAGTGGCGTTATTCGAGATGGCTGTTTTTGCCAGCATCACATAATTGCCTGCACTCCCAATATTTACAACTGCCAGGTGGGTTGTTGAACCTGCAGTGGTAAAACTCCATGCAATGTTGTCCGTAAGTGCTTGTCCAGATAGGTTTTTTGCCCCTGTTGTAATGGTGGCGGTGTAAGGCGTACCTGCTTCCAACATGGTGGAGGGTGCAAATGTGGCAGTGGTTCCTGTATAAGTTACTGTGCCGGGAACAGCCACCGTCCCATGGATTAAGGTAAATGTTGAAGCATTGATGGTGGTCGGATCCATGGCCTCTTTGAAGATAAATGTGAGTTGCTTATTTCTAACTACTCCGGTGGCATTGGCCAGTGGATCTGAAGTGGTTCCTTCAGGATAGGTATAAGTGGCATCCTCCTTTTTACAGCCCGATATGAATACAACCAGTAGCATTGCCATGATTGAGAGTGTTTTTATTCGCTTCATGATGATGGTCTTTATATGTGACTTCATTATCACACGTCAAAGATCAAACTTTTAATACATGGAAAAATTGCATAATGCACAGTATAAAAACGAATGTTTTTGTACTTATTGAGAGTCTCACTCTGAGTGAGACTCTCAATAAGTAAGCACACAATTTTTAATGTTTTTTACACTGACCAATGATAAAATATAGTAATAAAAATCGTAACTTAGTTCATTATTAGAACATTGAGTCGATAATCCATACGAGTAGGAACACTTAAATTTGAAAGTATGAGAACTAAATATTTACTCTTATTCCTATTGGCCATCTTCTTTTGCGGTATTTCCATGCAGGCGCAGAATACCATTAGCATGAATCCTTCCAAGGACAATACCCTGTATGAAAATTTAGCCGGAAGCATATCCAACGGGGCAGGTGACCATTTTTACGTCGGTGAGACCAACCAGGGTCTTAAAAGAAGAGCATTGCTGAAATTTGATATCGCTTCCAATGTGCCCACCGGGACTTCCATTCTTAAAGTTACCCTGACCCTTTCCATGGACAAGGCTAGTGCAGGATCAAATACAATCGAACTCCATGTTCTTACCACCGACTGGGGGGAAGGGGCTTCTGTTGCACTGGAAATCGCTGGGGTAGGAGGAGGCTCAGGCACAGTTGCCCAGACCAATGATGCCACATGGCTGTATTCCTATTACAACAGCTCCTTGTGGACCACGGCTGGCGGTGATTTCAACCCGTTGGTTTCAGCATCCACTTCGGTCAGTGAAATCGGTAACTATACCTGGACATCAGCACAATTGGCCACTGATGTCCAAAATTGGCTCAATAATCCCTCTTCCAATTTTGGATGGTGTCTAATCGGTAATGAAGCCACGCTGCGAACAACCAAACGCTTTGCCAGCAGGGAATTTACAACTACCGACAACCGACCTCTTCTCACGATTGTTTATGCCCCACCTGTCAGTGCCCAGGAAACCAATACCGATCAGCGGTGTACTATTTTTCCCAATCCAACTTCCGGTAAGATGCAGCTGACGGTTCATGGTGTACCCAATGCAGAAGTGAAAATTTACAATATAGTTGGAATTGCTGTTTATTCTCATCAGCTGCAGGGTGATATAATAGATATAGATATGAGCAATGAGCCGGAAGGCATCTATTTCTATCAATTGATGAGTGACAAACGAACCATTGAAACGGGGAAAATTATCCTCCGAAAATCAGTAAATCCCTGATGATGTTCTCATTTTATAGTATTAACCTACTCAATTAATGCATTTCATCATGAACAATGAAAATAGTCCACCTGTTTTTCAAGACTTACACGATGATGAAAATAGCTTTGACCCCGATTATGCAAAGATTTTTGATCAACATAGGACCTCCGGTGCCAAACTGGAAGAAAATAAACCTCAGCTCCTTTTCGAATGTTGTTTGATTGATCATTTAGGCAGGCAATTTGCCTGCATCCATGCCCATTGCCCCACGCAACCCAGTTGCTTTGTAGATGGACAGTTGCAAGACAATCTTGATTTCCATGAGCTTCAATTTCATCCTGAAGACAGGATACTTTGGAGTGAGAAAATATTCCCCGATATCCTCATCTTTATAGATGCTCAACCCGTTGTGGAGCTTCCCCATTACAGGTTCATTTTCAATCACCGTTATATCCACACCGATGGAAGCATTTCTCAGTTCATGCACGAGGGATCTTTAATGTTCGCTGATAATAAATGGCTGCCCGTACTGAACCTGAAAGTTTTTTTCGAGATCGCTGATATTAAGACCGATGAGACCATTATCCTTACCATTTTTCATTATTCGATGCCCCTGGGCTATCAAAAGGTTTTCACCAGGGAATACTCGAATACCATCAATGCCCCATTGTCGCAGCGCGAGTTGGAGATTGTCAAACTCTGCCATTTGGGGCTTAGCAGTAAATTGATCGCTGACAAACTAAACCTGAGTATCCATACCGTTAAGAACCATAAGCGCAAAAGTATGGAGAAAACCCTGACCCACAATATTTCCGAACTGATCCATTTATGTCTTTTGAATCACTGGTTGTAAGTTTCAACTGTTTATTTTTAATTCTGCCACAAAGACTCCAAGACACCAAGTTTCACTAAAAGTGCCTTCTTTAGTGTAACTTCGAGTCTTCGAGTCTTTGTGGCATATTTTTAATCAATCTCCTGGGTGTTAAACTATTGTCATGGTTGTTTCATGTGAATCTTCGTTTTGATGATTCTGCAGAGTTGAACCTCAAAGGTTTCAATGAAGGCTTTTGCCAAACGGAAATCTTTATTAAAGAGGACGATGAATCAAATACCTAAGTAAAGTTTATATAATTCTTCCTTTGTTTTACCCAGATTGACCTGCAGCCTACCCAACCTTACTTCATTCTTACTTTCATCAAGTAACTGATCATCGTCAGTTAAAAGTGCAAATTTCTGTTTGAGTTCACCCTTCTCTACATTCATGTTTCCTTCAATTTCTGTAGTGTTCATGTTACATGTTTTGAGATGTGACAGAATTATCACCTGACAAAGATGAGGAACAGAAGTCTTAAAAATGTTATACAAATCGAAAAAAATGTTATATAATTAACAGGTTTTGAGGGTCTTAATTTGCTCTTTATTCTCAGAATTTACTTACCTTTAAACCTTCTTAGGTCACCTTTCCGGGAAGTTTCTTTGCCACCAACCCTATACCAAGCCTACTAAAACCCTACTCCAAAAATACCTGCAAATAGCCTTGGAATAGAGTATAACCAAAGTGACAATAGGGATTCTTTTAATTTGAAATGATCCGTCCAAACGCGCTGTAGGGGCGACCCTGTGTGGTCGCCTCCCTGTGGTCGCCCTCCTTTATGGGGAAAACAACAACCCGGTAGACATTGATGAAAGCGCCTATTGACAGGATTCGTTGCGAAGGATTCATTAAAACAGGAAAGCATGCATGTTAAGCAGATCGTATTTCTTGTTTTTAGCTTCTGATTCACAGACTTCTATTCTTCTTCTTTCTCCACCATCAACAACCCAATCACTGAACCATTGAGTAGGAACCGGGGTTTGGCATTTAAATAATTCTTCCTTTGTTTGGACCAGATTGATCTGTTGCCTTCCCAAGCTTACCTCATGCTTACTTTCATCAAGGAGTTGGTTGTCGTTGGTTAAGAGCGCGAATTTCTGTTTAAGTTCACCTTTTGCTACATTCAGGTTTCCTTCAATTTCAATGGGGGTCATTGTTTTTGATTTAAGTGGTGAATGAATTCTCACACAACAAAGATGATCGTCATAAGACTTGTAAATGTTACATCATTCGAAAGGGAAGTTATATAATTCACAGGTGAGAGAGGGATTTTTGTTGTTCCCTTTGGGGCTTGGTGACTTGGTGGCAAGAAAAAATAGCCACCAGGACACAAAAACACTCTCGAGGCCTCGGGATCACAAAGAAAGAAAACAATAAAAATCTTAACTTAATGACATTGCCTTAAAGGAACGCAATAGAATTAATGAGTTCCGCAATCCGCTATGAAGGCTTCCCGGTGCAGAGCACCGTTAATATTTATGGTTCATCCCAGAAATGCG
>DMFR01000210.1:7708-8456 GCA_003450125.1 Prolixibacteraceae bacterium | reverse complement strand
ATATCAATGAAATTAAAATTAGCTATCCTTCCCGGTGACGGGATCGGCCCTGAGATCATCGATCAGGCCATGAAAGTAGTAAAGGCTGTTGCCACTAAATTCAACCATGAACTGGAATACGAATTCGCCTTAACAGGTGCTTGTGCAATCGATGAATTAGGTGCTCCTTATCCTGACTCAACCCACGAATTGTGTATGCAGGCAGATGCAGTTCTTTTTGGCGCTATTGGTGACCCAAAATACGATAACAACCCCAAAGCCACTGTCCGCCCGGAACAAGGTTTATTATTGATGCGTAAAAAACTGGGCCTGTATGCCAATATCCGCCCGGTAGTGACTTTCCCATCATTGCTTCACAAATCACCGCTTCGTCGTGAATTGATTGAAGGCGCTGACTTTGTTGCTATCCGTGAATTAACCGGAGGCATCTATTTTGGAGAAAAAGGGCGTCTGGATAAAGGGAATACTGCATTTGACACTTGTACTTACACGCGTGTTGAAGTTGAACGCATCCTGAAACTGGGCTACGAATTTGCCATGAAGCGCAACAAGAAACTGACTGTTGTCGATAAAGCCAACGTACTTGAAAGTTCACGTCTATGGAGAGAAATTGCACAGGAAATGGCTCCCTCCTACCCTGAAGTGACTACCGAATATATGTTTGTAGACAATGCTGCCATGCAGATTATCCAATGGCCCAAAAACTTTGATGTCATGGTAACCGAAAACATGTTTGGCGATATCCTGA
>DMFR01000210.1:0-7702 GCA_003450125.1 Prolixibacteraceae bacterium | reverse complement strand
ACCGATGAAGCCAGCGTCATTACTGGTTCTCTGGGTTTATCTCCATCGGCTTCCATCGGCATTCACACTTCGGTGTTTGAACCCATTCATGGTTCGTACCCACAGGCTGCAGGGAAAAATATTGCTAATCCGGTAGCTACCATTCTGTCGGCTGCCATGATGTTTGAATATGCATTCGATCTTCAGGAAGAAGGGAAAGCAATTCGCAAAGCAGTAGATGCCTCACTGGATGCAAATATTGTAACGGTTGACATTTCTGTTGATAAAGCTTATTCGACTTCGGAAGTGGGCGACTGGATTGCCAATTATGTAGCGAATAATTAACGTATTCTAGAAATAAAATATAAAAAGGCTCTTTGCGAAAGCAGAGAGCCTTTTTTTATGTTTCGCTTTGATTAATTGTTTTTATTAGATTAATTTTTCCAATTGCACTTTTAGTGATAAAAGACTTCCCTGAATGATTTGCCAAACTTCTTCAGCATCAATTCCGAAATAATTGTGGGCAATAATATTGCGGAAGCTTTTAACTTTTGTCCAGTTGATTTCTTTGCTGGTTTGAGAAATAAACTCATCCGATAGCTTCTCAACCATTTCACCGATTACGATAAAATTCATCATCGTCCCATCGAATGAAAGGGAATCTTCGAAAAACTCATCAGCATTACGAAACTTGCTTGAATACAACTGAATTTTCTCGATTGAATCAAGCATGCTAAGAAGGCAACTAAAATCACGGTGTGATATTTGAGGCATACTTTGCTTCGGCTAAAATCTGGTTTCTGAATATAGGTTTGATGTATTTTTCTCTACAAATATCAACCGGTAAATGGAATTTTGCATGAATTTCATCCCTGAGTTGTTGTTTAATGGAAAATAAATCAGGCGTTTTGTCCTCAAATTCAACAATCAGATCAATATCGCTCATGCTGTTCTGTTCACCCCTTGCAATTGAACCAAATACACCAATTTTTTTTATATGGTATACTTTTTCAAAGCGTGGTTTATTTGAGGAGAGATAAAACAATAATTGATTTAATTCAATCATAAGACCAATTTTGACTCAAAGATACAAATTTCCTGAACTTTTTTCCTACATCCCCATCGGATTTTCATTAAAGCTTATCATCCAATTGATGCCGAACTGATCAGTGAACATTCCAAAGTAATCACCCCAAAAGGTCTTGCCCATAGGCATAGTTACCGTTCCCCCAGCAGACAGACCACTAAAAAAGCGATCAGCATTATCTCTGGAGTCTGTGCTGATTGATATCGAGAAGTTATTACCCGGTGCAAACTGAGCAGCCCATTCACCACCCGTATCACTGCCCATTAGCATTGTCTCCTGGCTGATAGGTAAAGAGATATGCATGATTTTATCACTGTCATCAGCTGAAACCGGCTGCCCAGCTTCTGCAGGCATGTCTTTGAAACGACCTACATATGGGAATTCTCCGCCGAATACAGATTTGTAAAAATTGAAAGCTTCAAGACAATTGCCATTGAAAGTGAGGTAAACATTTACTGTCGTCATAATGATAGCTTTAAAAAGAAAGAATGAAAATATGATGTTTAAACAGTGCTTCTATTCTTTTGTTTATAATACTATTATGCATTATTATTTTTTCCCAATCGTCAATCGAACATCAGGCTACTTCCAGTCTCTTTGTGTTCATCCTGTGTACATGGAGTGTAGCTTGTGTGTTTGGTATCACAGAACCTGCACACAAGCTACACTCCAGGTACACTGAATGAACACATAAAGACTGGAAGTAGCCTGATATTCGATTGACGGTTGATATGAAATCGATCCCTCATGTGATTTAAAAAGAAAGGCCTTTCGCTTAATAGTGAAAGACCTTTCTTTAAGTCCTGTAAGGACGATAATCGAAGGTTTATTATTTGATCATATTTTCTGCTTCGGTATCCTCCATATCTTCAATTTTACCCTTTTTCCCTTCGGCATAATAGGCCCATACGATGAGTGCAATGACTGCTACAATTGAAATATACAAGGCATTGGGAATTGGAGGAGGATCGCCTGCTCCGTAGGAATGCATACCCGAAAGGTAGTAGTTCACTCCAAAGAAAGTCATCAGTACAGAACTTAATCCCACCAAGGCCAGGCTGCTAAGGCCAATGATGCTTTTTAATCCCGGTATCTTACGCAGGTGAAGGATAATGCTGTATACCAACACCGTTACCAATGCCCAGGTTTCTTTCGGATCCCAACCCCAGTATCTTCCCCAGGATTCATTGGCCCATACACCCCCGATAAATGCCCCGATGGTGAGCATCAAAAGGCCAATCATCAAAGCCATTTCAATGATATAGGAAACCTCCAGAATGGTAAAACGGATGTTCTTTTCATTCTTTGGATTCCTTAGAATCATCAATACCAGGTTCAACATACCCAGTAAGGCGCCCATGGCAAGAAAGCCATAGCTGGCCGTAATGATGGCCACATGAACTACCAGCCAATAGGATTTGAGCACAGGAACAAGGTTGGTGATTTCAGGATTCATCCAGCTCATGCCTGCCACAAAAAGAATGATAGCTGCTAATATGGTGGTAACGGCTAAACTAATTGGAGACCTTCTGGCAAATACAAACCCTGAAAGGATAGTCGCCCAACCAATGTATATCATCGTTTCATAGCCATTGCTCCAGGGGGCATGGCCTGAAATATACCAGCGAATACCTAACCCAACGGTGTAAAGCAGAAATGCTAAAAACACCAGTAAAGTGCCTGCATTGATGTATTGGGAGAATCGTGCAGTGGGTTTAAAGATCAGCATAAAATGAAATACCAGTAAGACGAAGCCCAACAGGGCAAATGTCTTGGCCAGCTTTCCAAAGATATTGAATTGATTGTAAAAAATCTCCAGGTTCACCTTTGTGGATGAGGGGATAATATCCGCCCCATAAGTAGTTTGGTATTTTTTGATGTACCCCAGGTACTCATCTGCCTTGGACCAATTGCCTGAACCTAAGGCGCTGTTATATTCATCGTAATACAATTGCAGGATGTTGGTGGCAAAATCCAGTTCCTTTTTGTCCATCGTCGGTGGAAGAGTGGAATGGGTAGCCCATGTTTTACGCTCATCTTTAGGGATGGGGAAAATCTTTAAAAAGTCGCCTTTAAATATCTGGTAACAAATATTTACCCGTTCATCGACATTGATGATTTCCTTATCGTATTTGTTTCTTGTAGTCTGTTTCTTGTTGTAGGCTTGCTGAACAAGGTCAGTTAACCTGTAGCTTCCAGCCTGATCAAAAAGCTGTCCAAAAGAAACAAAATTGGTCGATACACCCAATACTTTCTGCAGCTCACTATTGTCCACTTTCACCAATGCAATGTTTTTCCATTTATCAGGATTGGCGCTCATGTCGATCAGGAATTCAACAGGAGAAAGTCCTTCCCAATTGTCCTGCTTCGATATTTTGCGCAAAAGATCCGATGCAAGGGTATTTACAGGTTCAATCCTCCCTTCATGGTCCTGAACCAGCAGTTTGCCAAATGATTTGATGTGATCTTCCTTGGAAATATTGGCTCCGAAGGTTGAATTCATTGACCCACCCATCAGGAAGAGGAAGGCCAAAAGTAAAAATGACTTACCAGATTTACGCAGCTCCTGAAGTTTTGAACTTAAACGGATAACCTTCTGAAAGCGGCTCCCGGGGCTAAAAATGGTAAATACCATACCAAGGGACATTAAGAAATAACCCAGGTAAGTAATCATGGTTCCCCAGTAATCTTGGTTCACCGAAAGGATCGTACCCTGTTCATCCCGGTCAAAAGAAGACTGGAAGAAGCGGTAACCGTTGTATTTTAGTATGTTATTCATAAAGATGCGGAAAGGCTTTTCTACCGAAGAGGAAGGATCTTTCAAGGTAATTTCACTTGCATACGAAGATGGACTATTGGAGCCAGGATAACGTTCTATCTGGAAATCCCGAAGATGAATACTGAAGGGCAGTTCACGAACAATGGGTCCAAAGGAAAGGCTAACAGTTATGCCGTTAATGGTGCAGGTGGCAGGTTCTAACATCATACCCAGTTTCCCGAACACATTGACCCTGCGGGTTTCACTTCCTGAGGTTATTTTTGCAGTAAAAGCATCGGCTTCACCATCACTCTTTTGATCCGGCACCTGAACCAACGAAGGAACAGCCTTGGGTAAATAATTCTTCAGTACAAAACCAGTCTTCCCAATCGCATAATAGTTATCGGCCAATACAGGATGGGAAACAAAAGGAAGCAATTTTTCACCCGTTGGCCCCATCATCCCTGACACGACGATTGTATCGGAAGCCACCATATTGATAGTTGTTCCATCGGCTGAAAAAACAACCGTTGCAGAACCTTCCCCGGTTTCAAACCCAAAACTTGCCGTCCCCATTTCCTTCTTTTCCTTTTGGGTCAAAAGAAAATCAGTTCGTTCATTTTTCTCATCATTGTAAATCAATGACATTACCGGTTGGCCAGTAGCATCAGGTACAAGGGTTTCAGCAGCATTGGGTACAAATATTTCATTTTCAACGGTAACCGACTTACCATCAAGTGTTAAAGTTTTCTTGTAATGGTTGTTGGTATTGGGGGTAAACTTCACCTGGGTAAAGTTGCTGGCTTCATGGCCGTTTGCACTTGCCTTCAGGCTGATGTAAGTGGCTTCAGATACAATCTTGTTGCTCGATTCCCCTTCACGGATGTGCATACTTCCTTCAAAACCAAAGTAGCGGGTTACCCCTGCTCCGATAATGATCACGATAAAGGCCAGATGGAACAAAAGGATAGCCCATTTCTTGCGGTTTACCAGCTTGTACCGGACTACACTTCCGGCAATGTTCACCGCTCCCACCAAAAGCAGCAACTCGAACCACCATGCTTGATAAATAAGGGCCTGCGCGGTATCAGTTCCAAAGCTACTTTCAATGAATGTGGCATAAGCGATGGAAATGGCAAACATCATCAGCAGTAAAACACTGAAAAGCATTGAGAATAGAAACGAAAATATTTTCTTCATGGTGTTATTTCTTACAGCAAACGTTATAACTAATTTCTTCCAAAGGTAAGTCGGATGAAGCTTTGAACCTGAAAGACGACTAAATTTGACCTTATTTGACCCTATTTGACCTTTTGACAACCCCAATCAATTCACTGGCTTCAAAAAATCCCGAAGGGATTGAATCTGAATAACTATGGGTGCAACCCATGGGATGTAAAGAAATTTCATTCGGGGTAATCACATTCAACCACCTTGTGGATTCATCCAGCTTTTCAGCAGTCCCTAATTAAAAAAAACTCCTTTGCTTTATAAATAAAACAAAGGAATTTTCTAATTATTTCACCCCACCAAAGCTTTATTTGGTCGTTGGATCGTCATGTGCAATTTTAGCTGAATACTCTTTGAAGTTGAAACCTTTGTAATTGGGGCTTTCTTCGTTGTGGCATTTTTTACACACTTTTTCTGTAGGAAGAATCATCCCTTTGGTTAGAGCCACTTTCTGGTCTTTCATGACTGTAGCCACTTTGTAAAGGCTACCTGGTCCGTGACATGATTCACAAGAAACACCTTCTTCAACGGTAATGGAAGCGATCAAACTTTGATCAGCAGCTGCAGCCGTAGAGTGGCATTTTAAGCACTTTGGATTTTTCAATTCTGCTCCTTTTAAAGCAGCCATGGCTTTTGCATGAGGACTTGCAAGCCACTTGTTATATTGTTCCCCCTTATCGGCCTTGTTGTGGCACATCTTGCACTTGGCTGCACCTACATACTGTGCATTCTGTGCATTGACTGAGGTGAGGAAAAATACAACCATCCCCATTAGAAAAATTACTTTTTTTAAATTCATAGTTGTGTTGTTTTAAAGATTGTTAAATATATCTGCATTCATGAACGCCGATTTTTATCAATGCAGATATGGGGCGTTTTCAATCATTTAACGCGTAACAAAAGTGCATTAATTTTTTAATATATACAAAAACCAAGCCATTCAAATTCACCACCAGAAGCTGATCCTTCGCTTAATAAAGCTGATTATGACACGATGAACAAAGCTCTGTACGCCATGCCTCATCAATATCCACTGGATGTTTGAATTCAAGAGGCGCTCCCGAGGGGGAATATTGCATACTATCGGGTGATCCTTGCGCACTGATGGTATGGCATAAATTACAGTCTCTGGAGATAACTTTTCCCGATGCCGTGGCATGACGATCATTGTGGCATCTAAAACATCCGTCATTTTCCATGTGCCCAATGTTATTGGGATATTTTCTCCAGTCTGCTTTCATGTAAGGGAAAATATTACTGGCATACCCGTTTTGGATTTCTGCAATGGAATTCTCAATGTCGGCCTTTCTGCTTTCAACCAACTCAGGATGTTTTGACTTATAATACTCATTCACCTGGTCTCTGATGGCCAAAAATGCACTGTCTTTGGTACCATAAACCTTGTACAAAACGGTCATTGAAATCTGTTTGATCCCTGGCAATGTTTTAGAAATTTTACCGGCAGTGATTGACTTGTCAATAAAGTTCTGAGGCACATTGTAATTGTGCGAAGGCCTGTTATGGCAATCCAGACAGTCCATCACCCTTGTTTCCAATGAATCCAGCTTTGCCTGGCTTAACTTATTTTCACCGTCTGTAAAGATCTCACTCTCCCCGGTTTTTGTATTGGTATATCTCACCCATGGAATGACCTGTCGGTTGAGTGAGGTCGTTTTATATTCAATCTTTACATCCTTGCTGATATGCTGATGAATGCCCTTTTCCAACCCTGCGGCGGTCATCTGTGAACTTGTTTTCATCTGCAATTGAATGACATGTTCTGTATTGGAATCATCAGCCAGATAAGAATGCAAGTTTTTCATCTTCCGGTCATAGAACTTCTCCGGCCAGTGACACTGTTCACAGGTTTGCTGCGCAGGGCGCAGATTGGCTATAGGTGTAGGAATAGGAGTTGGAAATTTATGGGCCAAAACTGAATAAACCTGGTACAGCCCCGACATCTTGCTTTTCACGTACCAACTTGCACCTGATCCAACGTGACATTCCACGCACGCAACAC
Organism: Prolixibacteraceae bacterium; assembly: GCA_003450125.1. Lineage (GTDB taxonomy): Bacteria > Bacteroidota > Bacteroidia > Bacteroidales > Prolixibacteraceae > Aquipluma. The sequence continues at coordinate 628 of DMFR01000210.1, read as the reverse complement.
GCTCGTGTGAAGAACCATGGTAAGTGACATATTCAGGCTCCATCACCTTATGGCATAGCTTTCCGCAGAATTCAACCGACTCGGTATAATGGAATGCTTCATAACTTCCAATGGAGGAAATGATGACCAGGAAAACAGTTCCGAAAATAAAAATAATGGATGCATTCCGCGTGGCCTCGTTGTTAAAATTTATAATCGGCCAGTTTCTCTCTGCTCCTGCCGCATCCTCCCTTTTGGCCCTTTCCCTGTTGATCCTCATCCCGACAGGAATAAGAATTAATCCTGCGATCATAAATCCAGGTAGAAAAATATAAATGAACAACCCGATATAGGTTCCTCCAAAACCAAAAACCCAGTTCAGGATAGCCAATGAAATGATGGCTGCAAGGTTGAAAACGGCCAGAACTGCTCCGGAAATGGAGATCCAATTTTTTATTGATGAAGGTAATTTCATAGCTCTCTGTGATTAAATATGGGTTTTCAATATCGTACTAAGTTCGTAAAATATTGAACTTAAACCAATAGTTATTTATATTTTATAGATCCGGTTTCCTCATTTAGTTTGAAGTTTAAAGTTTAAGGTTTAAAGTTGCATGCCGATTCTGATGGAACCTGGAACTTTAAACTT
>DMFR01000403.1 GCA_003450125.1 Prolixibacteraceae bacterium | reverse complement strand
TTGTTATGCAAGTCTATATTGATTAATATCTAATCAATATTAATGATTGTATTTTAGTCTTTTTTTATTGACTAACAACCAATGGGGAGAGTATTTTTAAAAGAAAATTGTAAGGAGTTAGAGGAGAGGAATTTCGTTCTGGGGACTCCGTAGCGGGTTGACTATCTTAATCACACATTTGGTGTAAATTAATATTCAACCCACTTACGGGGGTTGACAGCATTCAGCATTTCTCATACCCTCCAGCGTTGCTGAGGGCCACCAACATATAACTCCCGCGGAGTTGAGAGAGCCGAGAACTTAGTGAGTTGCGACAGCTTTGCCGGAAGTCACCTAAAATTGTAAATAGTAAATCCTTAAATAGTAAATACTTAATTGGTTACTGATATTTAAACTTGTCCTTGCTGATTTCAACCAAGAACCTGCTGGGATAGGACATGAACCCACTGTAGGTGGAGACATAGGAAGGCATGGTAATGGTCAAATCTTCCTTTGCACGGCTGCAGGCCACATAAAACAGCCTGCGTTCCTCCTCCAGTTCTTCAATGTTCTTGATGGCCCTGATGGAAGGAATCATGCCATCCAGCGCATGGGGAATAAATACACCATACCATTCCAATCCTTTTGCGGAGTGAATGGTAGAAACTGTCAATGGTTTATCTTCTCCTTCATCAATCAGGGGAGTTGTCTTGTTGCCAAATCGCTTGGAAGGAGGATCAAGGGCAAAGTCTGTTAAGAACTTGGTCAACGAGTCATACTGGCTGGCAAGGGTAACCAGGACACCAATGTCCAGCAACCGGATCTGGTAATCAGGCTCAACGGCCATCAGAATGGGGGTATAATACTTGCTGATGATTTCCAGTTTGTGCGCAAGACTGATACTGGTATCACTGGCAGCCTTTAACATCTCCACCAAAGCGCGTAATCCTTCTGCAAACTTACTCTTCTCGAAGGAATCGATATTCAATCCTTTTTCAGCAATGATTTTCTCAATAATCTTACGGGCAGAAACAATGCCCACGCCGGGTATATATTTTAAGACACGGTGCCAGGCAACGGCTTCATAAGGGTTTTGAATGATTCTAAGGTAAGAGATCACATCCTTCACATGCTTTCGTTCGTTAAAGGCCAGTCCGCCCACGGCAATATAGGGAATGCCTCTCTTGTTCAATTCCAGTTCTATAAAACGGGCATGCCAGAAGGCCCTGACCAGTACAGCCACCTGGTTGAGTGCAATTCCTTTTTCGCGGTACTCCAGAATCTTTGAAACAATGTATTCTGCCTCTTTTTGCTGGTCATAAAACTTTTTCACAAACGGAAGGGCATCTTTGGTAATTTTTGAGTAGAGCCGTTTCTTGTACCCTATTTTGGCATTGCGGATAATATCGTTGGTAAAATCAAGGATCTTCTGGTTGCTGCGGTAGTTTTCCTCAATCTTAATCACCTTGCAATCAGGATATTTCTGAGGAAAACGAAGGATATTCTCATAGTTGGCACCCCTGAAGGCATAGATACTTTGGGCATCGTCGCCTACAATTAAAATATTCCGGTAAGCTTCGGACAAAAATTCAACAATCTCTTTCTGAACCACGTTGGTATCCTGGTATTCATCCACCATGATGTATTTGTATTCCTCCTGCACCAGTTTGCGGAACATCAGATTGTCCCTCAGGGCATCCCTTAACTCATCCATTAAATCGTCGTAATCAAAGATGTGGCAAATCTTCTTGTACCGGGCATACCCTTGACGGATCATTTCCAGCTGATCGAGGTATTCCACCAGGCCGGTAAATTCATCCTCAATCACTTCCCTGATGGTAAGGTTGCGGTTGCGGGCAGAAGAGATGATCTCCTGTATCCTGTTCTTTTTTGGAAAGGCGACATCCTTGCTGATCAGTTTAAGTTCCGATTTGACAAGGTCAATCGTGTCAGCTGAGTCCTCTGAGTCAATGATGGAAAAATTAACGGGGATATTTAAAAGGTTGGCATATTTTCTGAGTACATAGTTTGAAAAAGCGTGAAAGGTTCCCCCAAAAACCTTTTGAACACTGTTGTCATTGAGCAGTTCCTGAACCCTTGCCGTCATTTCAAAGGCAGCCTTGCGGGTAAAGGTCAGGAGCAGAATCTCCTGGGGAGAAATTCCATTTTCAAGCATAAAAGCCACCCGGTGAACAATGACCCTGGTCTTGCCACTGCCTGCACCTGCAATCACCAATACCGGCCCCGCAATGGTTGTGACAGCTTCCAGCTGCGCACGGTTCAGTTCAAAGGCATAATTGATCTTATAGGTTTTTGAAAGTTGTATCTCAGTAGTAACGGCAGGACGGCTTTCAATGGAGGCGATAATGGATTTTAATTCCTCGATCTTGGCAATTGTCTTTTCGGGAATCTCTGTCTCATCGTATTCATCCATTTTTATGACCGACAAGTCTGTAGAAGGCTGAACATACGGTGCCGGTGCGTTTTCCTTTGCCTTCAGGGCAAGAGCACTGATGGCATCCAAAAATGAATCGGTTAAATCCCCCTTTGTTTGCTCCCCTCCATCAATTCCTTTCATACTTTCTTCCATCGACATAGCAATAAGTTTCAATTGTTTTTTACGCCACTAAATTAATGATCCTGACATAGAATAAGATAAAATACACGGAAGTTTCAAAGGGGATCTTACAATTCAATCTGATCAACTTTGAATTTGACTACATTTTAATCATTCCCTGGGGTCGAAATATAATCAAAACAATCATTTTCAGACCAAACTGATACAATCTTATTTTATTACAGGGTAGAAATCACGGCTGTACAATTCGAAGTTGAACTGGTATCTCCTGCTACC
>DMFR01000414.1:5667-7094 GCA_003450125.1 Prolixibacteraceae bacterium | reverse complement strand
AAGTCAAAACTCCCGTTGGCAATGGATTGACTGCGGGTTTGTGACCATACCAGATAGATGGACGATCCCGGCCTGTATTCCCACCGTGCCACCATATTCGATAAAAACTCCTTCTTATTAAAATCAGGCTGATCGAACCCATAAAGTTCATTCTTCTCCTGATCAAAAACCTGGTAGGTTTCATTTCCGGGCGCCAGAACCAGCTCTTCCCCGCTCATGAGACTGAACCGATCAGAATAGTTGGCAGCCCTGCTGTCAGTAATGCGCTTGAATTCTGTATATTTACCACTAGAAAGAAAAGGCTGTCCCCAATATTCGATGCTCAGTTCAGGGGTGATGTTATAATTGATCCTCAGCGAAGCGCTCAGTGTCTTCTGGTGGATACGGGCAAACAGATAATCCGTTGTAGTGGTTAATTCCTGCTGGGTGACATACTGAAGTTCATCATTATTGGTTGTAAATGATGGAGATATGGAAATCTTCAGGCTCTTCGAAGGCCTGTACCCCAAATTGAGGTTGTAATTGTAGATGCTTTTTGAATTTTTGACATTCCCTTCAAGCCCCATCATCTGGTATTCGACTGTCAGTTTCTTTTGATCGTTCGATCCAATGGCAAACCAAACATTCTTGGTCCCTGTCACCCTAAGAGCCGGCCCGCCTCTCAACTCAGCGGTGTATAATCCATCCCCGTTATAATTCGCTCCAACGTCAAAGCGCCAATAATTCTTAAACTGGGTATGGGCATTGATATTTCCCCCAGGCCCGGTCAACTCTCTCGCAAAGTTCCATTCCGTCCACTGGTTAAAATTCAGATTCAGGTTCCTGAAGATAGAGAAGGGCTCAAAAACACGGTATCCCACCCAGACTACTTCCAGAATGTCATCCGCCTGCCTCATAAAACCCACATCGTTTAATTCCAATCCGGGAGATTTCCATGCTGTAGCTGCCATAAATTTCAGTTTGCCGCCATACTTGGCCAGCACCACTTTGCCCCCTTGACCCATCAGGCTGGTACGGGTTGAATCAAACGCTATATGAGTGGCATCGGGCCTTTGAAACCCGTGTATCCATGATTTTTGGGTATTGCTGATGGCTTCCGTACTTCCTTCAACCCGGCTGAAATAACTGCTCAGGTCAAATTCCCAGTCCTTGTTGTGCCATTTGTGGACAAAATCAAATCCCCCTGTAAATGCATTTTTATGAAGGTAATTCAGTTGCTCCTCCGAGAGATTCCTGTTGACCGAAGTAAGCATTCCACCCAACATAGTATTTCCCTTGTCAAAATCCTTCTGTACGCGGGCAACGCTGTAATTGGTGAACGGCTCAATCATCACATTGTGCTCACTACCATTGCTGATACGTGCAAATTCTTCCGAAGTGAGGCTTTCCAGCAAGCCCACCGACAAGCCATCTTTGGTCTTACCCGT
>DMFR01000414.1:469-5498 GCA_003450125.1 Prolixibacteraceae bacterium | reverse complement strand
ATCTTTGGTCTTACCCGTTATCTTGGCAGCTCCCAGGATACTGGTAAAATCAGGGGCCTTGATATATTCCCCATCATTGAGCTCAGGGTCAAAATGGGGCCTGCGGCCAATACGTCGTGAATAAAACATGTTCTCTGCTGACAGGTCCCCATCGCCAAACATCAAGGGGTAGGAGAGGATGTTCTTCCCTTCAATAAAGAAAGGCCTTTTTTCCTGAAAAAAGGTTTCAAACGAGGTCAGGTTTACTTCTGAAGGGTCAGCCTCCACTTGTCCAAAATCAGGATTGATGGTAAAATCCATGGTCAGGTTATTGGTCAACCCCACCTTGCCATCCAGTCCGCCGTCTAGTTGGTTTCTCTTTCCTGATTTTCTGAATGGATTTGCAGCCACCTTCTCAAACCGGTCGGTTCGGGCAACGATGTAGGGCATTAAATCGGCAATCTTTCTCGATTTCAGATTCTTCAGCCCTTTCAATTCCCCGAATTCAGAAACCCATCCTGAAATCTTTTTGGAAGACGGCTGCCAAAGACTTATTTCCTGTTTCCGGTAAAGCGACCTTCCTGCGTTCATCCCCCAGGTCTGTTCGCTATTGCCTTCAAAACGAAGCTGGGTAAGGGGAATCCGCATCTCTGCATACCAGCCTTTCTCATCCCGGCTAGTCTTGACCAGCCAAATGGGGTCCCATGAATTGTCCTCATTTTCACCGTCGTTGCTGATGATAAAATCGTTCTTTACCCCTGCCGCATTCACCATAAAGGCAAAAGCAGTCCGTTTATCGAAGTAGGAGTCAAACTCTACAGCCACCAGGTCGCCTTCAATATCGTCACGACGCGAAAGCCGTTGCACAATACTATCAGGATGGGTATCCCAGGCTTTAAATCCCACATAGAGATAGTTTTCGTCGAGCAGGATTGCAAAATCGGTCTTTTGGTGAGGCGCTTTGCCCTCCGAAGGCTCATATTGGGTAAAATCACCCTGCCAGTTGGCCCTTGACCAGGCCCCCTCATTCAGCTTTCCATCAATTGACACTTCATTTTTACTGCATTCTGTGGGGTAATATTCTTTCTTTGTTATCGGCTGTGCCATTAACTGACCAGAGACAACAGTCATAAGGGCTAAAACAGGGTGGAATTTTATTTTCATGCAAGGCTATTATTCCAATTCATATACCCATTAAGACTCCACACTTTAGATTTTGTTACAGACTGTTCAAAAAATTTTGTAAAAACCTTTCCAATGAAATATAAACACATAGGCACCTAGGGCCATCCAAAAACATTTCTTCTCCCTGGCTTTCAGCATTCCAGGGCCAAGTTTCTTTCTTACCAACTTCTTACCCAGCTCTTGTCAAGTCATGGATTTCAGATTCCTAACCGTATCGTATCAGATTCCTTTTGGTATCCTATCAGATATCTTTGTGTAATAAAAAATTACTTCAGCCATACCCTTACCACATACAAAGGATACAGAAAGGATACAGAAAGGATACAGGAAGCATACAGGAAGCATACAGAAACGATACTGAAAAGGTACAGAAAGCATACTGTTGGCAGGAAGTTCCCATTAGGTGAGCCCTCAGTAAATGCACATTAGAAAAGGCATTTTAAAGTTGTAAACAAACAAAAAAATTGAAGTAGAGACTTGTCTGACAACGACTTATGGAGAGATAAAGGATCATATGACCCCGGGTCCTCAGGGTGGGGAAAGCAAAGTGAATGGGTTGCTTTTAGAAATCTTACTTTTTAAAATTCGATCTTAGTAACCGGAACCTCCTCCCGGATCAATCCTGAAATGTATTCAGACTGGCCCGGGATGATGTTCCGATTAAGTATTTCCACAGTAAAAAGTAATTTTCTATTTGCGCAATGGATAGAAACAAAAGATCAAATCAAATTAAAGCCTGATTAGATTGATAAAGAAGACATCATTTTCACGAATATCCAGTTCTTTGGTAAACGGGGCTCCGGGCTTAATGGCTATGATCTCTTTGGCTACAGGGGAACCATCGTTCTGACGCTTGATCTGCTCAACTTGTGTTTTTGTCAATTGTGAAGGTTTACCCATGGCCAGATAAGTGGAGAAGGCATCATTGCAGCGATAACCTATCTGATAAACTTCAAGGGCGTAGTTTCCTTCAGGGATATTCGAGAGGTCGACTTTGATTTTGCCTTTTGACTTGGAAGGTAAATCGCGGATATAATACACCTGGTTATTGACTGAATCGCCGGGATGCGTATTGGTAAAATCCCACAAAAGCAACTGGACATTGCCTTTATCATCTTTAGAGGCCCATGAACGAGAATCGGCATTGACCAGTTCGGTGTTCTGGAGCTTGTTCAGGTACTGGTAGGCGTAAAAGGCAGGTTTGGCAATACCCTGCGTGTTCAGCAGTCCAAAACCGCCATGGAAAGGGGTAAAGCGGGGACCTGATTCTTCAAAGACATCGGTAAATACCCAATATGACATCGAATTGGCAGCATCGCCCACCTGCTTGATTTTTTCGAGGATATAGGCTGCCTCATGATAGCTGTCGTGAATTGGATCGGCTGGTGTATAGGACGCACTCCATTCAGTATAATGCAGTTCTAGATTGGGCATGGTGGAGGCGGCAATTTCTTTGCGCGATTGCAAGACATCACCACTCACACTCATGGGGTCCTTGCTGAGCACTGTACCCGAATTCCCATGTTCATCCAGGAAGCCTTGTTTAACGCCATAGGAATGGGTAGAGATAAAATCAATGGGATGGTTGTTCTTAGCGCAGAAATCAATCATTTCGCTTTCCCATGCAGCACCAGCAGTACCAGGCCCTCCCACCCGATAGGCTGGGTTAACACTCTTGATGGCCTTGGCGCTATAGGCGTATAATTTGAAATAATCGGCCTGGGTTCCTGACCAGAAACCGGGCGACAGGTTGGGTTCGTTCCAGACTTCAAAATACCAGGTCTTGACTTCCTTTTCGCCATAACGTTCAGTCCAATGCTGGGTAAGATTGCGGATCAATGCCTCCCATTTCTCATAGTCCTTGGGAGGAGTGACATTGCCACGCCACCAGAAGATCGTTTTGTTGCCACTGGCCAAAGCCGAGGGCATAAAGCCCAGTTCAACAAAAGGCTTCATCCCGATGCTCTGTAAATAGTCAAACAACACATCGATATACATGTAATTGTATTCAGGATTCCCGTTTCGGTCTTCCCTGTAAACGGCCATATCGTCGGTTAAAAGCCCGTGCATACGGATGTATTTGAAGCCACATTCTTTCTGAACGACAGCCAACTGCTGCTGCCAATCGGCCCGAAGACCTTCATTGGCACGACCGGCCCCCACACATTCCTTGAACATGGTATTCAAGGGCCCTTTTACCTGGTTGAAATCAACCGTAATTACCCTTTCAGGGACTTCAACGGGCTTGTTGGTTTTGCCTTTTGCAAAAACCGTTCCTGCTATCATAAAGGTGATCAGGAATAAATAGAAACGATTCATTTTCATTTTATTAAGATTTTATACTGGTTTTTTAATGTCAATGGTCTCAGCACATGACAAAAAAATAAAAGAATAATAGAACGCGGATTTACACGGGTCTGGCGGATCAAAAACGGATTTATATTCCAATAAATTGGAATGGATTAAAAACTACTTGCCCCAGATGATTCCTGAGGATAGAGACTTTTAAATTACCAATAATCAATGACCCTTTCACCGTTTATTGTTTTTTTGATCCATTCCAATTTATTGGAATATAAATCCGTTTTTGATCCGCTAAATCATATTTCATCCGCGTTCTATTTTTTTTGTCATGTACGAAAGTCAGATGGTTTATTTTATAAGGATCATCTTTTGGGTTGTGGAATGATTTCCAACCTTCAATTGGTAAAAGTACAAACCAGCAGGCCATAAACTTCCGTTAAACTCTATTTGATGAGTTCCTGAAGGCATTACCCCGTTGATCAATGTGGAAACTTTCTGTCCTGTCTGATCAAAAACATCCAGAGAAACGGATGCCTTGAAAGGAATTTGAAATTCAATGGTTGTCAGGTCAACGAATGGATTGGGATAGTTTGTAAGCGTCGTTTTGTTATTCAGTTCACTTTCAACAGCTGTTGGGTACAATAATTTGCTACCTGCATCCACCATGATAAACTGAACCGACCTTCCGGGACTGTTAACCGTTATGGCATCTTCAACCGGATAGGCACTTGCCGGAATCGTCTCCAGAGTTTCACGGGGTCCCCATTGGGTGCCTGTTGGACTCACTCCGTTGACCGACACAAACAAAGAGAAATCACCATTATCGGTGCCGCCCGTTAAAGAGTAATTATAGTATTGATTTCCGACGCCAATATCCTTTGTATTGATCTTAACCACCTGAGCTGTCTTTCCCCGGTTAACTAGGACAACACCTGTTTCACCGGATGCAAACCTGGAGGCATAAGCCAATATGGAGGAGTTGGTAGAAGTAGCTGATATAACATGATCGCCTGTAAACTTTTGCTGATAATAGGCATAATAGAAATCCGGACGGGCCTGCCACATTAAACTACTATTATCTCCCTGATAAAACATGCCATCGGCACCCGAAGATAGCAACCACCTTGCACCCAAACCAAAGTTATTCTTTATTAATTCATTGAACAGAATGGTAGCCTGCATTCCATTGATATACGATGTTCCCATAGTTGCATTGGCAGAGTTACTATTCATATTATACTCCGTCAATGCGACAGGTTTTGGGAAAGCTTTTTTGTTAATAATATCCTGCTGAATAAAACTGATGTTTTTCTTTGGCTCGGTAGCAGCAACTGACAATAAATTATCAACGGTTGCGGCTGTTCCAAAATAGTTGTGCATGACATAAAAATCCACCGCATCGCCAATCGCGTTGAAAAAGCCTGAATTCCAGGTCTTGTCCACATTGTTCCAACTAGTTGAGCCATCAAAATGCAGGACCTGACCGCCAATAAATATCTTAGCGTTAATTTTAGCGGCAGCGGCTCTCATCGAATCGACAATCATTTTACAATGCTGACCA
>DMFR01000414.1:0-329 GCA_003450125.1 Prolixibacteraceae bacterium | reverse complement strand
TTTCCAATCTCCCAGAATTTCGTACGCCCTTTATCGTAACGAACCCAGTCAGCAGCAAGATGGGCAGCTTGCACGACTGGTTTTGCGCTTAAACCATATCTGGCATAAGCATAATTGATGGTGATTAACCCTTGCGAACCGGTTTGCTGGCGCAGCTTGTAATAGTTATCTGTTGTGGTGGGCCAATCATTTTTTCCTGAAATGGCATAGAACAATTCTTTTTTTCCTGTAGTGCCATTATAAACAGAGTCGGGAACATCGGTTGGTTTTCCATTCCAGAAGAAAATATCGGACCAGCTTCCCCCGGGAAAACGGATTAAAGAAGGATT
>DMFR01000357.1:1180-2643 GCA_003450125.1 Prolixibacteraceae bacterium | reverse complement strand
TAATAAATACACAAATCTAAATGATACAAAGACATGAAAAATATGCAATTGAATGCCATGACTTTGTATCTCCGTGTGTTTGTGTTAGGCTTGTATTTTAAATTTTTAAGATATCCTTTCTTTAAAATACTTCCGTCAGGTCACTTTTAAAGTGCGATCAAGCTTTTATTCCACCCTTACACTGTAAAGCGATGAGCGGGCTGCAATGAAAAGGGTCTTGCCGTCTTTACCCCCAAATTGGATGGAAGCAGGGCGCTCTGGTACTTCAATTTTACCTGTTTTCTTGCCGTTCTGGTCGTAAATATAGACATGTCCATCGGCTACATATACATTGCCTTTGCTGTCCACTGCTGAGCCAAATTCAGCCTGTTCGATGAAGTACTGAAGGTTGGAAAGGTTGCCGTCTGCTGAAACGTCCATCTTTACCATTCTCTGGTCATATTCATCGGCAGCATAGAAAGGCTTGCCGGGAAAAGCTTCCAGCAAAGAAGAAGCGCGTGCCAGATCATAACATTCAGGAATGATGGTTACTCCATCGGGGGCCACAAAACAGTTTTCTGGAACCCGTACTGTTATGGCATTGAAATCATGATAGTCTCTCCACTTGTTCGATGGGTACAAAGCCTTGGCGATCTTCTTCACCGAACCCATAGGCACTCTTGGCAATAGCTGAATGGATTCATCGGGATTTTCAGTGTTGATGGAATAGATCCAACTTCCAAACCCTGAATTACCCCATCCGCTAAAGGAGGTTCCTGCGGCATCGGGCAGATCAGGAACCGTTTCCTGTACTCCATTGATCTTATAGCCGGGTTGTGGACGATATTTGAACACCACCAGCAGGTTGTCTTTGGTATCGCAGCCAAGAGAAAGCGGTTCCCATGGGAAATCGCCTATGAGGGATATGGAATTTGTTTCAGCATTCCATTTGTAGATGCGCCTCATACGTTGTTCGCAGAAGTAAATATTGCCCTTGCTGTCACGTGTCATTCCTTCAGCAAATTCAAAGCCTGTGGCCAATCGTTCGACTTTGCCTTTCTCGTTGGTGAGCGGTGTTTTGCGTGCCTCTTTGCCTGTAATCACAAGGCGTGTAAATTCCCATGGACGAACATCCAGATCGGTATTGATGTCATAAAAAGGAACATCAGTGGTAAATTTCACTTGTGCAAAATTGTGTACATTCAGAAATTCTATATCCTTGCAATTCCAGATTCTGACTGAATAGGGATAAGGACTCACCAGGCGGATTACCCTGAACATATACAGGTTGGCAAATACCATATTGCTGCAGTTTTGAAGTTCAATGGGCTGGCAGTTGGTCCCTTCCCTGGATTCTTCTTCACATTGCATGGCATAGACCTTCCAATTCGAAACCTTGTTAAACCGGACTTCATTGCGGACATGGTGCTCGATGGACATGGCATAAATACGTCCTTCAGTCGAGGTATTGCTGACATATACAC
>DMFR01000357.1:0-1112 GCA_003450125.1 Prolixibacteraceae bacterium | reverse complement strand
TTCCAGTTCGATACCTTGTTGAACCTGACTTCATTACGCACATGATGCTCGATGGACATGGCATAAATTCTTCCTTCTGTGGAGGTATTGCTGACATAGACACCGTTGGCGCTGTAGGTGCTGGCAGTCCAGATATCTTTGAAGGTACCGCCTCCTCCGTCTGTAATCCAAAGACTCCAATACTGGTTGTCCCAGGCTTTATCTGCGGCTAGATTGGCAAGCGGTTCTGTGGGTGAACTGATCTTGGGTCCCTGATCCCCCTGTTGAGGGCGACGAGGAGCCTGTGAAGGACGAGAGATAGAACCATGACCACCTATAAATTTGACATCATTCATGTAAGAATCCTTGCCTGCCATCCATTTGCAGCCTACGGCACGGTAGTTATAACCCCCTGTGTTGATGCCGATACCTGAAAGAATGGTCTTTCCTCCCTGTGGAACTTCAATTAGAGGCATGGGAGAACCAAAGCCACTGAAAGCTGGTGTGCTTTCCAAAAGCATGATCTGGGTAGCAACCGGATTTAAACCAATCAGGCAGGTGTTCGGCTTTAGCGCAATGGTTTGTGAAACCACATACCAGCCCTGAGGTACATAAATGTTGGGATACTTTTCAACAGCATCCTTGAATATTTGGGTATCATCGGTAGTTCCATCACCTTTGGCTCCCAGTTCACGGATATTGACCCATGTACTCATGGCAGGCAATTCAGGAATGTCTTTTGGAGCAATTGCTGGTAATACACTGAGAGGCTGAAGATCGGCAACTGTTTTCATTTCAGGATCAGCGGACATATCATCCATGTGGGCGCCCTGGGTATAGTTATTCACTTTATAGATATTACCGCTTCCCAAGGTTTGGGTATTGCTGCGACGGTATTTTACCAACACAGGCACTTTGCGGCAGTCGATGTTTCGAAGGCTGATCTGGTTGCAGTAATTGTTTTCGTTGCTGATGATCAAGGCGGTTTCACTCACATTGTCAAAGAGACAATCTTCCATGAAAATCTTGTCTGCATAATTGGGATCAATATCAATCACTACCGGCACATTCTTGGCCTGCAAGCGAACAATGGTCAATCCACCTTCCTGAGATTTAATGGCTGCCTTGCGCTG
>DMFR01000297.1 GCA_003450125.1 Prolixibacteraceae bacterium | reverse complement strand
AAATAGGGGGTGTGTTTGAATTAAAGATAAATTAACAAACAAATGCTTTGAATTATTGGGGGTATAATTTTAAAAAGATATAAAAAATGACAATCAAGACTAAAAATAAGGGGGTGTAAATCAATAAAAGCTAAAAATAGGAATTGTATTTGCCTTTCTAATGAGTTATGGATCAAATAGACAACTATATTTAATATTTAATGTTAAAATGATCGTATAGATGTGTATAAAGTAGAATAAGGATACAATATGTGGTATAAATGAAATTAAATGAAATATTGGGCATATTAACCTACCTTTTTATTTAAGGTAGCTTTTCGGGTTCATCAATTCGACAAATCAGGTCTCTTTTGAATTTTGTGTCCACTTTGCATACAATAAGCGCCTGAAATTCCAATGTGTGAATAATGTAAGTCTTATCCGAATTTATATAACGGTTTCAGCTGCCAGGGCGATAACTTTGAATGATCAAAATTAAGTTCCCCTTATTAGAAAAGGGGTGACCCATTAATTCACGCCAATCAATTTCACACTAAAAAATAAAATACCTACAATGGATCAATCAACTTCAAACACCACCTTATTTTTAGATATTGGTGCCGTTTTGCTCTCCAACGGATGGGGACAGGAAACCCGAAATTTAGCTGCTGAAACATTTTACCTTAACGAGCAAGAAATGGAATCCAGACACCTTACCAATAGGGTAAGGCACGAGGACAGGGAACTTACCTTGAGTGAATACCTTAATCAGGTGGTATTCTATGAAAAACGATCTTTCACTTCTGACCAGTTTAGTGAATTTATGTTCAGACATGCCATTCCCAATGGACGAATGATAGAGTTTATTCAACAATTGAAGGAACATTACAGACTGAAAATAACAATTATTAATAATGAAGGACGGGTAATGAATGAATACCTGATCAAGAAATTTAAGTTGAATCAGTTCATCGATTTTTTCATTTCTTCCTGTTTCGTTCATTGCGATCAATCCGAAACTGATGTTTTGCGATTGGCGCTGAATGTTACTCATATTCAAACAGAACATGCGGTATATGTTGATGATATACAGAGTTTTGTGGATGTTGCAAAAAGCATGGGAATAAAAAGTATCCGTCACAAGAACCATTTATCGACATCTGAAGTATTAATCCCATTGGGACTAAAAATGAAAAATCAGAAAAAGAGTTTACAACTGATAGCAGAATACTGATTTGAAGATCCAATTACAATTCATTCCTTGTCTTGTGGTTGTTACTGCAGTTGGAAATGAAAATAATTATTTAAATAAGAATTATCAATATTGAATTTGAAAAAACAGAACCCATGAATGAAAACGAAAGCAATCCTCAATTGAAGGAGGTAGATGATACCATTACAGTTCATCATGAACATCGATCCTACTGGAAGAATTTACATCACTCCTGGATCTTCTGGCTTTTTTTGCTACTGATGTTGGCCGGTATTCTATACTATATCGTAAGTGTTGACTTTATGTTTGCTCCTATACGCAAGTAAAGAGGATAATTGAAAAATAACAGTTTCTTTTAGATACACATTTCAAAAAACCAAAAAAGATGAATGAAACTACCCTTATAAAAACAGCAAATGCCTTGGTATCTGATGATAAAGGCATATTGGCCATGGATGAAAGCAATCCAACCTGCAATAAACGTTTTGCAGCCCTGGGAATTCCCCAAACGGAAGAGGCCCGCCGTGCTTACCGGGAAATGATTGTAACGACTCCCGGACTTGGCAAGAGTATTAGTGGGGCTATTCTTTATGATGAAACCATTCGCCAGCATTTAAACGACGGTACTCCTTTTATTAAAGCTGTCGTCAATGCTGGAATTATACCGGGTATTAAAGTAGATGCCGGTGCAAAAGAAATGGCTGGACATCCGGGTGAGAAAATATCTGAAGGACTTGACGGATTGCGCGACCGACTCAAGGAATATGCTCAGATGGGCTTGCGGTTTGCCAAGTGGCGTGCCGTGATTGCAATAGGAAAGGATATTCCCAGCCAAGCTTGCATCGAAGCAAATGCACATGCACTTGCCCGGTATGCAGCCCTTTGCCAGGAAGCAGGATTAGTTCCCATCGTGGAACCCGAAGTACTCATGGACGGTGACCATACTTTGCAACGTTGCTTTGATGTTACCGAACAAGTATTGAAAACAGTGTTTAACCAGCTTTACCGACAAGGTATCTTATTGGAGGGGATGATCCTGAAACCCAATATGGTTCTTCCGGGATTGGCATGTCCCAAACAGGAATCAGTGGATGAGGTGGCCGATGCTACCGTTAAATGTCTGCTTCGGACAGTTCCTGCTGCAGTTCCTGGTATTGCTTTTTTATCCGGCGGTCAATCTCCTGAATTGGCTTCTGCCCGTTTAAGTGCCATGAATTCAAGGTATAAGTCTCATCTGCCATGGGAACTGGCATTTTCATTTGCCCGCGCCATCCAGCAACCTGCTTTGGAGATTTGGCAGGGCAAGGAAGCCAATGTACCCGAAGCTCAGAAAGCATTGTTTGATCGGGCATCTTATAACCGGGCCGCACGTCAGGGTGAATACAATACTAATAAGAAAATAAAATAAGTAATATAGACCAAATAATATAGCACTTTATAGGTTATGTATAACATGTAATTTATAAAGTGCGATATTATTTGGTCTAAATTACTTAAATACAAGTTTAGCTGGTGAAATAAAGGAAACGCACATAAAATAAGATTTAGCAGGTTAAAAACGGACTTATTTTATCAGTCATCCTATCAATGGGAGCGGCTTTTATCAACCCAAAACCTGAACTAATTTTTCCTTCAATCGTTTTGTCCAATCCAACAAAAGGAATTATATCCAGGGAGGAAAAATACCCCAATAAGCAAGGTCTGAAGTCATGATTATTAGCCACCAATCCTACACCAATTCTACACCAAGTATAGAGAATTGTAGTCTTGGTCTAGCGTTTGTATAAGATTTGAATAGACTTCTTATTACAAAGATGAAAAGGGGAGGGTCGGCCAGTCCTGTATAGTTATGAAGTTGATCAATTGTGAACTGCGCTTAATATCAGATGGAAAATTATGAAATTATATCAAAAGTATCATAAACTTTATCGAGAAACATTTGTTCATAAAAGCAGTTTTTCAGTATTCGAGTTAAGGCTTTTCAGGTAATATAAACCAATATCAACTTTTAAAATTTAATCACCATGAAGACGATCATCGTAACCATCCTGCTCACCTTTGTTTTTTTATTTGCCGGCTTTTTCATCTATATCTCTTCCGGGGCTTATGACATTAGTCAATTGACTCCTCATAACAACTTCACCAAAAAGATTATTGGTATTACCACCCACAGTTCGATCAATAAAAGGATGAAGGAAATTGTAGTTCCCGGAAACATAGCGGATACGGCCATGATTGTCCGTGGTTTTAAACATTACAATCAAATGTGCGTGGGGTGCCACAATGCCCCCGGGTTACCAGACAATAAGTTTGTAGAAGGGTGGTACCCTAGACCCCCTGAATTGTATAAGCATGTGAATGAAGATGATGCCCAGGAATTTTTCTGGATTACGAAAAATGGAATAAAAATGACCAGCATGCCCGCCTTCAAACCCACTGTTGATGATGAGAAAATATGGGAAACAATTGCATTTGTGACTCAAAAGTTGGGTAAAATGACCCCTGAAGAATATAAGGAATGGTCAAAGAAATATGCTGAAGGGAATAAGGGAGAAACTACAAACCATGAATAATTCTTATCCAAACTTCAGGTCGATCAACACAAAACTTTGAAAAAAAACCCCTTTTCCGAAAAGTTGTTTTGGTAAGATCAACTTTCAGGCCAACTTTGGGAAAATTGGATGGGGAACCATTGGGAAATTGGCAATCATTTAATTGAATAAAATCATTAACCGTTAAATTATGTCGTCATTATGTAATCGTTAACCGGCATTAAAATTCATGCTTGTGTCATTAAAACTATATGCTGCAACCTTTTTAATAAATTAAGATAAATACATCCTATTTGTAGTTAGTTGTTATTTATGTAAAAAAAAATCAACTGCATTTTATTATTTTACTCATTATTAGAATATTATTTCTAAAAGAATTATTATTTCCCTTATTTATCCTTGTTTTTGGAGAAGGTTTTCTATAGGTTTGAAGCAACCAAAAACAACCGAAAACCATGCCCTTCATCGTCATTTATTCCCGTTTCAGTCAGGCATTTGATCCCATGGTCCTGCAAAAATTACTTATTGTATACATAAATTCCTTATGGGGAGATCATTAAAAAATATGACAGCCGCAGATTTGGTCTTTTACTCCATACTCCGTTTAACTAAGATACAGCAAAACAATATGAAGGACATTTTTTTCTAATGTTCGGATATTATTTATAAAAACCAAAAAATCAAAAAATGAAAAAGTTACTTATTGTATGTATAATCCTTTTGGGATTTAGTCAACTAAAAGCACAAGATGTGATTACTCCCAAACCAGATGGTTACCATCGGCACGATGGCTTTTATTTATCCCTTTGTGGTGGACCTGTATTTGGTAGTGTAATGGACCATATAAACTCTTATGGTAGTGCCAGTACGCTGAATATGAGTGGAACGGGTGGTGTGTTTGATCTCAAAATAGGTGGTGCCATCAAGGAAAACCTGATCTTACACGCAGCCATTATTTCAAATGCAGTGACAGGTCCAACTTTAGAAACAACTAGTAATATGCATATAACAACCGTAAAAGCGCCCGATACATTTGGTGTGGGAGAAGCCATGTGGGGTGTTGGGGTGACGTATTATGTGATGCCATCGAATATCCTGGTCTCGGGTACCCTGGGATTGGGTAAATTTTCATTGACCGATACGAAAGATAGTAATAACAATATAACTACCGAGGGAGGACTATCTGTACAATTAAAATTGGGTAAAGAATGGTGGGTGTCAAAAAACTGGGGATTGGGCGTCGGATTAACCTATGGAGCAACCAAGGTTACCAATGAGTCTACCGGCAATCCCACCGAAGAATTAGGCAGTAACCGGTTTGGGATATTATTCAATACAACGTTTAATTAATCATTTCAAGAGGAGGAATGAAGCGAAAGGGATTCTTTCTACATATATTACTTCGTGTAATTATGTAGAAAGAATCCCTTTTTTTAAAGCCAACTATTTGCTTTCTTTACATTCATAACCTAACCAATAAACATTTTAGACTATCCCTTGGGATATTTTAAAATTCTCAAACCTAGACTATGAATAGTAAAACCAATCAGCAGGAATCACAGAAATCACGGAGGAGGTTTCTACAAACGATAGGTGTTTCCATTGCGGGGCTAAGCATATTACCCTCTTACCTTCAAGCCAATGACAGAAATTCTATAGCAGGCAATCAGGTATCTGCCTTAAACCTAAGTGCAGATGCTCTTCTTCCAACTGATGTTATTTTACCCAATGGAGTCAAAGCCATTTGGGATATCAATAAGGCTGCCTACGAAACTACTCCTACAAGAGAACGTATTTGCATCAATGGACTGTGGAAATGGCAACCGGGAACAACGCAATCTGATGAGCTGCCTGCAGACCATTGGGGCTACTTTAAAGTCCCCGGTAATTGGCCTGGTACAACAAATTATATGCAAAAGGAAAGTCAGACCCTGTTTGCCCATCCCAATTGGAAGAATACTTCTTTGAACCAGATTGGGGTGGCATGGTACCAACGCGAGATCACGATTCCAAAGAATTGGGGTAACCGTTGCCTGATCCTTAGTGTGGATTACCTGAATTCGAGTGCCGTGGTCTTTGTGGATGGTGCAAGAGTAGGAGAGATGATGTTCCCTTCAGGCGAATTGGATCTTACTTCAATATGCCTTCCAGGCAAACAATATGTGATTAGTATGAAAGTAACAGCCCTTCCCTTAAGTGATGTGGTGGCTGTTTACAGTGACAGCAATGCTCCAAGGCAGGGTAGGGGAGAGGTTGAACGGCGTGGTCTGTGTGGTGATATTTATCTTCGCAGCATCCCTTTAAAAGCACGTATTAAAGAGGTTAAAATCGTCACCTCAATCCGCAAGAGAGAAATTACATTCAACACGATGATGATAGATCTTATACCGGGATCAAAGTATACCCTGAAGGCTGTCATTATCAATAAGGGCAATCAAGTTGCGGAGTTCATTGGCAAACCATTCAAGGCCGATGAGCTAAAGGAGGGACTTTTATCGATGACGGAACAATGGATGCCTGAGCAACTATGGGATGTGCACACTCCCCAGAACATGTTCGATGTTTCGGTTTCACTTCTCGAAAAGGAAAAGATATTAATGGATACCGCTTTCCCCATTCGTTTTGGATTTAGGGAATTGTGGATTGAGGGCAGGGACTTCTATCTGAATGGCACCCGTATCTTCCTCTCCGCAGTTCCATTCGACAATGCACAGGTTGGAGCAGCACTGGCAACCTATGAAGCGGCAAAGGAAAGCATGAGACGATTAATGAGTTTCGGCATCAACTTCGTTTACACCCACAATTATGGTTGTGAGCCCGGTACCCATCTTAGTTTTGAGGATATATTAAAAGCGGCAGACGATACCGGGATGCTGGTATCACTCTCCCAACCCCATTTTGGACAATATGACTGGAGAGCAGTAGATGCAGATCAGAAAAACGGGTATGCCCATCATGCCAGATTCTATACACAAGTGGCTTCAAATCATCCGTCTGTGGTATTCTATTCCATGAATCACAATGCTTGTGGTTACACGGATGATATGAATCCCGATAGGATTGATGGGCTGAGTCGTCCTGAAAGTTCATGGTCGGCCAACAACGTTAAGAAGGCGCTACGAACAGAAGCCATAGTTGCTAGTCTGGATGCCAGCCGTATTATTTACCACCATTCTTCAGGGAACCTTAGCTCGATGCATACCAGCAATTTTTATCCCAACTGGGTGCCTATTCAGGAAATGTGTGATTGGTTCGAACATTGGGCTACTGTTGGAGTGAAGCCTGTTTTCTTATGCGAATACGGAGTACCCTTTGGTTGGGACTGGTCCTTATACAGGGGCTGGTACAAAGGCAAGAGGGAATTCGGAAGCGCTCCTGCTCCCTGGGAGTTTTGTTTGGCTGAATGGAACGCTCAATTCCTGGGAGACCAGGCATACAAGATCAGTGAATTCGAAAAGGCCAACTTACGATGGGAGGCCAAACAATTTAAGGCTGGTAAGGTGTGGGCACGATGGGATTATCCTTACACTTTTGATAGCAGTGCTTTGGAGGAGCGTAACGCGGTACTGACCATGCATCTTGTTGACCAGTGGCGTGCCTTTCGCACGTGGGGTTTATCGGCCAATTCTCCATGGGACTATAGTTCCTATTGGAAGTTGCACAATGGATCGGATAAAACTCATAAGAATTTAGTGGTTGATTGGGAAAAGCTCCAGAGACCAGGCCTGAGCCCTGATTTTAATGACCGTTCAGACCGAATGGATCTGGATACCTCGTTTGAATCCTCCGATTGGATAGCTACCGCTGGTGATGCCCTTATCAAGAATAACAGGCCTATGTTGGCCTACATTGGAGGTAAATCCTCTGCATTCACCAGTAAGGACCATAACTTCCTTCCGGGTACAAAATTGGAAAAACAACTCATCATCATCAATAACTCCCGCCAGGAGGTTACCTGTGAATGCAGCTGGTCGTTGAATCTGTCTGGAACCCCATCAGGAAGTAAATCCGTTGGTATAGCTACAGGCCAGCAGGAACGCATACCCATCAGTTTTGATCTTCCCCATTCACTGTCTTCCGGGAATTATGACCTTCATTCAATTGTAAAGTTCAGCAATGGTGAAACCCAGAAAGATACATTTACATTTCAGGTACTCCCTGATATTAATGTGGTGGTTTACTCTTCAAAGACAGCCCTGTTTGATCCCAAAGGAGAGACCCGTAAACTGCTTGATGAAATGGGAGTTTCCTATCAACCTGTAGATGCTGATGCTATGCTTTCCGGTTTTGAAGTCCTGGTCATAGGTAAGGAAGCATTAACGGTCGATGGTAAAGGGCTGGATGTAGAAAATGTCCGGGATGGACTGAAGGTAATTGTCTTTGAACAGACTTCAGAGGTACTCGAAAAGCGATTTGGCTTTAGGGTCCATGAATATGGTCTACGAAAGGTCTATCAACGAATATCGGATCATCCCATCCTTGACGGACTCGATGCAGAGAACCTGCACGATTGGAAGGGTGCTGCAACGCTACTCCCTTCAAAGCTTAAGTATGAGATGAATGACAATGTCTTCAATGGTTCTCCAACAGTCAAATGGTGTGATATTCCTGTTACACGAATATGGAGGTGTGGAAACCGGGGTAATGTAGCCAGTGTCCTCATTGAGAAACCTGCAAGCGGTGATTTCCTGCCTATTGTTGATGGTGGCTTTAGTCTCCAATATAGTCCTCTTATGGAATATCGTGAAGGTAAGGGCTTAGTGGTATTTTGCCAGATGGACGTAACAGGTCGTACAGAGACAGATCCTGCTGCTGAACGGTTGGCAGGAAACATACTATCTTACGTCTCAGCATGGAAACCTGCACTAAAGCGACAAGCTGTCTATGCAGGAGATGCTGCTGGTAAAAGCCATCTGGAAAAGGCAGGTGTATCCCTATTACCCTATGGACATAAAAAACTATCCCCTGAGCAGGTATTAATTGTAGGCCCGGGAGGCAGTCAACAGCTAACGTCCAGTGCAAAGATTATTGGTAAGTGGATCTCATCAGGTGGACGACTATTGGCCATAGGTCTCGATCAGGAAGATGTCAATGCCTTATTGTCCTTTAATGTGACCATGAAAAAGGAGGAACACATTTCTGCTTATTTCGAAACATTGAATACCCGTTCCCCTTTTGCAGGAGTTGGACCTTCAGATGTTCACAACCGTGCCCCCAAGGAAGTATCTTTGGTGAAGGAAGGAGCCCAGATCATTGGGAATGGTGTTCTGGCCAAGGCTGATAATGCAAATGTTGTATTTTGCCAGCTTGTACCCTGGCAACTTGATTATAGCGGGGAACAGCACAATGTCAAACAAACCTTCCGCCGTTCATCTTACCTTTTAAGCAGGATATTGGGCAACATGGGTGTAGAGAGTTCCACTGCCCTGCTTGGACGATTCAATCATCCTGTAGATACAGGTAAAGCAGAAAAGCGATGGCTTGATGGCCTGTACCTTGATCAACCCGAAGAATGGGATGACCCTTATCGCTTTTTCCGATGGTAGAAGAATAATTAAATGGAATCTCTTCGGCTAAATGAGTATCTTTATGGGTAGAGATTCTTATTCAAATAGAACCAAAAGCCGCATTGCTTGTTAGCATCTTCGTCTAATTTGTACTAATTCGTGTAATTCGTATTTAAATGAAGAAGCAAATCAGTTTTACAGGAAAGGGGCAAAGAGCTGATATAGGTATCATGACCATATACCGCATATTGCCCAACAGGTATGCTGACGCTGTCGGACCTTTTGTATTTCTTGACCATATTGCCCCTAAAGTTTACACCATGATCAACAAACGTGGTGTGGGAGCACACCCGCATCGGGGCATTGCTACATTGAGTTATATTATAAGTGGCGAAGACGAACACTTTGATAGTGCAGGCAACCATGCCAAGGTCCATTCAGGCGGCGTTCAATGGATGAAAGCAGGAAGGGGTATTGTTCATGATGAAAATTTGAATTTTGATTCGAAAACAGACAACAAGCTTATCCATAGCTTCCAGTTTTGGATCAATCTACCCTCAAAAATAAAGGATGAAAAACCTGAATATTTAGCCATTCAAGCCCATGAGGTTCCTGTGAAACAATTATCAGGAGAAAGTGGCTGGATCAAAGTGATTGTAGGGATGTATGATGAATTAAGCGCCAGGATTCCCAATTATTCAGAGCAATTTTTATATCATATCTACCTGGAAGCCGGAAAACAGTTTTCTGTAAAGATAGCTGACCAGATTGAAGCAGCCGCTTTCCTACCCACACAAAATGTGACCATTAACGATACTGAATATGATACAGGCGAATTTGTAGAGTTTGACAGAAATGCAGGAACCATTGAATTCAGTAACAAGTCCAATGTTGCCGCTGACATCCTTTTATTTGGCGGGGAAAGATAT
Organism: Prolixibacteraceae bacterium; assembly: GCA_003450125.1. Taxonomy (GTDB): domain Bacteria; phylum Bacteroidota; class Bacteroidia; order Bacteroidales; family Prolixibacteraceae; genus Aquipluma. Next base: position 3,029 of record DMFR01000297.1, on the reverse strand, counting down.
ACTGAGCCCATTGTCGCACAAGGCCCTTTTGTAATGAACACCGAACTTGAAATTGTATTGGCTTATCGGGATTATCAGGCAGGTAAATACGGTCAGATCAGTTATCAAATGGAGAAATAATTATACAGATCAATTCATAAATCCTATCGTATGGAAAATAATCTTCAGGACTATCCAAATCAACAGGAACCATTGCGGTTTCTTGTTTTTTCAGCATCGTTGAGAAAAGATTCATTCAATACCCGGTTGGCACAATTGGCTGCACAGGTCATTGAGAAGAATGGTGGTAAGGCTGACTTTGCAAACATGGATGAGTTTGATTGTCCTTCCTTCAACCAGGATTTGGAATTAAGCGATTTTCATCCTTCCGGTGCTATAGAATTTCGCAAGCGTCTGTTAGGAAATGATGCATTTATAATTGCATCTCCTGAATACAATGCTTCCATCCCAGGCTTTCTGAAGAATGCGATTGACTGGGTTTCCAGGTTCCGTCCCCAACCACTCAAAGATCACAATGCTTTATTGATGTCCGCCTCTCCCTCAATGGCAGGGGGCAACCGTGCGCTTTGGTCATTGAGGATCCCCCTTGAACATCTTGGGGCAAGGGTTTACCCCAATATGTTTTCACTCGCTATGGCCCATCAGGCATTCAACCCAGAAGGTAGTATAGCAGATGCAACTTTGGCTCAACGATTTGAGGAAAACCTGGTTGCTTTCATGAGCCTGGTTGAGTCCTCCAAACATTATCCATGTATTAAAAAGGCATGGGTTGAATTCCTGGGAGAGAAACCTGATCCTGTAATCGAACGGGTGGAGTAAGTGAAATCGTTCTACCTTAACAGATTCCGTATAAAGAACAATTTAGACTTTAGCAGTCTACTATCTGCTTGTATTAAAAATTATAAGAGCCTTGTTGAAAAATGAGTTTAAAAGAAAATTATTATCCTATATTCAAAATAGCAATCAATTCAATTTGTGTCATTCGTTTTAATTCTACTGTAACAGATTCAATTTAGAGAATAATCTTAAAAGTTTTACGGGCAAATTATACCAATTGCACACTTTGCACGAATTGCACGAATTGCACGTTTTGCCTGCCTTGCATTTTCACCCTTCTTCCGTTTCTGCTTTCTCTGTACAATGTAAAAAGAAATTCACCCAGCTTCAGTTTTACTCCCTGTTGTTTGTTATGATTGTTCCTCGGTCACCTTATCATTATTCATGTTAAATCACCTTTGACGTAAGCTTTAAGAAAAAAAACAAGTAATTAAACTGAAAACAGAATATAACTACCAACTGCGCAAAACGTGCAATGCGTGCAAAACGTGCAAAACGTACAATTTCCTTTTATGAATTTATTGTAAAAAACTGATGATTTTTTAAATCTGTCAAAGTAGAATTAATTCGTGCAATTGGTAATATTCTCATTCGTAGAAGTCCCCAAAGCCTGTTTTGTTATATTTGCAAACTTTTAATGTACATTTGGAATTTACATATTTGATTTGCATGACGAAGCAGTTGATGGGGTTTTTGAAGTACTTCCTATTTTGGATAATTTATTTCCTGCTGGCCAAGGTTCTGTTTCTTGCCTGGAATTATGACCAATCCAGCCTGTTGTCGGGTGGTGAATTGATCGGTATTTTCTGGCACGGATTGAAAATGGATATTTCAATGGCCTGCTACCTGCTTTTGCTGCCGGTGCTGCTGGTTGGGTTTAGAGTCTTCCTGCCCGATGGTTTTGTCAACCGTTTTGTGAAAATTTATACTCTTCTATTTCTTGTTATCGCTTCCCTTTTAATAGTTCTTGATCTTGGTCTATATCCACATTGGGGAACAAGGGTGAACGTTACTATATTTAATTATATCGGCGACCCTGTGGCCCTCGGGGCTTCTGTGTCTTTAAAAGATCTTTTTCTGGCTTTGCTTCTCTGTGGCAGCCTTGTTGCCGGATTTTTATTCTTCTTTAAACGGCTTTTTCCCCAGGGGATTGTGGATCAGGGAATCGTAAAATGGCATACCTTGTCGGTACATCTATTTATTCTGGCTGTTTTAATTCTTCCCATTCGTGGTGGAGTGGATACTTCGCCTATGAACCTTAGTTCAGTAGCCTTCAGTCCCAAAATGTACATCAACCAGGCGGCCTGCAATTATCTATGGAACTTTGGTAAATCGGTAGAAAAACGTAAAATATTATCCAACCCTTGTTTGTATATGGGTAAAGATGAAAGCCTTCGGATATTTGACGCTTACCGTAAGCAGGATACCTTGGTTCATCGTCCTCAACTCATTAAACTGAATCCACTGAAGCAGCCCAATGTGATCCTGATCATTTTGGAGAGTTTCTCCGATAAAGTGATTGCCCCCCTGGGTGGGATGCACGGAATAGCGCCCCGTCTGGATTCACTTTGTACAAAAAGTACGGTATTTACCTCCTTTTATTCAACAGGTAACCGCTCTGACCGTGGAATCTCTGCCATTTTAGGAGGTTATCCTTCCCTGCTCAGTACTTCTATCATGATCTTTCCTGAAAAGTCGCATTCGCTGACTTTGCTTCCTGAGTACTTTAACCGCAAAAATTACAATACCTCCTTTTATTACGGGGGAGACATTAATTTTTATTGCCTGAAAACATTTGTCCTTCAGGGTAAATACAAGAAACTGATCTCCAAATCCGACTATCCTTCAGAGTTGGGAAGAATGAGCAAATGGGGTGTCCCTGATGGCTATGTATTTCAAAGGGCCACGGAGGATCTGAAGACAGAGCAGGAACCTTTCATGAAAACCATTTATACCATCAGCAGTCATCCGCCTTTTGATGTGCCCTTTTCGAAGATCCCGGGAGATTCAAACAGTGACAAATACCTCAATTCTGTAGCTTATACGGATAGCTGCCTGGGTGCATTTGTTGATGCCCTGCGCAAATCGCCCCTTTGGGACAATACCCTATTGGTTATAACGGCTGACCATGGCATCAATCTGCCTGGCCCAACCGATATTACTGATCCTGTATCCTACCGCATTCCGCTCAT
>DMFR01000298.1:2102-3627 GCA_003450125.1 Prolixibacteraceae bacterium | reverse complement strand
CCTATGTATATTTAAAATGTGGAAGTGTAAATTAACAAGGGCCAAAATGGGGAAGATGGGAGCGTCTTTCACTTGAATTTTATCACAATTATAAATTGAATTCACATAGTCAATATTAATATTTGAAAAAAGATTGTTTTTTTTACCATGTTTTATTGGTTTTCTATTGGTAATTAGTACTTTTGCGAGCCGATTTAAAGGGAAAATCCCTTTAACCGGATTGTAAGGTGTTGTATTTCTGTGAAATTACTCTACCTTTGCAGACCAAATTTTTGCGTAAGTTTTATTAAAATTAAGAGCAGCTATATGCCAACGATTCAGCAATTAGTTCGAAAAGGCAGACAGAGCAATGCCGAGAGCAGTAAGTCTCCCGCATTGGATTCTTGCCCACAGAGAAGAGGAGTATGTGTTCGTGTGTACACTACCACTCCTAAAAAACCAAACTCGGCCATGCGTAAAGTAGCCCGTGTAAGGTTAACCAATGGTAAAGAAGTGAATGCTTACATTCCAGGAGAAGGACACAATCTTCAGGAACACTCTATTGTATTGGTACGCGGTGGCAGGGTGAAAGACCTTCCAGGAGTCCGTTACCATTTAATTCGTGGTGCTTTGGATACAGCAGGTGTTGAAGGTCGTACACAGAGACGGTCAAAATACGGTACCAAAAGACCAAAAGTGAAAAAGTAATTTTTTTCAGCAGTAGTATTTTTATTTAATGACGTTCTAGCTTAGTGGTTTGAAGTTGAGTAAAGAGGCCCGAGTGCCGATTGAAGAATACAAATTACAGCTAATTTAAGTAACACTAAAGCAATTTTGTAATGAGAAAATCGAAACCAAAGAAGCGGATCATTCTGCCCGATCCAAAGTTCAATGATACGCTGGTTACCCGTTTCGTCAACGATTTGATGTATGACGGAAAGAAATCAATCGCCTACCAGATTTTTTATGACGCAATGGATGTTGTGGTCACAAAAATGAAAGACTCGGAACTGAGTCCCGTTGATGTATTTAAGAAAGCCCTTGAGAAAATCACCCCACAGGTTGAAGTAAAAAGCCGCAGAGTGGGTGGAGCCAATTTCCAGGTTCCAATGGAAATTCGTCCGGAGAGAAAAGTCTCCATTTCAGTAAAAAACCTTATTTTATATGCACGTAAGCGTTCAGGCCGTTCGATGGCTGACAAACTTGCTGCTGAAATTATAGCTGCCTACAATGAAGAAGGGGGCGCATATAAGAAAAAAGAAGACGTGCACCGTATGGCAGAAGCCAACCGGGCATTTGCTCATTTCCGCTTCTAGGAGTTCGGAAAGAATAGATAATAGTTATTAGTTTTTTGAGAAAGGTATTGGTAAAAAATGGCTAAGGATTTAAGATATACTAGAAATATAGGCATCATGGCTCACATTGATGCCGGCAAAACGACCACCTCGGAGCGTATCCTGTATTATACAGGGATCACTCACCGTATTGGCGAAGTGCACGATGGAGCCGCCACCATGGATTGGATGGAACAGGAGCAGGAACGTGG
>DMFR01000298.1:0-1922 GCA_003450125.1 Prolixibacteraceae bacterium | reverse complement strand
AGAACACAAAATCAACATCATTGATACCCCTGGACACGTTGACTTTACTGTAGAGGTAGAGCGTTCATTGCGTGTGTTGGACGGCGCTGTTGCACTTTTTTGTGCAGTAGGCGGTGTTGAAGCTCAATCAGAAACAGTTTGGCGCCAGGCTGAAAAATATGGCGTGCCACGTATTGGATTCGTCAATAAGATGGACCGCTCGGGCGCTGATTTCTACAACGTCGTTGCAGAAGTAAGAGAAAAACTGGGCGCTAACCCTGTTCCAATTACTATCCCAATCGGTGCAGAAGAGAAATTCGAGGGAGTAATTGACTTGATCGAAATGAAAGCCATTCGCTGGAAAGACGATGCTACATTGGGAACGACCTATTACACGGAAGAAATTCCAGCTGATATGGTGGAAATCTCCAATGACTATCGTGCCAAGCTGGTTGAATCAATTGCTGAACATGATGATGCATTGTTGGAACGCTTCTTTGATGATCCGGATTCCATCACTGTGGATCACTTGTTGACTGTTATCCGCAAGGCTACCATCAGCATGTCGATCATCCCTATGTTGTGTGGTTCTGCATTTAAAAACAAAGGAATTCAGCATTTGCTGGATGCCGTTTGTCAATTCCTTCCAAGTCCCCTTGACAAAGGAGAAATTGTAGGGGTTGAATACAATGACACTGAAGAAGTCGTTCGTCACGCCGATGTGAAAGAGCCCTTGGCAGCTTTGGCTTTCAAGATTGCCACCGATCCATACGTGGGACGTTTGTGCTTTATCCGTGTTTATTCTGGAAAAATTACCGCCGGTGATACCGTGTTCAATTCAAGAACAGGTAAGAAAGAACGTATTTCCCGCATTTACCAGATGCATTCCAACAAACAGAATGCCATTGATGTGATCGAAGCGGGTGATATTTGTGCTGCCGTAGGTTTTAAAGATATTCGTACAGGTGATACCCTGTCAGATCTTGATCACCCCATTGTTTTGGAAAGCATGGACTTTCCTGAACCAGTAATCGGGATCGCCATTGAGCCCAAGACTCAAAAGGATTTGGATAAGCTGAACATGGGCTTGTACAAGCTGGCTGAGGAAGATCCAACATTTAAGGTAAATACTGATCCAGATTCAGGACAGACTGTAATCCGTGGTATGGGTGAGCTTCACCTTGAAATTATCGTGGATCGTCTTCGTCGTGAATTCAAGGTTGAATGTAACCAGGGAGCTCCACAGGTAGCTTACAAGGAATGTATTACCAAATCTGTTGAACTTCGTGAAGTATTCAAGAAGCAATCAGGGGGTCGTGGTAAATTTGCTGATATCAGCGTTCGTGTAGAACCAGCTGATGAAGGCAAAATTGGACTTCAGTTTATTGATGCAGTAAAAGGTGGAAACATTCCACGTGAATATATCCCTTCTGTACAGAAAGGTTTCGAATCAGCTTTGGTAAACGGACCGCTTGCCGGTTTCAATGTCGACAGCCTGAAAGTAACCCTTTTGGATGGTAGCTTCCATGCAGTTGACTCCGATCAGCTTTCATTTGAAATCTGTGCCCGCCAGGCATTCAAAAATGCAGCAGGTAAAGCAGGACCAAAATTGCTGGAACCAGTGATGAAATGCGAGATTGTTACCCCTGAAGAATACATGGGAGACATCATCGGTGACTTAAACCGTCGTCGTGGGCAAATCGAAGGTATGGAAGAAAAGGCAGGCGCTCGTGTAATCAAAGCACTGGTTCCGCTTTCTGAATTATTCGGATATGTAACTGTACTTAGAACTCTGTCATCAGGCCGTGCAACCTCTTCAATGGAATTCGCGAAATACGTAGAATTACCCAAGTTGCTGGCTATTAAAGTTCTGGAAGATCTTAAAGGAAGAACAGACTTATTATAATTATAAACTGTATTATTACTGTCTCTTATACACATCT
>DMFR01000232.1:9033-9206 GCA_003450125.1 Prolixibacteraceae bacterium | reverse complement strand
AATGGTTGAATGGTTAAAGGGTTCATGGATTAAAAATATAGATTGCCCTAATTAATTTAGAATTTAAAAATAAGAAATAATAATAAAACACAAAAACGAAAATGAATACAAAAACATTAACAATCCAACCCTTTAATCATCCAACGATTCAACGATTCAACCATCCAACCATC
>DMFR01000232.1:8132-8883 GCA_003450125.1 Prolixibacteraceae bacterium | reverse complement strand
AACCATCCAACCATCCAACCAAACATTGAACATTAACTTTAAACAACACCATGACTCAGACGATTGAATTCAAAGACGGTCAGTTAATTGTTCCCGATCAGCCCATCATTCCTTTTATTGAAGGTGACGGAATCGGGAAAGACATCACAGGTCCGAGTCAGCGGGTAATTAATGCAGCAGTTCGTGCGGCTTACGGCAACTCAAAAAAGCTGATCTGGAAAGAAGTGCTGGCCGGTAAAAAGGCCTTTGATCTTACCGGTAGTTATATGCCTGCCGAAACATTGGTAGCCTTTCAACAATACCTGGTGGGCATCAAGGGTCCGCTTGAAACGCCTGTAGGGGAAGGAATCCGTTCACTCAACGTCGCCCTTCGCCAGACGCTCGACCTGTATGTTTGTCTGCGCCCCATTCGGTGGTTCAAGGGTGTGCCCTCTCCTATCCGCTATCCTGAGTTGGTGGATATGCACATCTTCAGGGAAAACACAGAAGACATTTATGCCGGGATAGAATTTATGACCGGTACAGAGTATGCTGACCGCTTCCGCGACTTTCTGATCAATGAAATGCATGTCAAAGAAATCCGGTTCCCTGATAGCAGTTCCTTCGGTGTTAAACCTGTCTCCAAAGAAGGTTCCCAGCGTTTAATCAAAGCTGCCATTCAATACGCCATTGCCCGTGAACTTCCTTCTGTGACAATTGTTCATAAAGGAAATATCATGAAATATACAGAAGGCGCTTTTAAAAACTGGGG
>DMFR01000232.1:0-8022 GCA_003450125.1 Prolixibacteraceae bacterium | reverse complement strand
CCTGGAGACAATACCAACTGATAGAAAAACAACACGGTCAAGCCATTGCCAAAGCTGAATTGGAAACGGCAAAGTTGTCTGGAAAAGTAATTATCAAAGATGTTATTACGGATGCCTTCCTTCAGGAAAGCCTACTGCATCCGTTCGATCATTCGGTCATTGCCACCTTAAACCTCAACGGAGATTATATTTCCGACCAATTGGCGGCCATGGTTGGTGGTATCGGCATTTCTCCCGGGGCCAACATCAATTACAACAGCGGGTATGCCATCTTTGAAGCCACTCATGGAACAGCGCCCAATATTGCAGGCACAGGAAAGGCAAATCCCGGATCACTGATCCTTTCGGGGGCCATGCTGCTCGAATATCTGGGGTGGTACGAGGCCGCTGAACACATTTATGATGCTATGGAACATACCTTCGCCAAAAGAAAAGTCACCTCTGATTTGTTTACTATGATGGATGGAGCAACATTACTTTCTACTTCTGCTTTTGCAGATGAAATTATCCGAAATATTCACTAATTTAGGAAACTGATTTAAGATCAAAAACCAAAACTTAATACCAAAATTATGGAATACATTAAAAACAGGTTCTACGAAAAGGCCACAAAAGATCTAGCTGAATTTCAACGTATTCGCAAAGAATATGGCGATGTAGTATTAGGGCAGGTTACGATCGATCAGGTGCTTTCAGGCATGAAAGGAATACCGGCCCTGCTAACTGAAACTTCAAAACTGGATGCCAACGAAGGCATCAGGTTCAGAGGCTATTCCCTTCCGGAACTTCAGCAAAAACTGCCCAAAATGGATCCTGATGGTGAACCGCTTCCTGAAGGGCTGTTTTACCTCATGATGGTGGGCGAAATTCCAGACAAGGAAGATGTGATCAATATCTCCAAAGACTGGGCTACTCGTGCACATGTGCCTCAACACGTCTTTGATGTCATTGATGCCTTGCCCAAGAATAGTCGACCGATGACCCAATTCTCAACGGCTATCCTTTCCATGGCTTACGATTCGGTATTCCAGAAAGCATACCGGGCAGGAATCAATAAAAAGTTCTATTGGGACTTTATGTACGAAGATGTGATGACATTGATTGCCCGTCTTCCACGTATTGCAGCCTACATTTACAGAAGAATCTACCACAACGGCCATCACATCGAACCCAATCCTAACCTCGACTGGGCAGGCAATTTGGCCCACATGATGGGTCATGATTCGGTGGAAGTAAAACGCCTGTTGCGTCTTTACATGGTAATACACGCCGACCATGAAGGTGGAAACGTTTCGGCCCATGCTACCCATCTGGTAGGTTCTGCCCTAAGTAATGCAGCCTATTCTTTTGCCGCAGGAATGGTTGGACTGGCTGGTCCTTTACATGGTTTTGCCAACCAGGAAGTGATGAGCTGGATTGAAGAAATGATCGAACAAATAGGCACCGACGAACCTTCTGATTCGCAAATTGCCAATTATATCGAACAAACATTGATACAGGGAAGGGTTGTTCCAGGATATGGACATGCCGTTCTCCGCATCACTGACCCAAGGTTTACCGTTCAGCAGGTATTTGCAGAAAAATACATCAAGAACGATAAGCTGATCAACACTGTAAATGCCATTTACCGCGTTGCTCCCCCAATCCTTGAAGGAACAGGAAAAATTAAAAACCCATGGCCCAATGTAGATGCCATCAGTGGTGCTCTTTTGAACCATTACGGAATTACGGAATCGAGTTTCTACACCGTATTGTTTGGAGTGTCGCGTTCTCTTGGAGTATTGTCTTCGCTTGTCTTTGACCGTTTCTACGGACTACCAATCGAAAGACCATCATCATTTCCTCTTAGCTGGTTTGCTGAAAAAGCCAAAGCTGCTGAAGATGCAAAAAAGAAGGCGGAAGCCAATAAATAATAAAAAGACTTTTAACAATTACCAAAGGCTGTCCCAAAAGGGCAGCCTTTTTTGATTGCAACTCATGCTTGAAACCAACAGGGTTATCATTGCAAGCCAAGCAATGCAATGTGCTATATATCATCCATATAGACTATTTTGCTTCGGTGCCAAAGACATTCATCAGTTTTATCCTGGAAGCCTTCAATGTCCCTTATGTGTCATTTTAGCTTTGAAACGAAAACAGATACCGCCAATGGTGATTGTACCTGATGGAATAGGGTATGAAAAGCTATCATCTGACACCTTGCTGATACCCATCTGATACCTTTCTGTATCGTGAGGTTACAGAAAGGTTACAGATGAGTTACAGATGAGTTACAGATGACAGCAAGAGAAGGAGAGGAACAAGGAAGGATGAAGGGCTCCCTGGCAGCCCCATGCCCGAGGCCTTTATTCCTCCAGCCGAATTATAAGCTGTTACGCAGTATTATTTCTCGACAGTCGCCCATAATGCCTATCACAGCCCTTCAAAAATAAGCCTTAATGCTTATCTAAAATAAGATTTTAGACTGAACAGTCTAAAAGTTTGAAAACTTATCTTTGTATTGTTATAACCCAAACCATGGAACTTTACGAAGAGCTATCTACCGATATCCGCTTTATCGAAGGACTCAATTCCTGCATGAACTGCGGGATATGCACTGCTATATGCCCAGCTGCCGAGTTTTATGACTACGACCCACGACTCATTGCCACAATCGTACACTCAAAAGATGAAAAACGAATTGAAGAACTGCTCAAAAGTGATGTGATCTGGTATTGTGGTGAATGCATGTCCTGTAAAACCCGCTGTCCCCGTGGAAATACGGTTGGATTGATCATTATGGCTCTGCGAAGTCTGTCTCAGGAATTGGGTTATTTCACTGAATCGGAAAAAGGACGTCAGCAACTGGCCATCAAACGGGTGATCGGTGAAAATATCGTCTATAAGGGCTACTGCGTGCTTCCTGAGAACCTGGTGCCTGAAATGCACCCCGAACAAGGTCCTGTGGGTGAATGGATCTTTCAAAACAAGAAAGAAGTCTACAAGCGCGTTGGGGCCAACTACAATGGAGATGGTACAGGTGCCTTGCGCAAGATACCCCAGGAATCACTCGATGAAATCTACCGCATCTTTGAAATAACAGGAGGGTTTGACCGCCTGGATAAGATTGAGCATTTCTCTAAAATCAAGGCCGAAAGCATGGGATTCACTGAAGGAAGAGATGATTATTCGGACTATATCAGTCACATCTTTACGACCAACAACGGTAAACACAATAGGCAATGAAACAGGAAGGTAAAATAAAAGTCTGGCAGGATTATCAGAAGGAAATAGCTGATGATCACTATTTCTATGTACGCAGCTGTATCCGCCAGAACTTCTTTCCCGGATCAGAACAAACCTTTTTGAAGATCCTGCGCTCTGAATTGCACAAGGATATCTACGAGAACCCACACCATACCAGTTGCTCGGGAATTGGCTACCACTCCGACATTGTCCCCTTTGGAACCATACAAACCATCGTGGCACGACAGTTTGCACTGATGACTGAAGCCGGATACCAAAACATAGCCGTTTCCTGCATCACTTCCTTTGGCATCTACAACGAGATCATTGAAACATGGAAGGAGTTTCCTGCTGAACTTGACAAGACCCGTGAATACCTGAAAAGATCTACCGGACGTACCTTTGAGATCCCTCAGAATGTAGCCCATGCCAGCGATATCGTGTATAAATTCAGGCAACAGATTGCAGAGCTAGGACACAATAGGCTTATCAACCACAAAACAGGAAAGCCCTTAAAGATTGTAGAGCACATCGGCTGTCATTATTCCAAGATGTTTCCCTCCAAAGGGATCGGTGGCGCAGAGTTTCCTCATGTATTGGCAGGAATGATTGAAGCCTGGGGTGGTGAAGTAATTGATTATCCGGAACGTCGCCATTGCTGTGGATTTGGTTTCAGGCAGTACCTTATCATGTCCAACCGGGGATACTCGATTTCCAATTCCAGGAAGAAGTTTGAATCCATGGAACCTTACCAGCCGGATGCCATCGTAAGCAACTGTCCCGGCTGCCCCATGTTTCTTGACCGCTGGCAGTATGTGATTGAAGAAATGGAAGGTAAAACCTACGGCCAAAACGGACAGGGAATCCCTGTAATGACTTATGAAGAAATGGCTGGCTTGGTGCTTGGATACGATCCCTGGGACATGGGAATGCAGATGCACCAGACCAATGTGGAACCCTTGCTCGATAAAATGGGTATCCAATACAATCCCGACTTAAAATATGCAGGCAAAGATGGTAAAACCATCGGAAGCCCTGTAATGGTGGGATGTGGAGGATAGAGGGTTGGAGGGTTAAATTGTTGGATGACTGGATGGTTGAATCGTTAATCGTTAATCGTTAATTATTTAATCTTTAAATGGTTAATTTAGAGGATAACAAATGAGCGCATCCATTCGTGTAATCCGTTATAATCCGTGTAATCAAGAAAAGAAAAAAATGAAACACATCGTAATTATAGGAGGCGGCATTGCCGGAATGGAAACTGCCAGTGCACTTACTGATGCCGGTCATTGGGTAACAGTGATTGAGAAAGAAGCACAGATAGGCGGTAAGCTGAATCAGTGGTCGTATCTCTTTCCCGATTTCATGCCCGCTGACCAGATCAAGAGCGCCCTGCAAGAGAAATACCATGAACGGGACTTCTCCATCCTGCACCAGTCTGAAGTACGCAGCCTTCACCGCCACAACGGTCAATTCAATATTGAGACATCCGATGAGCAGCAATTGAAGGCCGATGCCATAGTCGTAGCTACCGGTTACGAACTCTTTGATGCCCGTCGCAAGGAAGAATATGGCTATAAGATTTATGACCATGTCATCACCTCAGCTGACCTTGAACAGTTGCTCCTTCCAGATGGCGACCTTACCGTGGCAGCCGGTAAGGAGCCCAAACGCATCGCTTTTGTGCATTGTGTAGGCTCTCGTGATGAAAAGTCAGGCAACCATTACTGTTCCAAGGTCTGTTGCATTACAGGCGTAAAACAGGCCATAGAACTCAAGAAGCGTCTGCCAGAAGCCGAGATCTATTGTTTTTACATGGATCTGCGCATGTATGGCAAACACTTCGAAGAACTCTACCGGGAAGCCCAGGAAAAATACGATATCCAGTTTATCCGCGGACGACTCTCTGAAGCCTCAGAAAAGATTGACAAGAGCTTGCTGATTAAAGCCGAAGATACCCTTTCAGGGAGGCCCCTAAAGATGAATGTCGATTTACTGGTGCTGCTCATAGGTATGGAAGCCGGAAAAGGGACCTCTGCCGCTGCGGCTACCTGTGGCATTGGTTGTGAAGAGTCAGGCTTCCTGAAAACTGCCGACGCTTTTCTGAAGTCTAACTTTTCGCAACAGGAGGGCATCTTTCTGGCAGGAAGCTGCACCGCTCCCATGTCAATCAACGATACGATCCTTCATGCCCGTTCTGCTGCCATGGAGGTGGACCATTGGCTGAAGAGCAGATGTGACAATGAGAAGATGTGACAATGAGAAGATGTGACAATGAGATAATGAGAAAATGAGATAATGTGACAATTTGAAAATGAGATTCTTTTGATGCAGATCAGCGTGACAATTTGAACTTTGAACCTTTAGCTTTAAACTTTAAACTTTGACTATTATGACACAAGAAAGATATCCCGGATTACTAGACAGAGTAAAGGCCATCATGACTGATGCTGTAGTGATGATCCTTTTCATGGTCCTCATTACCAATATTTTCGCCCTCTTTAAAAGTGTGCCAGACAATGCACGAATCATTGCCTTTGTGTTTATATTCTTTCTGTACGACCCCCTTTTTACCAGCATTTTTGGTGGAACTATTGGGCATATGATCATTGGCATCAGGGTAAAGAGAGAGTCCAATGAAATGAAAAATATACTTTTCCCGAAGGCTATCCTAAGGTTTATTGTAAAAGCTACGTTGGGTTTCATTTCACTGTTAACAGTAACGGCTTCAGGCAATATAAAAAGAAAAGCCATCCATGACTATTTAGTGGGTTCTGTTATAGTGTATGCGTAATAAAGAGAGGGTGAGAAGGTGAGAGGGCGAGAGGGTGAGAGAATGAGAAATGAGAAATGAGAAAGTGAGAATTTAACGCACTAACCTTTATCAGAGCGGAACTCTAAATACTTTAAATACTTTAGTTCACTTTAAATACTTTTAATACTTTGAAAGACTTCGGCTACACGATCATCAAACAACGCACCATCGACTATGACCAGTTCGACGGACGGTTGCTGAACGAAATCCTTGAGATGGAGCCTTCGTTCAAGACCTGTCTTTCCTGTGGGGGCTGTACCGCCACCTGCAGTGCAGCCGACCTTGTCAGCTTCAATGTACGTCGCATGAACCTTTTGCTTCGTCGTGGTGAAACCATAGAACTCGAATCGGAGATCAAGAAATGTATGCTCTGTGGCAAATGCCAGTTGGTCTGTCCGAGAGGCATCAACCTGCGCAATGTGATCATGCTCATCAAAAAAAGCATCCTGAAATACAAACCCGTCAACTCATAAGCAGCTATGAAACGAGCCATACGTAATACCTATTCACACAGAGAGATGATTATTGGCGAGTTCCATCTGGCAATTAAAAAACAAATTATAAACAGATGAACTTTCCTCCCTCGTTCATCCTGCCCTTTACCCTCGGGCTGTTGTTCATCTCCTGTTTCCTGGTGATCATCATCGGTATCTGGATCTCCGGCCTCTCCCGCATCGATAAAAGCCGCATCATTCACAACCTGTTTACCCGCAAAAGCCTTTCAGCCATTGGGGAAACCTTTTCCGAATCGCTCATTCACCGCAAGATCTTTCGTAAAAACCCTGTCCTGGGATATATGCATATGAGCCTTGCCTTTGGTTGGTTCCTGCTCATCGTGGTGGGTCACATCGAGGCCTGCAACCACTACCAAAGTCTTTCAGTTCCCGCTTATAAGGCCATTTTCATGCGCTATTTCGTCACCGAAGCGCCTGATACCCTTTCAGGAAAAATACTGGCTGGAAGCATGGATATCTTGCTCCTGTTTGTCCTCTCCGGAGTCTTTCTCGCTTACTTCAAACGACTCAACAGCCGACTGTTTGGAATGAAGAAGACCACCCAGCTCAAGACCGGTGACCGTATTGCCCTTTCAGCCCTTTGGCTCATCTTCCCCTTGCGCTTCCTGGCCGAAAGCGTATCCGCAGGACTTCACCACAACGGAAGCATCATCAGTGAGCCTACCGGTCATTTGCTCTCCATCTTCCTGCCCATCCAGTTGTTCGAAATGCCCCTGTGGTGGGCCTATTCCGCATCGCTGGGACTGTTCTTCTTCGCCCTGCCCGTTTCACGCTACATGCACATTCCCGTCGAGGTAGTGATGATCTTCCTGCGCAAGTACGGCATCAGGGTTAAAATACGCATCGACGGCTATACCCGTATACAGGTCTATTCCTGTTCGCGTTGCGGCATCTGCCTCGACAGTTGCCAGATGACCCATGCCGCCATCAGGAATACCCAGTCGGTGTACGTACTCAAGCACATCCGCAACAAGAACCTTACCGATGAGAAGCTGTTCAACTGCCTGCTCTGCGGACGATGCCAACCCGACTGTCCTGTTGGACTGGAACTGAATAACCTGCGTCTGACCCAACGCATTGAGTCTACCCGTGATTACAACTCCTCCTATGATTACCTAAAAAACGGCAAGGTAACTATCAGTCCCCGTACCGAGGTAATCTACTTTGCAGGGTGCATGACACATCTCACCCCTTCAATCATCAAGTCGATGAAGGAAATCTTCGCCGTAGCCCATGTCAAATACTGGTTCATGGATGAGGACAAGACTGCCTGTTGTGGTCGTCCTCTTATGCAGATGGGTCAGTATGAAGCCGCCAAGAAGCTTGTTGCCCACAACCGTGAACGTATCCTGGCTTCAGGGGCCAGGAAGCTGGTGGTCTCCTGCCCCATCTGTTACAAAATATTCAAGGACGATTATGCCCTACCCGGCATTACCGTACAACACCATTCTGAATACCTGCTTC
>DMFR01000238.1:2631-3006 GCA_003450125.1 Prolixibacteraceae bacterium | reverse complement strand
TGAACTTTAAACTTTAAACTCTATTCTTCCAGGTATTCAGGTTCCAAGCCGTCTTCGCACAAGTCGATGGGTACAATCCAAACCTGTGGTGCCGGGTTTCCCAAGCCCCCTTCTGATTCCCGTTTTGCTATTGCAGAGCCAAAGAATACGGCAATATGGTCTTCCGGTATGTTGTCATCTTCATCGGTTCCAACAACCACCGCATTGATTCCGTCAATACGTACAAAGTCACCTTTCATTAAAAATTGTTCTTCATCCATAGCAGGAAAGAAATGTATTAACCTTTTAGGTGTAAATTCTCAGGATTCTGTCGATTATCCCAAATCGTAATAATTTCAATTGTTCCTGTTTTTATTTCGTAGAAAATACTGAAAT
>DMFR01000238.1:1393-2549 GCA_003450125.1 Prolixibacteraceae bacterium | reverse complement strand
AATCACCATCTATTATATTTTTTACATTGAGAACATCAGATTGATGGCCAATATCAGCATGATTTTCGAGTATTTTTATTGATTTTCGAAAAGAAGAATGGAGCTTTTTACTAAAGGTCATTGTGCCATTTCGTTTAATGTAAAAATCAAGAATTACCTTCAAGTTTAGCTTTGCACGCGGAGACCAGATTATTTTTCGTTTAACCATTTGTTCATTTCCTTTTCTACCTCTTCATCAGTAAAAAATTCTCCCCTAGCAATTTGCTCTCTTCCTTCCTTAATACTTTGTCTTTGCTCAGGAGTTGTTTTGTAAATCGTTGATTCTGATTTGGCTTCAACAATAGTATTAATTGCAGAGAGAAATGACTTATCATTAATCCCTGCAATTCTTTGTATTAATATACTTTTCAACTCTGCTGTTTTCATATTCAGATCATTTTAAAAGAATGTATCTCTTAGCTGGCCTTCAGCCGAACAGAAGTGGCTCCGTCGATCCTTTCCCTTGCATAATCAAGGCTGATTTTCATCTTTTTCACATTGTTCGAAGGAGTGTCAAACATGGCATCATTCATGATGTTCTCGCAGATAGAACGAAGACCACGGGCGCCCAGTTTAAACTCGATGGCTTTATCGACAATAAATTCCAGTGCATCTTCATCAAAGCTCAACTCTACATCATCCAGATTAAACAATTTCACATACTGCTTGATCAGCGAATTACGTGGCTCAGTCAATATACTTCGCAAAGCTTTTCTGTCGAGCGGTTCCAAATAAGTAAGTACTGGAATACGGCCAATGATTTCAGGAATCAACCCAAAGGATTTTAAATCCTGGGGTGAAATATATTGCAGCATGTTGTTGCGGTCCAGATGATCGGCTTTCTTTTGTGCACCGTATCCAACGATTTTGGTGTTCAGTCTTTGGGCGATCCTTTTATCAATTCCGTCGAATGCACCCCCACAAATGAATAGGATATTCTTGGTATTTACCGGAATCATTTTCTGTTCAGGATGTTTGCGTCCTCCTTGTGGGGGCACGTTAACAATAGCCCCTTCGAGCAATTTCAACAGTCCCTGTTGAACTCCTTCCCCTGAAACATCGCGCGTGATAGAAGGATTGTCGCCTTTGCGGGCAATCTTGTCGATCTCGTCGATGT
>DMFR01000238.1:1037-1306 GCA_003450125.1 Prolixibacteraceae bacterium | reverse complement strand
TCGCCTTTGCGGGCAATCTTGTCTATCTCGTCAATGAAAACAATACCCCGTTCGGCCGCTTCCACATTGTAATCGGCCACCTGTAGCAAACGGGTCAGCAAACTCTCGATATCTTCACCCACATAACCTGCTTCAGTGAGTACTGTTGCATCGACGATGGTAAAAGGTACATGGAGCATTTTGGCAATGGTACGGGCAAGGAGTGTTTTCCCGGTTCCTGTTTCGCCTACCAGTATAATATTTGATTTTTCGATCTCCGTTTCATCTGC
>DMFR01000238.1:531-785 GCA_003450125.1 Prolixibacteraceae bacterium | reverse complement strand
TTTTCGATCTCCGTTTCATCTGCCGACACCGGTTGATTCAGTCTTTTATAGTGGTTGTAAACAGCTACAGCCAATATTTTTTTAGCCTGATCCTGCCCGATGACATACTGGTCGAGGAATTTCTTGATTTCAATGGGTTTCATTAGTTTAATACCTGTGGTATCAAACCCTTTCTCCTTCTTGAATTCTTCCTCTACAATGGCATGAGCCTGTTCAACACAATTGTCGCAAATATGTCCTTCCATTCCGGCAAT
>DMFR01000238.1:0-288 GCA_003450125.1 Prolixibacteraceae bacterium | reverse complement strand
GTGGAAGTCATCCAGTAATCACGATCGGCATCTTTTTCAACTTGTTTATACGTTTTTCCGCTGTGATTGGCGATAATATCGTACAATTCTTTTTTCAGTTTCATGATCTCCCGGGCTGTGATTTCGATATCAGAAGCCTGTCCTTGTGCACCGCCCATTGGCTGGTGAATCATGATCCGGGAGTGTTTCAATGCCGAACGTTTGCCCTTGGTGCCGGCAGTGAGCAACACAGCACCCATAGAAGCGGCCATCCCGGTACAAATAGTGGCCACATCAGAGGAAATATAC
>DMFR01000371.1:11892-12063 GCA_003450125.1 Prolixibacteraceae bacterium | reverse complement strand
CACCGTCTTTTGTGATTGATCCCGGATCAGAATCAGTCAGACCTGCTGCAGCCAATCACCCCTTTCAATAACAGGAGCATAGAGTACCCTTTCCTCGCTCTCCTTTGGCATATTATTCTCCCGCTGCCGGGCACCCATTTCGTTTCTATTTCTGATACTTTTCTGATACCT
>DMFR01000371.1:8208-11646 GCA_003450125.1 Prolixibacteraceae bacterium | reverse complement strand
GTATCAGATGGGTATCAGATGATAGGGCCCGGGTAGGTTCCCTCCACTGGCTTTTGTACTTGATCCACAATTAATGATATAGATTAAAACGGAATTACTTTTTTAGTAGGTTTGAATTATCAATAAAATGAGATAAATTTGGTGATATTTATAGAATTAGCTGCCCTTTTAAGGAAACTGCTAACTTTGAATTGACGTATTTTGGGAAAACATTTTTGAACGGTAGTTAAAAAAGGAAACCAATTATGGAAAAAAGTAAAGTTTGGTTGATCACTGGAGCAAGTAGTGGTATAGGTCTGGAGATTGCCAGATCAGCACTTGCAGCAGGACATAAAGTAGTTGCCACAGGACGAAATGCAGATAAATTATCCCAATCCTTCGGAGAAGTAGCTGATAATTTATTGATTGCAAAAATGGATGTTACCAACTTAAAAGAGATTGAAACGGCTGTAAAATCAGTAGTCGACAAGTTCGCAACAATAGATGTGCTGGTAAATAATGCAGGCAGTTTTTATGCAGGCTTTTTTGAAGAGTTAAGCACACAACAAATGGAACTTCAATTGGCGACAAGTCTATTTGGACCCATGAATGTGACCCGAGCGGTGCTTCCTATTATGAGAAAAAATCGCTCGGGACATATCATCTCCATTTCATCAACTGCGGGACTTGTAGGATACGAATACTGTTCAGCTTATTCAGCCTCCAAATTTGGATTGGAAGGATGGATGGATAGTTTAGCTCCTGAAGTTGCTCCCTTTGGCATCCATACAACTATTGTAGAACCTGGATTTTTCAGAACAGGATTATTGACGCCTGGTTCAACTATCTGGGCAGAAAATCAAGTGGAAGATTATGCCGCAAAGAATGCAGAGCTTCGTCCATTTTGGAACAGTATGAATGGACAACAAGGAGGTGACCCCGCTAAATTAGCAACGGCATTGATTCAAATTGCAAGCGAAAAAGAACCACCCAAACGATGGTTGGCTGGTGCAGATGCCATTGAAACAGCAGAACAAAAGGTGGCAGAGTTTCAAAAACAAATCAATGCTTATCGGGACTTGTCTTCCTCTTTGGCAATTGAGTAAACAACCTATTTTCAAAAAATAATTCCCATGAAAAAGAAATTTCTCATTGCTTTATTTGGCATCATAAGCGTTCTGCAGACCAATGCACAGGAAAGACCTTTGAAGATCGTCATCTTCGGGGCCCATCCCGATGACTGTGACCTAAAAGCAGGAGGTACTGCCATTCGGTTTGCCCAATTGGGACATCGGGTTAAATTTGTCTCTTTGACCAATGGGGATTCAGGACACCAGTCGATGAGCGGGACGGCGCTGGCTAAAAGACGATGGGCTGAGGCAATGGAAGCGGGGAAAAGGTTTGGCGTGGAATATACGGTTTTGGACAACCACGATGGTCAGCTAATGCCCACGCTTGAAAACCGGTTAAAGGTAATCCGTGAAATCAGAAACTGGGAGGCAGATATTGTGATTTCACATCGCCCCAATGATTATCATCCTGATCACCGTTACACGGGGGTACTGGTACAAGATGCAGCTTATTTGGTGATCGTACCCAATGTAGCACCCGATGTAGCACCATTAAAAAAGAACCCCCTATTCCTGTATATGATGGACAATTTTCAGAAGCCGAACCCTTTTATGCCAACTATTGCAGTGGATATTGATGGGGTGTTCAATCAGAAAATCTATGCCATGTCGGCCCATGAATCACAATTCTTTGAATGGCTTCCATGGACCCAGGGAGCAGCCGCTCTTGCAGAGGTCCCTATAAATAAGGACGAACGATTGAAATGGCTGGCTTCAAAAAGGCAGTACCCAATAACCCCTGCCATGAGAGAAAGCCTGGTGAAATGGTATGGTGAAGAGCATGCCGGGCAGGTTAAAAATGCTGAAGCTTTTGAAATATGTGAGTATGGATTGCAACCCTCCGACGAACAAATCAAGGAATTATTTCCCATGCTAGGACTAAAGGAAGGTAAATAGATGAAGCAAGGTTTAGGTGTCAAACAATAGGTTTAAACTTCTTAGAGCTGCGTTGAACTTAATTGTTTACCTAGTTCGTGAAGGCCTTTTTTAATTTTCTCAGCCTGTTTCTTGGAGGCATAAGCCAATCCATTTTTATATTGGCGTAAAAGGGATGGGTTAATTCCAATCTTACGAGAAAAGGTGGTCAGGTTAATTTCATCGAAGTGATTAAACACGCTAGGGATGTCATATTTATATTCGAACTCAATGGGTTCTTGTAATTCATCAGGAACCTCTTGTTCCGTTTCCTGGTATAATTCAATCACTTCCTGCATCGATTCTTTCATGTTGTTCATGGCTTCTTCGACAGTAGTGCCCTGGCCGTTTAAGACAGTACTTTTAGTTTCGGGAGTGTAAGCGCTGAACAACCCATCTGTTCCTTTCTCAATGATTACCAAAATCTTTCTCATTTTATTTGATTTAAACAATTTTATTTAAGTCCTGCCAGTTTTTACCTCTTCGGAAGAATGTTTCCCAATCGGTATCTTTCCTGGCTTCCATGGGTGAGAATAAATGTGGTGTTTCTTTGTACGCTCTATTTGCCACCCATCTTTCTCAAGAATTTTATACAACTCTGAGAACTTCATAACCTTGGAATAGTGTTTGATGATACAAATATAACGTATTCGTTATAAAATACAAAATCAGTTAATACCATTTCTGTTACTTTGTTTGGATTTTTCATCACCAAATATGAAGGGATGTCATCATTTTAATACCTATTATTTATTCAAAAAGGCTTACTGAAGTTAGAACGATCCATTATTATTGGCCTCATAAAGAATATAAAAGAATAGTTAATCTAGGAATAGTTATTTAAGAATGTTTTCAATATATTTGGTAGGTTCAAATTTCAATTTCTAATACATTCAGAATGGACGAAAAAAGAAATCCTAACATACTCATAGCTGAAGATGTAGAATCAAATTTTCTATACTTAAAGGCCGTATTAAGCAAGCTGAATGCCAATGTTTTTTGGGCCAAGAATGGTATTGAAGTGCTTGATATTTGTGAAAAGGAAAAACTGATGGACTTGGTTCTGATGGATTTACAGATGCCTGAAATGAACGGCTATGAAGCCACTCAAATCCTGAAGAGAAAATATCCTGCCCTTCCGGTGATCGCACAGACCGCTTTTGCCATGTCGGATGATAGAGAAAAAGCGTTGGATGCCGGGTGCGATGATTACCTGGCGAAACCCATCAAATCAAAGGACCTTTTGAACATTACGGAAAAATATCTGAAACTATAATGGGACTAAAAATAGATATAAGGACGTTCATCTGAATTAAGGTGGACGTTTTTTGTAATGTGATGAGCCAAACAAGTACCCATAACAGGAATCAATTTTTGAAATATTTACAATTAGACTATTTACTATTTACTATTT
>DMFR01000371.1:7650-8064 GCA_003450125.1 Prolixibacteraceae bacterium | reverse complement strand
ACTATTTACTATTTACTATTGGAAACACCAGGCATGGAATCAATAAATAAAGAAAATAAGCAGTTTCTGCTGGATCAGCGCTATCTCAAAATGGCTTCAATATGGGCTCAGAACTCCTATTGCAAACGAAGGCAGGTGGGCGCTTTACTGGTAAAAGACAAGATGATCATTTCCGATGGATACAATGGTACCCCCTCGGGTTTCGAAAATAATTGCGAGGATCAGAACAACCTTACCTTCCCGTATGTTCTACACGCTGAAGCTAACGCCATTACCAAAGTAGCCAAATCAAACAACAGCAGTGAAGGAGCCACCTTGTATGTCACCTCTTCTCCCTGTTTGGAATGCTCGAAGCTGATTATCCAGGCGGGAATAAAAAGAGTGGTATTTTACGACAGTTACCGGCTTGAAGAT
>DMFR01000371.1:0-7506 GCA_003450125.1 Prolixibacteraceae bacterium | reverse complement strand
AAAGAGTGGTTTTTTACGATAGTTACCGGCTTGAAGATGGAATTAATTTATTGAAACAGGCCCATATTGCAGTCATCCAGATTGATATGGAAGCATAAAATCAAAAGTTTATAGAAAATGAAAAATACGAAATTCTCAGTTTATATCCCCTTTCTGCTGGCATTGGCAGTAGTTGTCGGAATGTTGATCGGCAACAGGCTCAGCCGTAATTCAGGGGCTCATCAGACGGTTTCTTCACAATCAGGATCCAATAAACTGGACGCCATTGTTGAATTGATTCACAGTTCCTATGTTGATTCCATTTCAACGGATACCTTGGTGGAAAGGGCTATTCCCAAGCTTCTGAAAAGCCTCGATCCTCATACGGCCTATATCCCGGCCAAAGAATTGGGGGGAGTGGAAGAAGAAATGCGCGGTAACTTCGGGGGAATCGGTGTACAGTTCTCCATTCAGAACGACACGGTAATGGTGGTCGATGTGATTTCAGGAGGACCCTCCTCGAAAGTAGGGATCTTACCCGGGGACCGCATTGTGACTGTTAACGATACTCTGCTTGCAGGTAAAGGCCTGAAGAATGAAAAAGTGCTGGCCAAGCTGCGTGGAGAAAAAGGAACCAAAGTCAATGTAGGGGTCAAGCGAAAGGGATACAAAGACCTCTTTGGCTTCGACATCGTAAGAGGTGACATCCCTATCTATAGTGTGGATGTGAGTTACATGATCAATCCTACTACTGGATTTATCAAGGTAAGCCGCTTTGGAGAACACACCTATGAGGAATTCATGGATGGAATGAAAAAACTGGATCAGCAGGGAATGAAAAATGTCATTGTTGATTTACGCGGTAACCCTGGCGGCTATTTGAATGCCGTGATTAAAATGGTGAATGAGTTCCTGGATAAGGGTGAACTGATTGTTTACACCCAGGGAAATTCACAGCCCCGCAAGACATTCAATGCAGACAGCAAAGGGACTTATCGTGACAAAGGGATTGAAGTGCTCATTGATGATTTTTCTGCTTCTGCCAGTGAAATATTTGCAGGTGCCATTCAGGATAACGACCGTGGTTGGATATTGGGTAGACGTTCATTTGGAAAAGGCCTTGTTCAGGAACAAATTCCTTTTAACGACGGTAGCGCCCTTCGTCTGACTGTTGCCCGTTATTATACCCCAAGCGGAAGATGTATCCAGAAACCATACGATAAGGGCACCGATGCCTATTATAAAGACTTTATGGATCGTGCAGTTCATGGCCAATTTCAAAAGGTGGACAGTACATTGTCTAAAGACACAACGAAATACTCCACCTTAGCCGGAAGGATTGTCCGGGGAGGAGGTGGTATCATGCCCGATTACTTCATTCCCGCCGATACACTGGGTTTTTCACCCTACTATTCGAAAGTTACACAAAAGGGATTGGTCTACCAGTTTGCACTCGATTATGCCGATTCAAACCGGAAGATTCTTTCCAAATTGAGCAACAGTTCTGATTTTGAAAAGTATTTCCAGCACGAGGATATCCTTCCCCAATTTGTGGCTTTTGCCGCCAAGAAAGGGGTTGCAGCCAACAATGGAGATTTGAAGGTCTCTTCTGCACTGATCGACAATCAGGTAAAGGCATACATTGCCCGGAACATTATTGGAGAAGAAGGTTTTTACCCCATTATTAAAAACATTGATAAGGTATTGCAGGAAGCCGTCGAAAAATCAAAAACTCCCATGCAACAAATATTAACCCAAGCTGTAACTAAATGACGAGCTGTCCGTCTTACGGATAAAATATAAGTTCAGCCAGAATGAATTCAAAGGAATACAACCTATCGGTCGATTTGTATTCAGATAACGTTTACCGGTTTATTCTGAAAAACATCAGGGACGAAGATCGGGCCCATGATATTGTTCAGGATAGCTTCGAGAAGTTGTGGCGCAACCTTGATCATGTGAATTCAGAAAAGGTAAAGTCGTATTTATTTACCACGGCTTATCACACCATGATTGATGCGATCCGGAAGGAAAGTCGTCAAACGGTCATTGAAGATTACAATGTTCCGGAAGAAACGCATGATGAACAATATTCTGATCTGGCTGAGGTGCTGAATGAAGCCGTCAAACGCTTGCCCGATATCCAGCGCACGGTGATTCTGCTGCGCGACTATGAAGGTTATTCCTACAAGGAAATAGGAGAGGTAACCTTGCTGAGTGAAGCCCAGGTAAAGGTGTATATCTACCGTGCCCGGGTTTTTCTGAAAAGTTACATTGGTAAAATGGAGTTGGTCGTATGACAATAACCAGAGATAATTACGAACCGTTTTTTCTGGATTACCTGGAAGGTAAACTGAAAGAAAACATGATCGATGAGTTTCTGGATTTCCTGGAACAGAATCCAGATCTGAAAGAAGAATTACACCTGTTTGAAGATATCCATTTACCTGAAGAACAAGTTGTTTATTCAGGTAAAACGCATTTATACAAATCCACAGCCGAGGAGAATACTGCATTTGAATTAAAGACCATCGCTTTAATGGAAGGCGACTTGAAAGACGAAGAACGCAGGTCATTTAAAACCTACCTGGCCGATCATCCTGAATTGAAAAAGGAATCTGAGTTGATGGCCAAGACCCGTTTGATAGCCGATACAGATATCAAATATCCCCACAAGAAGAGTTTATACAAAAGACCAGGAGCAATTCTTTGGTTGAATTGGGCAGTGCGGGTAGCAGCTGTTGCGGCTATCTTCTGGGGTATAAATTCCTTGTTTCAAACCGGAAGTCAAACCACTATACCTCTATCAAATCAACAGATTGCTTCAGTAAAGACACCTCCGGTTGTCCCTGCTAAAAAGGTTGAGCCAACTGCCAAGACCATGAATACTGAAACGGGGGAAAAGCCTGTCCCAAAAACGCAACCTGCAACTCCCCACAAGAGCAAACCCACTAATATGAAATTCGCTTCAACACCTGAGGTGACAACTGCCAATCCTGTTTCTTCGGAACGTGATTTAACCGTTCCTGAGGAAATCCATCCTATCATGGCTTCTTTGGAAACAGAACAGGTAGAAACCTCCTTGGCTATTGCCCATACGGTGAATTTGGAAAAGATCAAGGATATGCGCAATGTCATTCCCCTTGACAAGTTCCTGGCCAGCCGTGCCAAAAGGGTAGGGGGCGAAAGCTTGTTGTCAGCCAACCAGATTATCCGTACAGGACTCAATGTAGCCTCAGAGCTATCGGGTGACCGTCTTGGCTATAGGGAGAAAAACGGTAAGATTACAAGCCTCGATTTTGAAAGCAAACTCATGGCTTTCTCCATTCCATTGCAAAAAAAATAAAAGGGCTGTAACATTTCAAAAGACCTGTCCGTCCTACAGGCAAATTTAAAACAACACAGCCATGAAAACAATTTTTTTCTCCCTGCTCACCATAGCGGCATTAAGCCTTAACCTAAAAGCCCAGGAAAAACCTGTTGTCGTTGAAGTACCCAATGTTGTTGTAAATACCGTTCTTGCAACCGATACAATTGATCAGCCCGCAGATCAGGATACCTCTGTTATCCGCATTGGAAATAAGGAAATCCAGGTCATTGACCATGATCATGGAACCGAATACAACTGGTGCAGTGACCACCATAAAAAGGACCGTAGTGGAAAATTTAATGGTCACTGGGAAGGATTCGAAATGGGCTTTAATGGATTTGACAAAGCGGATTACAGCATGTACAATGCAGCCGACAAAGATTTCATGTCTCTCAACCAGGTAAAGTCCATGGAGTTTGACTTTAACTTTTACGAATTGAATGTGGGTCTTATTAAATCATACGTTGGAATTGTTTCCGGTATGGGCTTGAGCTTCAACAGCTACCGGTTTGAAAATCCATATACCCTGAAAAGGGTCAATGAACTGACTGAACCTGTTTTACTGAATTCAGAAGGCCTTTCAAAAACCAAACTGGTCACTTCATACCTACAGGTTCCTTTGTTGCTTGAGTTCCAGATCCCGGTCAATCAAAACGAAGGCAGGGTATACATCAATGCTGGAATAGTAGGAGGAGTTAAACTGGGTTCGCATACCAAAGTGCAATATGGCAATGCCAAAGATAAAGATCACAGCGGTTTCAATATGAATGCCTTTAAATATGCAGCCACTGCACGCATTGGATACAAGAACATCGGTCTGTTTGGAACCTACAGCCTGACACCTTTATTCGAGTCTGGAAAGGGGCCTGATCTTACTCCCTTCACCATTGGTATCAGCTTATTAAATTAAATAAAGTTTGTTCAAATACGTCTAAGGAGTTTATCAGAAATGGTAAGCTCCTTTTTTTTGGTTCTATTCATTACCTTTGTTGGAAAATAATGTCGTGTCTCCGCTAAAATGTCGTGTTTGGATTCTTGCTTCTTGCTATTGGCCATTGGTTACAGGCTATTGGCTAGTAACAAGAAGCCAGTAGCCAAATTCGTCAATTCATTTGAGACATGACAATAATAAACAATGGAGCATGAAACTTTTACTGATCAGCAATTCAACAACGCCCGGTGAGCCATATCTGGATTATCCAAAGTATGAAATCAAACGGTTTCTGGGAGATCAGCATTTGACAGCACTATTTATTCCCTATGCTGCCGTCACTTTCTCGTTCGACCTCTATGAACAAAAGGTGGCAGAGAGATTCCGTGAACTGGGTTATGATCTAACAAGTATCCATCATTACAGCGATCCTGTAGAGGCTGTAAAAGAGGCCCAGGTGATTGTAATTGGTGGTGGGAATACCTGGCAACTGGTACGCATGATGCACGACCGTCAATTGATGGAACCTATCCGTGAGAAAGTGCTTAGTGGAACTCCTTATATCGGATGGAGTGCAGGTTCAAATGTCGCCTGTCCTACCTTAAGAACCACCAACGACATGCCCATTATTGACCCCCATGGATTTGAAACTACAGGCCTTGTCCCTTTCCAGATCAATCCGCATTACCTGGATGCCAACCCTGAAGGACATGGTGGTGAAACCCGTGAACAGCGTATAGAAGAATTTCTGGAAATCAATCCTGATGTCTTTGTGGTAGGCTTGCGTGAAGGAACCATGCTGCGCGTTGAAGATGATCACATGCACCTGATCGGTAACCGTACTGCCCGTATTTTCTTGAAAGGAAACCCTCCATTGGAGTTGGGCTCTGAAGATGATTTTAGCTTTTTACTGGAATAGACACCTTATCTGTTTTGAACCTGAATTTCTATGCGCCCTACGAAGAAAGAACAACCTAAGGAAAAGCCGAAGTTGCATCCACGGAACAAAAACCTGGAGCGATATGATTTTAAACTACTGATAGAAGGTTCTCCGGAACTGGCTCCATTTGTCAAGCCAAATATACATGGTGAGGACTCTGTCGACTTTAATGATACGGAAGGGGTTAAAGTCCTGAATAAGGCGCTTCTATTGCATCATTACGGCATCAGCAATTGGAATCTTCCCAATGGTTATGTCTATCCCCCTATTCCCGGACGGGCAGATTACATTCATCACATGGCCGATTTTCTGTGCCGCAACAACTATGGAAAGATTCCCTCAGGTTCTCAAATTAAATGTATGGACGTTGGTGTAGGTGCCAGTTGTATTTACCCCATCATTGGAAATAAGGAATATGGATGGTCATTTATAGGTTCCGATATAGATCCTGTTGCTACTGAATCGGCTAATCACATTATTGAATCCAATCCTACCTTGCAGGGAAAGGTAAATTGTAAGTTGCAAACCAATCCAAAGGACTATTTCTATGGAATTATCCGAAAGGATGAATTGATTGACCTTTCGATCTGTAACCCTCCAACACTTGCCTTTACCAAGGAAGCAGAGGCATTAACGACAAAGAAAATACTCCCTATACATCCAGATGAAAGCACTGAACCCATCCCTGCTTTGGGAAGTCAAAACCATGAAAACTATTGTGATGGTGGAGAAGATAAATTTGTTCGCAACATGATCCTGCAAAGTAAGAAGTTCGCTGCCAACTGCTTTTGTTTTTCTACCCTTGTTTCGAAAGAATCGAACCTGAAAAGCATGTACCGCACGCTCGAACAAGTTGAAGCTTATGGCATAGAAACTATTCCCATGGGACAGGGAAATAAGGCCAGCTATATCGTCGTCTGGACTTTTCTAACTACCGAAGAACAGAATAAATGGAAAAATGAAAGGTGGAAGGTAGTTAAGACCTGACAGATTTCAAAAACCTGTCAGTTTTAATAGATCACCACTTCCAGCCTGTTCCATACAAATTGGCCAACCATAAGCCGAAAAAGCGGTCATAGACTTGGTATACATTGTTTTCAGAAGTAATGATTTCTTTGTCGAATAGCTGCTTCACCGCAGTTTGAACAGAGCTTTGTGATATTAACCCATGTTTTTTAATAAATGCTCCAGAGGTGATTGCAGTTACCTTTCCCTCTTTGGCAATGGCATATAAGATCTCCTTCTGCCTTTCCGGAAGGAGTGACAAGGTGCTTTGATACAATGGCTTGTAGGAGTTGATTTTGTTCTCTACGGCCTCCTGAAGCATATCAGGCCTGCAATTCTCATTTTCACCCGTCAAAGAATATAGTTCGTTAAAGATATTTTGAATGTACCAGGTATGTCCTTCAAAAAGATGATAGACCTTACTGACCAATTCTTCAGAAATCTCTTTTTGGTTACCGGTAAAGTGATGCCTGACAAAGCTGACATATTCCTTTTCCTGAATAGCTTCTAGTTGCAACAGGTTTACACTTTGATAAAAAGGCCGTGAAGAACTAAAGAAGATATTTTGCATCATGTGCCTTTGGCTGCCAGCAAAGATGAAAGTGGTATTCTTACATTTCTGAATATGGGTCCTGAGCAATGCCTCGATGTTTTTTTCAGGATAATGACCAATCTGCTGAAACTCGTCAATGGCTACAATGCAATGCTGATCGGCTGCTTCAAGATATTTAAAGATCTCCTCTAAGGTAGATGCTGCCTCGTGTATTTCGCCTATGCCGATATCAAAAGTGGGCGCTCCGGTCTGAGCATCCAATTTAAAGGCCGGACGAAGAGAACTGATCATGTTAAAAAATCCATCAATAAAATTCTTCCCTTTGGGTTTTAAGGTATCAAAAATCTCCTTCCCAAGCTTATAGACAAACTCTTTCAGCGTGTCTGTCGCGTAAATATCAATGAAGAAAGTATAATAGTTAATTTTGATCTCCTCCTGGTGGAAACAATGTTCTATCAAGCCTGTTTTTCCCATTCTACGGGGTGAAATGATGGCAAGATTGTTGCCATTGGTGAGTGCTCGAATTACGTCTTTGCTCTCCTTTACCCGGTCGCAGAAATACTCCGCCGAAACGTAACCGCCTGTGATAAAAGGATTTTTAACTGTTCTCATGCCTATTTCTTTATACAAATGTAATTATTGGATTTCAATTATCAAAATCTAATAATTAGAATCTAATAATCTAATGTTACTAGACCTGACAGGTTTTCAAAACCTGTCAGGCCTTA
>DMFR01000027.1:730-13057 GCA_003450125.1 Prolixibacteraceae bacterium | reverse complement strand
AGATTGCTTCGTTCCTACTAATGACAGCATTTTATAAGATGCACATTATGAAGTTGTTAAAGCTGTCATAAAACTTGGTGTAGCGGTAGGTATGGGGACTCGCAATGAACTGTGTCAAAATCCAAATTTAAAATGCAAAATCTTTTATATACAACTCAGATTTGTTGGTTAACGCAAAGGCCTGCTTGACCAGTTTGTTTGCCACTGCAATTAGGGCGAGCTTTTTGGCCTTTCCTTTTTCCAACAGCCTTTGATAAAGCATCCTGCAGGCATCGTTATATTTACTTGCTGCCCTGGCCGCCATGTACAGCAATTGCCTTGCCCTGCCCATTCCTATCTTGCAGATATGTACCCTGCCTTTGACCGTTCCAGAGTCGCAAATACGGGGGCTTAGCCCAACGTATGCTATAAACTCCTTATAAGAATCAAACCTGGTGAACCCATTTGTAAGGGCAAGGAGCATAATGGCTGTTTTGGGTCCAATACCCGGAATACTGCGGATAATTTTATTTTCCTCTACAAAATGTTCCCCTATTATAGAGTCCAGTTTGTCTTCCAGGTCATTGAGCCTTTGGGTAATGTGTTCAATCATGCCCTTAATTTCACCCAATGCCACCAGGCTGTGATGAGGATCGTTTTCCAGTGCCTCTTTCTTGTTGCACCATGCCGTACGGTCTTTCACCAGACGTTCAATTACCGAACAGATCTGGCGTATGTCAATGATGTGTTCTTCAAGCGGCTCCCATAGTTTGACTTCTTCGCTTTGCCCGTAAGAGGCAATTATCCGGGCATCGGCTTTGTCCGTTTTTATGCGCTCAAATCTCATTTGGGCAAAGCGCCTGATCTTTAACGGGTTTACAATTGCAACCTTTTCCCCTTTTTCATGCAGAAAATAAGCCAGTTTAAGGTAATAAGTGCCTGTTGCTTCCATAACAATCACCCTGTCCCCCGGGGGTAAGTTTTCATAAAACAAACAAATCCCTTCGCTGCTGTAGTCAAATGTCCTTTGCTCCCACCTCTTTGGGTCCCTTTCAAATGCAGAATCAAACTTGCTTTTCGAAATGTCAATGCCAATAAATTTGCTCATAACTTTTAATTTTAAATCATTGGCTTGAAAGAAGGGCCTACTTCTTGCCTTATCAATCCTACATCCAGGCTTTATGCCTACTGAACTGTCCTAGGTCAGAAATAGCAGGGAAAAGGGACTTGCATTGCGAACAGCTTTATCAGCTTATGACGACTCCTAGTCTTAGTCTTTTCCCTTTCTTCTTTTAAGCTTAATAAAAGAACAAATATTAATTTATTTTGGTATTTTATATTACTGCACAAACATAGGATGACGTCCTGATCAAGGTTCTGGCAAACTACACAAGTGGCTAAGTCACATTAGCTGAGACATGACTATAGTTATCTGATACTAAAACTGAAGCGAAGAATATTCCTTCATTGAAAACTTTATTCCCCTATCTTTGTCCTTTAATTTTATATGATATCCTATGCCTTTTTCGTCTTTCGGTTTAACGCCCGCATTGTTAAAAGTTCTAGCTGACCAGAACTACACACAGCCTTATCCTATACAGAGGGAAGTGATACCTGCTATTCTGAAAGGGAAAGATGTTCTGGGCATTGCTCCAACGGGTTCGGGTAAAACGGCCAGTTATGTGCTGCCCATATTAACGAACCTGCAAGGTCAGTCAGAGGCAAAAAACCGTCATGCAAGAGTGCTGGTATTAGTTCCAACACGCGAACTGGCCGTACAGGTGAGAGAAGTATTCATCGTATTTGGATCATGGCTTCCCGAGCGGATTAAAACGATAGCAGTATTTGGCGGCGTATCCATCAACCCTCAAATGATCGGTTTACAGGGTGTTCATGTATTGATCGCTACACCGGGAAGGTTATTGGAACTGGTAGAGTCGAACGCGGTACACTTGTCCGAAATTGACACTTTGGTGCTGGATGAAGCCGATAAAATGCTCAACCTTGGCTTCCAGGAAGAGATGAACCGTATCATTGCCCTTTTGCCTAAGAAACGTCAGAACCTGTTATTTTCGGCTACCCTGAATGAAGAAATAGCCAATATCAACCAGATTTTACTACATGATCCTGTAGTGATCAAGATCGAAGAGGAACGTGCAAACCTCGAATTGATCGAACAAGTGGGCTATTTTGTCACAGAGGAAAAGAAAGGCCCATTGCTTCGCTACATCATTAAGAAAAACGATTTAAAGCAGGTGCTCGTTTTTACCTCTTCGGTGTACAAGGCAGATAATGTGGCCGATAAACTGCGTAAAAACGGTATAGACGCGACTGCCATCCATAGTAAAAAGAGCCAGGGCGCCAGAACTGAGGCTTTGAGCAAGTTCAAATCAGGTCAAATTCGTGTGTTGGTGGCAACCGACCTGTTGGCCCGTGGAATTGATATTGAATCTTTGCCTCATGTAGTCAATTATGAGCTGCCCCGTTCACCTAAGGATTACATCCACCGTATTGGACGAACCGGACGAGCAGAGGCTTATGGAGAAGCCATTTCATTTATTACGCCTGAAGACCAGCACCACTTTAAAGTCATTCAAAAGAAGATGGGCAAATGGGTGGACATGATTGATAGCGAGAATATTGATTTAAAAGGCTACTAAGGTCACCATGATTTAAAACATATTGTTTATTTCGGCGAAGTTGATGTTTATATTAATAATATTAAGCTTGACTTTGCAAAGTTGCTACCTCAATTGATACGCGTCATCTTTCGATTTAACGGGCGTTCAACCGAGATGGGAACCTTTTCCTCAATCACGGAACTGGTATCCAGTCCAAGGGCTTTCACATCGTTGATGCTAAATATACGGGTAAAGGCATGCAGTCCCATGATCATGGTTTCCCAAGGCGACAGTTTATAATCCTGGGTCATAATACGGTCCAGGTTTACAAACAAGAAGTCAGCCGGAAAGTGATGCTTCTTCAGCGATTCGTAGGAACTGGACAATTTTATTTCACCATTGGCCACCATTTCTTTCAACACTTCCTTAAAGTAAAGGTTGATGCGTGGTTCAACCTTGAATCCCAGGTGGAAATCCACACGGATCAATGTCCCCTGAATAAACTGGGTTACTTCATAACTAAAGGTATCCGGCTCATCCACTATATTGACATGAAGCAGCCAGTAAGTTTCGGCGCGCTTGGGCTGTTTATTGAAAATCGAATACATGATCTTGGATTCGATCTGGTACAATTCATTGGCTTTGATGATGTAGACCAGGTTAGTGGCTATTCTGGTAATCGAATTGTCTTTACTCAGGTCTTCGAATAAATGCAGGTACTTATTCACGTTCACAAAACTGATATGACGGTTCTTGATCCTGCGGCCAAAGAACCAGCCAATCATGACCAGTAAAAATGCACAGGCCAGGGCGATGGAAAACCATCCCCCTTTGGAAAATTTATGCAGGTTGGCAATCAGGAATGAAGTTTCAATGGTTCCAAAAAGCATGGCCAAAAAGCCGATCAACATCAAGTTCACATTCCTTTGATACAGGTAATGGATCAAAAGCAGGGATGTCATGATCATGGTGATGGTAATCGACAGACCGTAGGCAGCCTCCATGTTCGATGATTCCTGAAAAAACAATACCACGAAACAGACAGAAACCCATAAAAGCCAGTTGACAAAAGGTATATAAACTTGTCCTTTAATGGTTGTGGGGTGCAATACTTTAATTTTGGGCCAGAAATTCATCGATACCGCCTCGCTGATTAAGGTATAGGAACCGGTAATCAAGGCTTGGCTGGCAATTACTGCGGCAGCTGTTGAAATTAGAATCCCGGGAAAGAGGAACCATGATGGCATGATAGAATAAAACGGGTTCAAATCGACAACAGGGGTAGGATGGTTCATCAAATAGGCGCCTTGACCGAAGTAATTGAGCAAAAGCGATATTTTAACAAAGATCCACGAAATCCGGATATTCTTAATGCCGCAATGCCCCAAGTCAGAATACAATGCTTCGGCTCCCGTGGTACAAAGAAATACCGCCCCAAGTAAAATAAATCCTTTGGGATAATGGGCCAGAAAATCATAAGCATACTTAGGGTTCACTGCATTCAGGATCTCAGGATAGTGAGTGATTTGAATAAAACCAAGTACTGAAAGCATTCCAAACCAAACCACCATGATAGGACCAAATGAATTTCCTATGAATTTTGTACCAAACTGCTGAACAAAAAACAAAGCAGTAATGATCACCAGCACCACGGGCAATACTGCAATGTGCGGATTGATCAGGCGCAAACCTTCAATGGAGGAAGTCACTGTAATGGAAGGCGTAATCACACCATCAGCCAACAGGGCACTTCCGCCGATCATGGCAAGGGCGGCAGCCCATGTTGTTTTCTTTTTCATCAGGGCAAACAAGGCAAAGATGCCCCCCTCTCCATGGTTATCAGCCCTGAGGGTGATAATGACATATTTTAAGGTGGTCTGTAACGTAAGGGTCCAGAACACACATGACAAAGCCCCGTAAACCAATAACTGACTAAAATGATCGGCTCCCGAGATGATCGCTTTAACCACGTACAGTGGACTGGTTCCAATATCACCAAAGACTATTCCAATGGTGATCAATAGCCCTGCAAATGATACTTTACTAAGTGCTGAATGATGTTTCGTCCCCGACATATCAACTCGTTGTTATTTTGTTTCCTTTAAAAATGTACACAAAGATATTCACATTGAAGTGAAAGTATTCAACTTGCGGGTGCTCAAAACATGATTTCTTAATTTCTTAAGAATTGTCAGGATGAAAATGCAAGGCAGACTTAATTAAAATGAAAGCTCAAAGGGTTTTGAGCTTCAAAATATTATTCCGTCATTTGTATTTGAATGTTGAACATTGCGTATTATTGATTATCTTGGACAATCTTTTATTCGCATTGAACTTATAATTCTTTAGTCTTAAATCAAATTCAGAACCTATTATAACTAAACTAATTATGAAACGCTCTTTAATCATCCTTCTAGTATTTTCTCTCTTTAGTATCAACATGTATGGAAAGATCATCCTTCCATCTGTATTTGGCGATAACATGGTATTGCAGCAAAATTCCAATGTAGCCATTTGGGGATGGTCCGATCCGGGTGAGACCATCAGAATTGTAACCAGTTGGAGCAAAGATACGGTGAAAGTGAAAGCGGACAATACGTCTAAATGGACCACTTCAATTAAAACCATTACGGCCGGAGGCCCCTACTCTATTCAGATCCTGGGAAACAACAAAGTACAGCTGAACAATGTCATGCTGGGGGAGGTCTGGATTTGCAGCGGCCAGTCAAACATGGAAATGAGCGTCAACTGGAAACTCATCAATGGTGAAGAGGAAGCTGCCCAGGCAAATAACCCGAATATCCGCATTTTTCATGTACAAAAAATAGGAGCTCCCTATCCACAGCAAAATTGCAATGCCAACTGGTCGGTCTGTTCTCCGGAATCCATGCGTGCAACAAGTGCTAC
This sequence comes from Prolixibacteraceae bacterium, assembly GCA_003450125.1. GTDB lineage: Bacteria > Bacteroidota > Bacteroidia > Bacteroidales > Prolixibacteraceae > Aquipluma. The sequence goes on along the minus strand of DMFR01000027.1, from coordinate 7,550 downwards.
GGGTTATTTCTTTGCCCGTGAATTACAACAAAAGCTGAATGTTCCAGTCGGGATCATCGTAGCTGCCTGGGGTGGGACTCCAGCAGAAGTATGGATTGAAAAAAGCCTGATTGAAAATAATCCGGTGTTGAACAAATCCAAATATACCGAACATTTCGACGGTTGGCCAGGGGATGCAGGTACGCTCTATAATTCGATGATTGCCCCCTTCGTACCTTATGGGATTGCAGGCGCAATCTGGTACCAGGGCGAATCAAACTGCGGAAACTACCCCATCTATTCAATGCTGATGAAAACGCTGATTGAAAGCTGGAGAGCCGATTTCAAGAAAGATTTCCCTTTTTATTTTGTACAGATTGCACCATATACTTATGGTCCCAACGGCAAGGCAGAATATCTGCGCGAACAACAGGAACTGGCTTCCAAGACGATTCCAAAATCCGGTATGGTCGTGATTTCAGATTTAGTGGATAATGTCAAGGACATTCATCCTAAAAATAAACTAGATGTGGGTAAACGCCTTGCTGCCTATGCATTGTCCGAAACCTACAAACAAAATATGGGTGAATATAAAAGCCCTTCCTTTGAGTCGATGAACATTGTGAAGGATAAGGTTCATATTACCTTCAGCCACGCCACAGAAGGCTTGAGATGTACGGGTAAAAGTCCTTCAAAATTTATGATTGCGGGAGAGGATCAGAAATTTATCCCTGGAACGGCTAAAATTGAAGGAAATACAGTGACCGTTTCTTCCAAATTGGTAAAGGCGCCCGTTGCTGTAAGGTTTTGTTTCGACGATTCCACGACACCAGACATTTTCAGCAATTACGGATTGCCTGTAGCTCCTTTCAGAACTGACAAATGGTAAAAAGAAGTGACTAAAGTGAACTAAAGTTAGAAGTGACTAAAGTTTACAAAAAGAATCATGAATCATGAATTATAAGCAATCTAACTAAAAATGAATAAACAATGACTTCTAAACAAGTTAATTGGAAACTGATTCCTTCAGGTGTATATATTCTGATATTATATACAGCAACACTATTGGTTTCATGCAGCAATGGTAAAACTGATTTTGCCAATCGTGAACAGAATTTTGATGCCAACTGGAAATTCTACCTTGGAGATATAAAGGGAGCTGATTCTGCAAAATTTGATGATTCAAAATGGAGGACACTTGACCTTCCTCATGACTGGAGTATTGAAGATTTACCCGTCAATTCTAACAAAAAACAAATTGGGCCATTCTCAGAGGATAGTCCGGGCAAAGGCTCTACCGGCCATGTAATGGGAGGAATTGGCTGGTACCGCAAGACATTCACCCTCGATAGATCTACCAGGAACAAAAAAGTACAGATCTGTTTCGATGGCGTCTACAGGGAGTGTAATGTATGGGTAAATGGTCAGCATCTGGGATTTCATTCCAATGGTTACACCCCGTTCTATCTCAACATGACTCCGTATTTAAAGCCTGCCGGTGAGAAAAACGTATTGTCTGTCTGGGTGAACAACCCGGGAAAGAACAGCCGCTGGTATAGTGGATCAGGCATTTACCGTCATGTCACTTTGCTGGTAACTGATTGGGTCAACATTCCTGTATGGGGAACCTTCATTTCAACGCCAGTGGTCTCTGCAGAGAAGGCAGCTGTAAAAGTAGCAACTTCGGTTAATAACCTTACTGCCGGTGATGTTAAAATATCTGTTTTAACGCAGATCTACTCTCCTGACGGCCTTGTGGTTGGTCAATCAGAAACACCCATTCAAACGATAACAGGAAAGAGCATAGAAGCAGAGCAACTGCTTGAAGTTAAGACACCTGCACGTTGGTCGGTTAATTCTCCAAGCCTCTATAAAGCAGTAACAGAAATTAAGTTCGATGGAAAAACCATCGATCAGAAAACCACCACCTTCGGGATTCGATCCATCGAATTCAGCGCAGATAAAGGCTTCTTGCTCAATGGAGAACATATCCTTCTGAAAGGAGGCTGCATGCACCATGACAATGGGCCTTTGGGCTCAGCTACCATCGACAGGGCTGAAGAGCGCCGGGTTGAACTGATGAAAAAGTTCGGCTTCAATGCCATTCGTACCAGCCACAATCCCCCTTCTTCCCAGTTTCTGGATGCCTGTGACCGATTGGGCGTATTGGTGATTGACGAGGCATTTGACCAATGGCAACGTCCCAAAAATCCGGATGATAACAGCAACTATTTCGATCAGTTTCACAAGGATGATTTGGAATCGATGATCTTACGCGATCGTAACCATCCTTCAATTATCATTTGGAGCATCGGCAACGAAATCCCTGAAAGGGCCGATTCATCCGGTCTGGTGATTACAAAAGATTTGAGTGACATCATTAAACATCTTGATACTACAAGACCGGTAACTGAGGCCTTGTGTGAATTCTGGGACAACAAAGGCAAAACATGGGACGCTACCATTCCTGCCTTTAATTTGTTGGACATTGGCGGGTACAACTACCAGTGGCGCCACTATGTAAGTGACCATCAGAAATTCCCAAACCGGTTAATGGTAGGTACAGAATCAACAGCCAGGGAAGCTTTGAAAAGCTGGCAAACGGTTGAAAAGAATCCATATGTGCTGGGCGATTTTGTATGGACTGCCATGGATTACCTGGGTGAATCAGGAATTGGCCATGCTACCACAGCCTTGGAAACCAAGGATCAATTCTCACCAGGATGGCCTTGGTACAATTCCTATTGCGGGGATATTGACCTATGCGGGTTTAAAAAACCGCAGTCTTATTTCCGTGATGTAGTTTGGAAAATCAGTAACCTCGAAATGGCCGTTCATCAACCCATCCCATCTGGAATGAAAGAAGTGGTAAGCTATTGGGGCTGGCCCAATGAACTGCAAAGCTGGAACTGGAAGGGTCAAGAAGGGACTAAGATGCAGGTCAATGTGTATTCCAATTTTTCCGAAATCAGGCTGGAACTCAATGGCAAGGTGATTGGCACAAAAACCATCCTGACAGACTCCACACTGACTGCAAGCTTTGAAGTGCCTTATGAAGCCGGTGAATTGAAAGCCATCGGGCTGAAAGAGGGCAAGGAAATGGAAACAAAGGTTCTAAAAACCACCGGCAATGCAACCAAAATCAGGTTGACAGCCGACCGTTCATCCATCAATGCTAGCCGCAATGATCTTTCCTATGTGACCGTTGAGATATTGGACGACGCAGGGGTTTTGGTTCCCAATGTTCAACCCACAGTTCAATTCCATGTAGAAGGTGCAGGTGAAATTGCAGCTGTTGAAAACGGAAACCCAACCGATATGAAAAGCTTCCATATCGCCAAAGTAAGCTGTTTTAACGGACGATCTCTGATTATCTTACGCCCAAATGGAACGGCAGGGCTGATTAAACTGAAAGCTGAATCAGTTGGATTGACCGGAAGCGAAATTACAGTTCAAACCAAATAGAAAATATTTTGAAGATTTAAAGTTTAAAGTTTAGAGTTCAAAGTTCAAAGTTGTGTGCCGATCGAAGGCTACCCATCATTTAACTTTCCCCGAGTACTCGGGGTGAGGTTGCATCCGGATCGGAACGCAACTTTAAACTTTAAATCTTGAACTTTAAACTCTTCAAGAAACTTTAAACCTTAAACTTTGAACCGCTTAATGGTGGCCTTCAAATTTGAATGATAGCTTCAGTTTTGTCCTGTAGCTTTCAATCTTGCCATCTTTGATGGTCACGTCCATAGAAATAACTTCTGCGATTCGAAGCTCGCGTAAGGTTTCGGAAGCTTTGGAAATGGCATTTGCAGTGGCTTGTTCCCATGATTCACTGCTTGAACCTACCAATTCGATGATTTTGTAAACACTGTCAGGCATGGTGTATTCCTTTCTTTTTGGTTTACACCCTCTTACAGAAAACGCAGCGGTAAGGTTTCGTAAAATAGACTGTTTATTGAAAATTTTTATTTTCTGTTAAAGATCAGAACAATCTAACCAATAGTTTTTCCCCCTGTAACAGAACCTATGGCCTGAAACAAGAGACTTTCTGGCTATTTTATTAACAGCATCCGCCAAACTCATCAATATATTTCTATATTTGTATATCTATTTTAAAACCTCCGAGTTTCAGGAGCTAAGTGTATCATACATATGCATCTGAAACCGTTGGGTTGAAGCCGGAAACGCTTCAGCCTCCCGATTCCCGCAGTTACGGGATGATTTTGGAAAGGAGCAGCAATTGTCCCACCTGTCATTGGTTGGTCAGCAGATGTATCCTTTTTTGAATAACATTAAAAGCATTTGTATGGCCCAGGTTTCAAGAAAGATTCTTCTTATTTCCGGTTCCGGACGTAATGTTGGAAAAACAAGTTTTACGCGTCGTGTGATTGCAATCAATGCCAGCCACCAGTTGGTTGCCGTCAAAATCACGCCCCATTTCCATGAACCCAGCAGCGGATTGATCCCGCTCTTTGTATCTGACAATTACCGTATCTTCCAGGAAACCGATGCTTCTTCATCCAAAGACAGCTCCCTTTTCCTTCAGGCAGGAGCAGAAAGGGTATTTTACATTCAAGCCACTGATACGTCCCTGGAAGAGGCTTTTAATCTGGTAACCGTACAACTTTCACCCCTGCAGCCCATATTGGTTGAATCTGCTGCACTTCGCACGATTCTGGTACCCGAACTGTATATTTTTATCCAGAAAAACTTTGAAGAGATAAAACCATCGGCTGTGGAAATGCAAAAACTCGCTGATTTGATTGTCTATTCCGATAGTGGACAATTCAGCATCGATCCGGCTTTAATTACTTTTAATGAAAAATGGAATATACCGATAAATGATAACGCTTGAACAGGCTCTTGAAATAGCTTTTTCTAAAGCCCATATCATGGGAACTGAAACGGTGAATCTTATGCAGTCAACTGGCCGCATTCTTTCTGAAGATGTATTGGCCGATGCTGATATGCCTCCTTTTAATAAATCGGCCATGGACGGATACGCCTGCCGAAGAGAGGATCTGGAGAAAGAACTTTCTGTAATAGAACTTATTCCAGCCGGTCATTCACCCATACATCCTATTAACCCCGGGCAATGCAGTAAAATTATGACAGGGGCTCAGGTTCCCCCAGGAGCTGACACCGTATTTATGGTTGAATTCAGCCAGCAAACTGCTCCTGACAAAGTGCGCTTTATCGGAAAGAAAACCAATACCAACATTTGCTTTCAAGGTGAAGATTTAAAAAAGGAGGACCTGGTTGTTTCATCTGAAACCTTTCTAAAGCCTCAACACATTGCAATGCTGGCATCAGTCGGATGTGTCAATCCAATGGTCTATAAAAAACCAGTTGTAGGTATTATATCAACAGGATCAGAATTGGTCGGCCCAGAAGAAGTACCGGGGCCATCGAAGATCCGTAATTCAAACGGACCTCAACTTTACGCACAAGCTATATCATTTGGATTGAAGGTCAATTACTATGGAATTATCGTAGACGATGAACAGTTGATCGGGCAAACCATTGAGCAATCCATCGCACAAAATGATGTAACTATTCTTTCTGGAGGAGTTTCTGTGGGCGATTTTGATTTTGTACCCCAGATTATCCATGAGCTTGGTTTCGATATTCATTTCAATAAGATAAGCATCAAACCCGGACAACATACCACTTTTGCAACCAAAGGGAGTAAAACCATCATCGGCTTACCAGGCAATCCTGTTTCTTCATTCATCCAGTTCGAGGTTTTCGCAAAGCCCTATCTCTGGAGACTGATGAACTACCAACTGGCCGAAATCCGTTTGCCAATGCCCATGAATCATGGATTTACCCGAAAGAAGTCAGACAGGGATGAAAGTCTGCCGGTTCAGATTACCGATAAAAATGAAGTTCAACTCGTGGCCTATCATGGCTCTGCACACATACACGCCTATTACAAGGCCTTTGGATTCATTACTGTTGCTGCCGGAAAAACGGAATTGATGAAAGGAGAAACTGTACATGTTCGACCGCTTTAACAGACCTATCACCTATCTTAGGATCTCGGTGACCGACCGATGCAACCTCCGCTGTACCTATTGTATGCCGGAAGAAGGATTCCAGTTGCTCGATCATTCCGATATTTTAAGCTTTGAAGAGATCGTAGATTTTACGCAGATGGCCATCCACAATGGGATCACTAAAGTGAGGTTAACAGGAGGGGAGCCTCTGGTACGCAAAGATATCGTAGAACTGGTTTCAATGCTGGCAGCTATTGACGGTCTGGAAGATTTATCGATGACCACCAATGGCATTTTACTTTCGAAATATGCCTCTGATTTGAAGAAAGCAGGACTTCATCGCATTAACATCAGTTTAGATACCATAAACAAAGAAAGATATTGTCAGATTACCCGCAATGGGGATCTGACTCAGGTATTGGAAGGAATAGAAGCAGCCCGGATGGCTGGTTTAGAGCCCATCAAAATTAATTGTGTTTTATTGGGTGAACCCGATGAGGAGACCCTCCAACTAAAACAGTTTTGCGAAAGTCGGGGACTCAGCCTTCGTTTCATTCACCAGATGAACCTAAAAACAGGCGAGTTCTCAACCGTTGAAGGTGGTGATGGTGGCAATTGTAGTAAGTGTAACCGTATCCGGCTGTTGGCAAACGGGACTATTAAACCATGCCTGTTCAGCGACCTGGTTTACAACATACGGACATTGGGACATCAGAAAGCCTTGGACTTGACCGTTGGCAACAAGCCTCGAAGCGGAACATACAACCGGTCAGGGGAGTTTTACAATATAGGGGGATGAATCCAGTTTAAAGTTTCAAGTTTCAGGTTTAAAGTTGCGTGCCGAT
>DMFR01000027.1:0-598 GCA_003450125.1 Prolixibacteraceae bacterium | reverse complement strand
TTAAAGTTGCGTGCCGATCGAAGACTACCCGTTCATTAACTTTAAACGTTGAACATGAAACGATAAACCCTTCAAAGCAATACTTACTTTTCGAAGTGAGTTCAAATTTAAAGATAAAATTGTCATGAATAAACTATCACATACCGACGAGAAAGGAAAGGCCAAAATGGTGGATGTAAGCCTGAAGCCTGATCAGGAAAGAGAAGCCATAGCCCGTGGTTTTATCAGTCTTCAGCCGCAAACGGTTGAATTGATTCGCCAGAACCAAATGAAGAAAGGCGATGTACTGACCGTTGCCGAGATTGCCGGTATCCAGGGTGCCAAACGTACCGGGGAACTGATCCCCTTGTGTCATCCGATTCAACTCTGGAAGATAGATGTCCGATGCACCCTTCAGGAAAACGGTGTACTGGCCGAATGTACGACCCTTTGTATTGGCAAAACCGGTGTAGAAATGGAAGCGCTTACCGGGGTAAACGTGGCTCTGCTTACTGTCTATGACATGTGCAAGGCGGTTGATAAAACCATGGTGATGGAAAAAATAGAACTGGTTAGTAAAATAAAAAGATAAAAATATTTACTATTTAATTATTTACAA
>DMFR01000433.1 GCA_003450125.1 Prolixibacteraceae bacterium | reverse complement strand
ACTTTATTTTATATTTACATATCTATTTTAAAAATCATCAATTCAACAGTTATGAAAAAATTATTACTCCTTTTGTTGATGTCTTGTTTTTTTATTCTGCAATCTCAATCACAAGACTTTTCAATTGTTGGAACCTGGAAACAGGCAAGCTTTAGGGTTGTCAGAAATGGCCTTACGGTATCTCAAGTGTCACATATTGGAAATGGAGAACAGTTAAAATCATGGTCAAAAGAAAGTTTCCTTTTTGTAGGTAAAGCCATTGATAACAACAATGTGAGCTACTCTTATGGTAATGGAAATTACAGTTTGAAGGGAAATCATTATATCGAGAATATAAAGGTTCATGTCAGTCCATCCTATGAAGGGAAAAGCTTAAAATTTAATATGGAATTAAAAGGAGACACTTTAATTCAGATATTTCCTGTTAAGGATGACTGGAGTTATGACAAAGAAAATTGTTGGATTGAAAAATTCATAAGGGTTAAATAGTCACTAAAACTGTTTTGGAAACTTTGAAACTGCCCACTTAATATTATTCAGTCAGGAGTAATTAAAAAATTAGCTAAATTTGCCTATACATTTTAAAAATCAAGGTGATGGCAACCGTTACAGTTAAAATAAACACTCATACCAAAAAAACCCAGTATTTAATGGGTTTAATTAGCGAAATTGCGAAACCCGATAAGAATGTCGAGATTATTGATGAAGAGAGTAACCACTATAACGAAGAATTTGTAAAGGAAATCCAAAAATCAAGAGCAAGTAAAGGAAAGGTTATTAAAACCGAGGACTTGTGGAAGTAGTATATAAAGATAAAGGCCTTGAAGTTCGATAACCTTAAAAAGTAGAATATGACTTTTGATCCTGAATTTAAAAAAGCATTGCAATTACTGCCAGACTCTGAAAAAGACAAGCTGATTTTAAGGCTGCTGAAGCACGATTTGAACTTGGCCAGTCAACTACGATTTGCACTGCTTGATAGCGATTCGATGCTAGATAAGAGAGAAGAGGTCAAAAAAACAATAATCAGACGTATTGAACGGGCTACCGAAGCTTATTATTCAGCCGGATATTTATTGATGGATGTTCGCGAGATCAGCGGTGAAATAAATGAGCATGTTTCCATCAGAAAAGACAAGTTGGGCGAAATAATTTTGAATTGCCTCATGTTACGTCAACTATTGGAACTGAATAACGAGCGCATTGGAGCCGAAACATTAGACAAAGCATATACTTTGTGTATTTACATTGTTGCACGAGTATTTAAAATTTTAATGCTGATACAAAAACAACATGAAGACCTGCACATCGAATATAGAGAAGAGATTGAAACAATTGGGAAATTGATAGGTAAAAATCATCTCTTGATGAAAACAGCCATACACAATGGCTTAGATGTTAACTGGCTCATCCAATTTGAAATACCCAAAACCATTGATTCCATTTATAGGAATTTGCGTAAAAATGGATATTTGAAGTAGAAAAGCCCTGATGATGGATTCTATCGCTTCAGGGAAGGTGTTCGTATTTACTATTATTGTTTCCTTCAACTCATCCGTAATCATTGGGAATTAGAAATATTTGGAGCCCAATTCTTTCAAAGAGAGATCGAATGGCTAAATATTAGCTACCTTAGCCACTTCTAAACCTGAATTTCATGGTCGCAATAGTTGATCGTCCCTATAAAAACGGCTTTGCTAATTGTCTATTGAACTTAAATTTAATGGTCAGGGTATTGCTGATGTTTGGACTTGCCTTTCTTGTTGATGAAAGTTATGCGCAATGTAATTTTAAAACCATCGGACACAGGGGAGGATCGTCCTATTACTTTCCTGAAAACACACTGGTTTCACTTGAACAGGGCTTTATTGCAGATATTTATGCTGCCGAAGTGGACGTTCGCTTTACTTCTGATAGCACCCTAGTCTTGATGCACGATTCATACGTTGACCGCACTACCAATGGAACGGGAGAAGTAGCAGATTTGCCTTTATCCTACATCAAATCACTGGATGCGGGAAGTTGGAAAGGCACCCAATTTACAGGCACCCCGGTACCTACTCTAAAAGAGGCGCTGGAACTGGCCAACAGGTATCATAAAAAGCTATACCTGAACATGAAGGTTTTTGCTCCAAAATTGATTGCAAAGGCCCTTATTGATGCCAATGTGGCCAGTGATATTGTGATTCTCGATCCGGATGACCTGGATAAGGTAGTTACTTACCACAAGATCATGCCCAATACACCTTTGGCTTATTTTGGAGATTTCCCTGCAGATATTGAAGATACTTCCTTCTATACTCTTTTGAAGAACAATGGGGCGGTTGCCATTGAAATTCCTGCCGACTATATTCTATACGCTACAGACGACACTTACACCAAGATGCTTAACATGTGCCATTCCTATGGCCTGCAGTTGTGGGCTTACACGGTCAATGATGCCCCTTATTTCCGTATTTTAAAGGATTTTGGAATCGAAGGTCTGGAGACCGACCGACCTACTGCTGCAACACAGGTATTTTGCAACAATGGTTTTGGCGGCTATTTCCCTGAGAACCGCGTTACAGGGCAATGGGATTTCAATCAGAATTTGATGGGAACCATTGGTTCAAAATTAGGGATAGTGGGCGATACTGCGGTAAGTGGACAGAAAATCATTTTCGGAACCACTGCCTCATTTGGGTTACCCTCCATAGAAGACACACAGGTGCCAATTGCCCGTATTCCGGCCTTTGATGCCCAACATGCCTTACGGTTTTTTTCAAACATTGCCCCTGAAGGGATACCCGGTGTTCAGGATTGTGACAATACCTATACCCTAGTTTTCGACTTGTTAAAACCAACAGGCAAAAACGCTTATACCTCCATCTTACAGACCAGCAACAACAACAGTGATGATGCTGATTTTTTTCTCAAAGACAGTATTAATAGCTTTGGAATACTCAGTCAATATAAAGGCAGTTTTAAGGATAGCACCTGGGTGCGGCTGGCCCTGGTTGTTGACCTGTACAAGGAAAAGATGGATGAATTTCTGAACGGCGATTATGTGGGAACCATTGCCTTGGAGAATAGCAAGAACGGACGATTTTGCCTGAACAACAACTGGGGAGTTCAAGCTTCCAACTTCTTTTCAGACAATGACGGGGAAACCAACCCCCTATTTGTGAGCAGTATCCAGTTGCGCAATTATGCCTTGACAGTTGATGAAATTAAACAATTGGGAGGACCTAAGGCAACTAAGATTGACAAGACAGTTTGGCCATCGGTCAACACGGTGTGCCCTGAATTTACCGATTCCATTAAGTTGACTTCAGATGTCAACGGCATTCATTTGCTGGCCCAGGCTGGTGATCAGGTGAATTATAAATGGGAGATGAACAGCGGCTCAGGTTGGGAAGCCATTTCGGGAACCGCCTTTAAGTCGGTTGTTTCAACCCTCACCATTATCAATCATCCTGAACTGCTTGATGGGTACAAGTTCCGATGTATAGCTTTTAACGAATGCCCCACTGTTTCGGATGAATATGTATTCAAGGACATCACAGGGAACAATGAAATAAATGATTTTCAGAATCAGGGCTTCCTTGTTTATCCTAACCCGTCGAAGAAAACAGTTACCATTGATTTTTTACAATCCTCGCTGAAATACGATATTAGCATCTATTCCGTGCTGGGGGTTGAAGTCTATCATCAGTATTCTGTGATGGGTAAATGCCAGGTGAATCTTTCCAAAGGAACTTACCTGGTTCAGGCTACCAATGGACAGACGTCTGAATATAAAAGACTTATTATTAAAGATTAACAAAGTCAACACAACTAACCTTCTAAATTTATCGCCATGTTAAAAGACCTGATCCTGAAAAACCGCAGTTACCGCCGTTTTTATCAATCTGAACGCATTAGTAAAACACAATTGAAGGAATGGGTTGATTTGGCCCGCTGTTCGGCTTCTGCACGAAATTCTCAGTCTTTAAAATATATCCTTTGTACCGATGCGCCCCAGAATGGGGAGATCTTTGAGCTGTTGTCCTGGGCTGGGTATCTTGCCTACTGGAAAGGTCCAGAAGAAGGGGAACGACCTTCGGCTTACATCGTGATGCTGCACGATACCCTGATTACAGGCAACTACCTCTGTGATGATGGAATTGCGGCTCAAAGTATTTTGCTTGGAGCTACCGAAGCTGGATTTGGCGGGTGCATCATCTATACCATTAACCGGAACAAACTGAAGGAAATGCTAAAGATTTCCGATCAGTTCGAGGTGATTCAGATATTGGCATTGGGCAAACCCAAAGAAACTGTTGTGATTGAGGA
>DMFR01000427.1:1085-4082 GCA_003450125.1 Prolixibacteraceae bacterium | reverse complement strand
GTTGCAAGGTCGGTAAAGGTCTTAGTCTGCATGTCCTCCAGGATAGCACGTCCCGGTGAGGGAAGGTTCAGCACCTCGGCCGAGAAGGTGACCTCTCCCCCAGCTTTGCTTTCCAGTCCAAGGGGGATAATCATGTATTCATACTGGTTGTCCGGCAGGGCCTGGATGGAAAAGGGGATGGTGTCCCCGTTCAGCAGATAGGAACAGAGCGACAAATCGGAAGGCCCCCTGAACAGCCCTGCATCGTAGGTGACATCCAGCCCGCTGGTCATATCCTGGCTGAATCCGATGACAGCTGAACTTCTCTGGTTATTGACCGTCGCTGCCAGCCGGATGATGGCCCAGTCAGCCTGTGCAGACTTTAAAGCCAGCGAAGGATCGTGAATCTGCATGGATCGGTTGAAGACAACATCATTGACTGTTGGTTTCATTTTTACCATGAAAGCCTGTCCCTGCTGAAGTTCAAAGCCTGTAGTACCCGGTGAGGGAACATTTGAAATGGCCGTGTATGACCCTGAAAGCTGGTTGCCTCCATTGGACCGGTCCCAGACATAGATGCCATAAACAGGATCAAGATGGGACGAATTTCGGGCCAGGAAATTATCCGCACTGCTTGCACTGGAAGTCATTCCGATGGCAGAGGTGTAGGGATTGCCCACGCAGTTCCACTTGTCCAGTTCAGTGACCACAGATACCGGGCCGGCTTCAAGAGCCCCGGTAAAAAGGACGGTTGCATCGGTAGTTCCCTGCAGGCGCATCGAATAGCCCTTTCCTTCTATGATGTTTCCTTCGGTGGAATTGGTAAAGAGGGGATTCCATGCATTTGTTGCCGGGTTAAAATCCATCATTCCCCTGCTGGCTCCATCTGTCAGGAGAGTAAAATTATTCATCGGAGTAGTGAGGAAACCTGAAATGGTTTGACCATTCAAAGGCGATGAGACCATGGTCCATGCATTGGCAGGCAGAAGGCGAAGGGCTGTTGCGGTGGGCGTACTGACAGCATTTCCTGCAATCAATGAGCCTGTTCCGGTAGCATCTGACTGAATGATTAGTCGCCCACTGTTGATTGTCATTAATTCAGCTACTGTCATTGCTCCTGATGGGGAAATAGTAAGGGAAGCGCCCCTTGCCAGGGTAAGGTTGTAACAATCAACCCGGCTGTTGATCACGGGATAATTGGGTACCCCAGCTGGAAGTGAAGCATCGTCAGCAATGGTGGGAACGATTGCCGTATTCCAGTTGGCCGTATTGTTCCAGTCCATGTCAGCGGCTCCAATCCAGGTATAGGTGTTGCCTCCTGCGGGGTCTTCACCGAATTTAAATTCATAGGCTCCCATGTCTATGGTGCCTGCAGAGCCATCTGCTTTGTTCAGTTTGCGCCCGTATCCATTTCCCCGAAGGTCAAATGGTTGGTTGTTGAATCCATCAAATCCTGTATCTACACAAGGTGAATTGCCTGCAATCAGGAAATCGGTTTTACCAACAGTGACAAATCGTGGATCCTGGACTATGCTATTGGTAGCTGCAAATGTTCCAGATTTTTCAGGGTTAGTATTAACGCTATTGGTTCCACCTTGGTAACAGGAATAATCCATGTTAATGCTTCCCGATTCAATATAAAACTGACTTCCGGCAATGGTAGACTCATTTCCCCAAATGATGGAGTTATACAACGTAGTTGCTGATTCTTCATTATCCAGTGCCCCACCAGTTGTCCCTGCAGAGTTTTCTGCGATTGTGCAATTGACAAAGGTGATGATTGATGTAGCACCTTCATTAAACACTGCCCCTCCATTAATGGATGCCGTATTATTGGTAATTTTGCAATTGATGAAAGCGGGAGAAGATTCATTGTTGCAGACTGCGCCTCCTCTGCGGGCAGAATTGTTGGTCATGATACAGTTGGTGAACATTGGGGCTGATTGACTGTTGTAAATTGCCCCTCCAAAAGAACCCGTATTCCCTGTAAAGATACAATTGTTCACCGTTGGTGATGATCCATGATTGGACATCCCCCCACCGGCATCGCCTAGTCCTATGCCATTATATCCATCCTGGATGGTAAATCCATCCAAGGTTGCATTGATGACTCCATCGTTGTATATTACATATTTGGAGTTATCCGTTTTTAGAATTGGATCCCCATGTTCGCCACTTAGAATGGTAACATTGGTTACCCAGTTACGGGCATCACGGGTAAGTTCATTGCCCGCAAAACCACCATAGATGGCCACCCCGCTTCTCATATTGAAATAGCTGGTTGTTGTGTCGCCTGCTTTGTAGGTTCCGGCAGCTACCCAGACTTCTGTGAAAGCGGAGTCTGCGGCCTCATTGATGGCCTTTTGTAATTGGGTATTGTCATAGGCATTTGACCAATCGGTTCCATTTTTTAACCCTCCACCGGTAGAGGTAACATAGTTGATTTGGCCAATAACAAAATCGTTCATCGCGATGATGAGTACAATGAATAGTAGATACTTTTTCATATAAACCTCCTGTTTTAAAATGTTAATTTTATAGTTGAAAATATTTAGCTACAAGTAAAATAATTTACTATTTGTTTAAAGATTTGTAAATTTATTTTCATTTTGTTTGCTAGCTAAAATTACGAAAGTGGGAGGTTTCAAACAATTAAATGGTTAAAATAATACTCTAAGATATTTTCATCTTAAGAGTTACTTAAAGCTTTGCGATGATAAATAGAATATGGAAACAAAGGATAGGCCAGGAATTTTATGACTTCTTTGAATTCTAGTGTCGTGTACCAGATAATAGGACGCACCAATCAATCGTCAAGACAAATGAATCAGCAGATCAAAGCTGAAACAAAATCATAGGGGTTTAAAAGGCTTCCGCAATTATGCAGTTATGCAGTTATGCAAGTCGTACTTCTTTTGCATTTTAGTAGATGTATTCGGCTATTTCTTCTTGATCTGGATTAATTATGCCAAAAAATAGGTGCTTGCATAACTGCATAACTGCATAATTGCGGAAGCC
>DMFR01000427.1:440-979 GCA_003450125.1 Prolixibacteraceae bacterium | reverse complement strand
ATAACTGCATAATTGCGGAAGCCAGAGAATATTGCTCTTTTAAATCGTCACAATAGTTGTTACACGACAATAGCCATTTGTAAAGCTTACCAGTTCAATTTTTCCTTCACCTTGGGGCCTTTTTCGCCCCATTCAACGGTTGCACAGGGAGTATAAAAGTCATGTTCGAAAAAGAGGATATAATTCTTTTCTGCCGCTTCTTTCAGAAAGGCTTCTTTCTCTTCCATACTCGTTACCGGATATAAATCATAGGCTGCCAGCCAAACGATGGGGATATTGGCTGTTGTAGGGATCAAATCAGCCATATAAACGTATGTTTTATCCCCTGAATAAATAAATGGGATCATTTGTCCGGGGGTATGTCCATCGAACATACGGACTGATATGGATGGGAACAATTCACAGTCTTCTTCCACCAATTGCATGTTTCCTTCTGTTTTGAGGAAGTGAAGGATTTCAGGATAATAGGCTGCCCGCTCACGGATGTTGGATACCTGGCAATGTTCCCACTGCCGTTTGCTGCACCAGTGCCTGGCATT
>DMFR01000427.1:0-298 GCA_003450125.1 Prolixibacteraceae bacterium | reverse complement strand
TTGCTGCACCAGTGCCTGGCATTGGGAAACTGAAGTTTCAACTGCCCGTTTTCATTCAAAACCGCCCCGTTGCAATGGTCCCAATGCAGGTGGGTAAACAGCACATCGGTAATGTCTTCCACCCTGTAACCTGCTTCCTCGATGGACTTTTCAATGGCATCGGTTTCCCGGTGTCCATTGTTCAGGCGCACTTTCTCTGAATAATGATTACCCACTCCAGCTTCGATGAGAATCTTCCGGTCGCCAAGGTCAACCAGCAGGCAACGCAAGGTCAATTGGACGATGTTGTTTTCATTGG
>DMFR01000092.1:20498-22649 GCA_003450125.1 Prolixibacteraceae bacterium | reverse complement strand
GACCTACCTTCAAACTACCTTCTTCCTTGTTTCTGTAAGCTTTCTGTAAGCTAACTGTAATGTATCTGTAATATAATAATACAGATACATTACAGTTAGCTTACAGAAAGCTTACAGAAACAAGGAAGAAGGTAGTTTGAAGGTAGGTCGGTGGTATTGTTTTTAATATGAAGAAGTCGTAATAGGCTCACAGCAATTGTATGAAATATTATTGACTTTATATCTATATTTTTGAGCTTTTAACATACTCAGGAACAACACATGGGCTGTTGATATGCTGTTCATATTTAAAGACTAATTTTAGCAGGTCTGATGGTAGATGTTCAGATAATTAACGGTATTTTTGAAGCGCAAATTAAGGATGGTCCGTACTATAATTTTAAGTTCTACGTTCATTCATTATTTGACGTAATATTTATCCAATGAAGTCTGTTAATATTAATTCGATATCCTTTTTGCTGCTTACTTTCATTCTTAGCCTGGCCATGGGGCCAAAGGCATTTTCACAGAGCGGATTTCCTCAAAAAGGCATTTATGATGGTCAGATCGGAAGCGACCCTATGATACTAGTCGTTGGTGAATCTGATGCAGAAATGGTGAAAGGCTATTATGTGCTCAACCGCGGAAAGGCAGTGGAGGAAAGCCATCCTTTTTCATTGGGTAAAACGGGCAGTCAATTGATATTTCAATCCGATCTGTACCTGGGAAAGATGAAATCATCCCAAATAACATTGGATCATTTCATATCCACGCTATCGCTTTTGAATAAAAAGAAACGCTTCTTCTTCTGGAGACAAAAGGCATCCCTGAATTTTGACCGCAGGGCGGAAATGGTTGTATCGCCAACGAAGCGCTATCAGAAAGAAATTTTCCCCGACGTAGAAGTCAAGCGGGATCTTTTATATGGTAAGGCCAAAGGTTACTGGAAACGCTCACCTTACACGGATGATCCTTATATAACGACCTTAAGCAAGGGGCTGGTCAAGGCCTTCAATGATCCTGAACTGCTGGACCTGAAACTGGATATCTATTACCCCAAGACCGATCTGTTCAAAAACAGGCCACTGATGATGCTCATTCACGGGGGGGCCTTTTATGTGGGCAGTAAGGAATCGGCTGCAGAACAAAACCTTGCAACCTCATTGGCCCGTATGGGGTATGTGGTAGCCTCGATTGATTACCGGTTGGGGTTTAAACTGCTGCCCAGCGATATTGAACTAAGCGGTTACAAGGCTATCCAGGATGCACATGCAGCCCTTCGGTTTCTTGCCCACAATGCCGCCGGATTGGGCATTGACCCCAGCCAGGTGTATGTAGGGGGAACAAGCGCCGGTGCAATGGCTTCGCTCAATGTCGCCTTCATGGACAATGATGAAAGGCCTGAACGTATTAAACAGGCCAACAAGGAAGGCCGGCTGATGAAAATTGAAGAATCGGGAAACAAATACACCGAAAAGTTTACCATCAAGGCGGTGGTCAATTTATGGGGAGGACTGGCTGATCTGAACATCATAGATAAGAATGAAAAGATATCGGTGTTGTCGGTTCATGGTACGGCCGATGAAATTGTGCCTTATGAGACCGATTATCCGTTCCGCAATTCACTGATGATCAATCATTTTATGGTCGATAAAATGTATGGTTCGAAATTAATCGATGACCGGCTTAAAATCCTTGGGATACGTGAGCGCCTGGTTTCGCTCAAGGGACTGGGACATGAGCCTGAACTGGACAATTACAAGACGCTCAACCAATGGATGGATACCATTAAAACCTATGGCACTCAATTCTTATATGAAGAAACAGCCCCCGAGGTAAAACTTCCTCCCAACCAACTCACCATTGATGAACATGCGGTGATGAAACCCTTCTATTTTGAAGTGAACAATGGCTCACTTGTACAGATTTCGGTGACAGGGGGGGTGAAGGTCAAGGCGGACCCTACGGATGCTTCAGTAATCTGGATAAAGGGGGCAGAAAACAGGCAACTGATATTTTTGACCACCAATAAATTTGAAGCCTGGAATGAAAAGAGATTTAAAATTTTGGTTCAATAATGAATCAGAATTCCGGGGTATTCGGCGAGGGAATTGAGATGGGCTTTTTGTCAATTAATTTTCGTATTTTTAATTAATAGAAAGCGATTTTTGT
>DMFR01000092.1:19455-20432 GCA_003450125.1 Prolixibacteraceae bacterium | reverse complement strand
GACGATGTGTCAATCTATTTTTGTTTTTAGTTCAATAAATGACAAAATTTGTGTCATCAAATTGCATTTTGATTGTTAAATTTGGATTAAGAAAATTATTGTGCTAGATTTGTAATTTAATAAATAAATAACTTGGCACCCGGTTAAGAAACGTAGTACGGATATGCTTTTTAAAATGATAAAGTTTAATTTACTCTTTGCAATTTTCTTTTTACTTGCATCTCAGGTGGCCTATTCTTCCTGTAATTTCCATTCGGAAAATGCAAGTCGGGAGAGAGCTGTTGACGCTAAAAATCAATGCTCAATTAATGAGGATCGTTTTTTATCGAACCTCATGGGTGATTGGACATCAGGGCTGGCTCAAAGTTCCGTTTTTGCACCAGGCAGTGAATGTTTCTTTTCCAATTCAACGACTAATAGTTAGCTTTTTCCATGACCGATCCAGCAAGCAGAGGAGTATTTATTCTTTACCTCAAAAGTAGTATCCTAGTTTAATTTTTCAGGTTGGTGAAAAAGAGAGTGTTCATTTACAAACAATTAATATAATATTTTTTAACAATTAAATTCACATATTAAATTTAACTCAATGAAATCAAACAAAAAATCGTCAAAGAGCATTAAGGGAAGCTTTGCGACAGCTGTTATTCCTGTAACTTTATTAACTGCAATTGTAGTTTATGCTTTTGTTTTTGGAGATGGATCCAATTTTGTAGGTGGTAGCAATGCAAACGTTCCACTACCGGGCAATTATTTCGGTATCATCTATAAAGGTGGAGTGATCGTGCCAATTATCATCAGTTTATTGCTGACTGTATTAGCATTTGCCGTTGAACGTTACCTGGCAATCAGTAAAGCTGCCGGAAAAGGTCAGATTGTTAATTTTATGGCCGACATCAATGATATGCTGAATACCGGTAAAATTGATGCTGCAAAAGCTGCTTGTGACGATCAGAAAGGATCTGTAGCCAATGTAATTC
>DMFR01000092.1:0-19368 GCA_003450125.1 Prolixibacteraceae bacterium | reverse complement strand
AAATATCAGGAAATGGAAAAAGATAAATCACTTCCAAAAGATCAGAGAATTGTTTCTATTCAGAAAGAAATTGAAGAAGCTACTTCACTTGAGTTGCCAGCTTTGGAACAGAACCTGGTGGTTTTGTCTACCATCGCTTCCATCGCAACGTTGATGGGACTTCTTGGAACAGTAATCGGTATGATCAAGGCCTTCTCGGCTTTGGCAAATGCGGGTGCACCTGACTCAGTAGCTCTTGCTTCGGGTATTTCTGAAGCGTTGATCAACACTGCATTGGGTATTGGTACCTCTGCATTGGCTATTATTTTTTACAATTTCTTTACCACTAAGATTGACAAACTGACTTATTCAATTGATGAAGCCGGTTTTACAATTGTTAATACATATGCTTCTAAGAACCAATAAGCGAAAATAAAAAATGCCAAAGGTAAAAGTACCCAGAAAGAGCACTACAGTCGATATGACTGCCATGTGTGATGTGGCTTTTTTATTGCTTACATTTTTCATGCTTACGTCTAACTTTGTTGCGAAAGAACCTATTGTTGTAGCTGTACCATCATCAATTTCTGAAATTAAGATTCCGGAAAGAGATATCATCACAGTGTTAATCGACAAAGAGGGGAAAGTGTTCGTAGGGTTGGATACGCAGAATGACCGAAAGGAAGTACTTGACAATGTTGGAAAAGCTTACGGCCTCAGTTTCACTGAAAAGGAACTGACTGAGTTTAGCAAAATCGGCATGTCAGGGGTTCCGATCACTCAAATGTCAGCATACCTTGCTCTCAAACCAGAGCAGAGGGACAGTAAAGAAGCTGCAATAGGAATACCCACTGATTCATTGAACAATCAGTTCAAGACATGGATCAAAACAGCCCGACAAGTTAATCCAAAATTGCGGCTAGCAATTAAATCTGACTCAAATACTCCTTATAAAGTCATTAAGGATGTTATGGCAACTCTTGTAGATATCAAAGAGAACAGGTATAATTTGATCACCAGCCTCGAGAAGGACCCAAACAAATAGAAAGGAAAGAACTATGGCAGAAATGCAAGTAGAAGATAAAGGCAAAAAAGGTAAAAAGCCTAAACAAAAGAAACATGGAACCCGTGTGGATTTAACTCCCATGGTTGACCTTGGGTTCTTGTTGATTACCTTTTTCATGCTCACTACCTCGATGCTTAAACCTCAGACGATGGAAATTGGTGTTCCATCGAAAGATGACGTAAAGGAAGAAGAACAAAATAAAGTGAAGGCTTCCCAGGCAATTACCGTATTGCTGGGCAAAGAAAACAAGCTTTACTATTATTTTGGAACGGAAGAGAATGGCGTCACTCCTGAGTTGATTGAAACTGATTATTCTTCGGAAGGCATCCGCAAGATGCTCATGACCAAGAATTATGACGTGATGAAGGAAGTCGAGCAGTTGAAAAAAGATAAAGCTGACAAAAAAGTGAGCCAGGAGGATTATACCAAACGATTGGCCGATTTAAGGGCCTCGAAAGGCGCCCCTGTCATCATGATTAAAGCAGCCGATGAAGCGAACTATAAAAATCTGGTCGACATCCTGGATGAGATGCAGATTTGTAATATAGGACGATATGCAATAGTTGATATAACCCCGGATGACCTCGCCATGATCGATAAAAAGACCGGTGGCGCGAAATAGTCATAAAAACAAAAACAGTCTATGTCTCAAAAAGTAAACTTGTTTAATGAAGCCTGGGTTGACCTTCTATTTAAAGATCGTAACCAGGCCTATGGGGCTTTCGAACTTCGCAAAGACAGTTCGAGGCGTCATAAATGGGGGGTTATCGGTGCCCTGATTTTTTTCGCTTTGGTCATTACTATACCTATTTTGTATAAGCAAATGATTGCCAATCGGAAAGATACGATGACAGAGGTAACGACCCTTTCCAATATTGAAATTGATAAGCAAAAGATGGAGAAGCCCAAGGAGGTAATTATCGAAAAGCCTGCTCCGCCTTTGAAATCATCCATCAAATTTACTCCTCCTGTCATCAAGCCTGACGAAGAAGTTCGGGAAGATGAAGAAATCAAAACCCAGGAGGAATTGACCAAAACCGATATCAATATCTCCACTGCGGATGTGAAAGGTACCGATGAAGTCAATGGGATGGATATTGCTGACCTCAATAAAATGATGGTGGGTGAAGACAGTACTTCAGCTCCTTACTCGGTAGTAGAACAAATGCCTGAATTCCCAGGTGGTGAAGCCGCTATGATGAAGTATTTGCATAATTCAGTAAAATATCCAAGAATTGCCACCGAAAATGGCGTTCAGGGAAAAGTGTATGTCAATTTTGTGGTCGACAAAAGCGGGGGTATTTCCAACGTGAAAGTTGTCCGTGGAGTGGATGCCGCTTTGGATAATGAAGCTGTAAGGGTGATCAAGGCGATGCCTAAATGGATTCCCGGAAAGCAAAACGGCGAAACCGTTCGCGTAAGCTATACGGTGCCTATCAATTTTGTACTTCAATAAAAAACAAAACTTAGGAATCCTTTTGATTTCTAAGTTTTGTTGTGGTCATATACCTCGTGCCTGGCTACTTTGTGAGACTGAATTATTCGGTTCGACACAAAGAGCCTGGCATGAGGTTATTACCTTAAAAGAGTTGGCTTGCCGGATTTAAATGTTCAAATCAGGTGAAACAACCGGGATGCGAAAAAAGGATTTTTAATCAATGAGTTATTTATAAAATATGAAAATTGGCATATCTAAATATACTGTAAATTTTTTTGTATCCCTTTTGTATCTTGTACTAGGAGCTCTGGTTATCCTGAAATATTCAGTATGGGAGGATAAGCCTGATATCAGGTTTACGCTTTTTGGCATAGCGGTAATCGCTTATGGTATCTTTAGAGGATACCGCGCTTACAGGGAATATCAAACTCAAAAGGAGGAACAGGATGAAATGGAATAATTGGAAATTGATACTGATTTTATTCCTCCTTGCAGGATGTCACAGGGCTAAAAATAATGTTCCTGAATCCATGCTCAGCGGACAGGCCGTTATTGCTTCCGACGAGGCCCTGATGCCTTTGATCAATGCTGAAATCGAGATCTTCCAAAGTATGTATAATTATTCCACGATCGACTGTAAATATGGAACCGAATATGATGCGGTGAATCTTTTGCTTGCGGAGAAAACCAGGTTAGCCATTATTGGCCGGCCATTGAATGACCAGGAAAGCGCCTCTTTGAAATCAAAGAATCTCCTTCCTCAATCCATTCCATTGGCTTATGATGCCATTGCCTTGATCGTTCATCCGGAGAATAAGCTGATGGTTTTATCGGTGAGTCAAATTTCGGAAATACTCTCGGGAAAAATCACCGATTGGAGCCAGTTGAATAATTCAGGTAAAACAGGTACTATTCAATTGGTTTTTGATGGGGAATCTTCCGGGGTCATCCGGTATTTGAATGATCAGTTAAACCTGAATAAAAAAGTCTCAGGGGACATTTCATTTGCCGGGAACAGTCCCAAGGTCATTGAAGGGGTTGCTTCCAACCCTTTGGCAATTGGATTTGTAGGATATAACTGGCTGAGTGAAACTGATAACCTCAGGGTACAGCAGACACTGACAAAAATTAAACTGATGGCAGTTTCAGCTTCCTCAAAGGAAGGCCAGACCAACAGCTATGTGCCTTCACTCAGCAGTATTTACAACAATACCTATCCATTGATCAGAAGGATTTATGCCATTTATACAGATCCTTCAGCTAGTTTAGCCCGCGGGTTCCTGTCTCATTTGACCAGTGAACGTGGACAGAAAATTATCTATCGGTTTGGGTTAAAACCTCAAAGCGATTTTCAGCGTTTGATTTCAACCAGAAAAGAAAAAAACACAATTATAAAATAGCACACGAAACGAACCATTCGAAAGTTTTGCCCTCCGGCAGAGCCCCGGATACCCGGGTTTGGGGAGCTTCAATTTTAAAAAAAAACAATTATCAACGCACGAAACTTTTTAGGGGAGAGTTGCACATAAAAAGGGTATACTTTTTGTCCTGAAGAATTTCAATGGTCCTTAAAACAAATTAAACAGATGAAACGGAAACTAATTTTTATTGTACTAATCGCGGTTTTTATGGCAGGAACCGCCAACGCTCAAAATGAGAAGGACGGTTTCGCGAAACTTAATCAAAAGGAGTATAGCGCAGCCAAACAAATTTTCAGCGCATTGCTCAAATCAGATCCCAAGAATGCTGTGGCCCTTTATGGAATGGGTGAATATTACTATAACACGGGCAAAATGGATTCTGCGAAAGTCTTCTATCAAAATGGGCTGGATGCCAGTTCGTCCAACGCCTATAATTACGTGGGCCTGGGCAAGATCGCCAGTCTTTCCGATCCGGCTGCCGCTGAAGGATACTTTAGTAGTGCGGTTAAAAAATCAAAGAAAGATGTCGGTGCATTGGTGGCCATCGCTAAATTCTATTACCAGAAAACTCCCAAGAACCTGGCTGAAGCCAAACGTTACGTCGACATGGCTACTGCTATCGACGGTCAGAATGGCCCTGCATTTTTTCTCAGTGGATTGATTAATGTCGACCAATCGAATACCAGTGCTGCTGCTCTTGATTTTGACCGGTCCATTTATTTTGACCCCAACAACCTGGATGCTTACCTGTATGCCTCGCAAATCATGATTGCTACCCGCAATGTAGCCCAGGCCACCAGTTATCTGAACAAAGCCCTTGCCATCAACCCCAAATTCTGGCCTGCCTACAAAGCATTGGGCGAATTGAATTACAGCACGCAGAAATATAAGGATGCCATCACCAATTTTGAAATTTACTACAAAAATATATCTCCACCTGATCTGGATATCACCCATTATGCCTATAGCTTGTTTTTTGACAAGCAGTATGACAAGGCAACCGAATTGATCAACAAACTTTTGGCAAAGAATCCAAATGACTATTTCTTGCTCAGACTGTTGGGCTACATTGATTTTGAAACCAAAGACCTTGTCAATGGGAAAGCGGTTATGGATAAATTCTTTACTTTAGTTCCTGCGGATAAGATTTTAACGGATGACTATGCCTATTATGGCAAAATGCAGAGTGCTTCCGGAAACGATTCACTGGCCATTGCAAACTATATGCTGGCTTTGAAAAAGGATTCTACCCAATTTCAGATGTATGATGAAATTGCCAAATCCTATAACAAGCTAAAACAATATGACAAAGGACTGGAATACACGAATTTGTATTTTTCGAAGAAGCCCAATATGTCACCGGCTGATTATTTCAATTTCGGAAAGGCTTATTATACAACTGCCAACAGCCTGGTAGACAAGAAAGATTCTTTGGTTCAAAATATGGATAAAGCAACTAAGCTGGCCATGCATCAGGCCGATTCGTTAAAGGAACTAAGTTATTACCAAAAGGCAGATTCATTGTTTGCCAAGGTTGAAGAACTGGCTCCCACATCTTACCTGGGATCCTTCTGGAGGGGAAGGGTCAATTCTGCAATTGATAAGGAAACAACCCTTGGATTGGCAAAACCATTCTATGAAAAAGCCCTGGAAATCATCATTGCAGATCCGGTGAAATACAAGGCGGCCATTACTGAGGCCTATGCTTACCTCGGGTTTTACTACTACGTAAAAGATGACAAGGCCACTTCAATGGACTACTGGAAAAAGCTGCTGGAACTTGACCCTGAGAATCAGAAAGCCCAGGAGGCCGTCAAGACACTCGAAAAGAAATAAGCTATCGGTATTCAATCGATATACTCTACCTTTAAATAGTAAACGGTGGATCTCCTGATGGGAGGTCCACCGTTTGTGTTTTTTAAGGGTTTAGCCATCTTGTTTTCAACTAAAGGGGTTTTCCCATTGGCGATGAATTTATTCAAATGCGAATCGGAAACGGGCCTAAAACAGACAAAGACTTTCTTTTTAAATGTCTAAACTTTAATAAGGGCAACAACACTCTGTTATTTCCGACAACCCGCCCCTTTTTTAGTATTGCAGAATCTTAAATGGAGTAGTTCTTTCCCTAAATATCTAAACCAATGCCGGTCTCCCGACCTGTAAAATAAAACTATCTATACCTTGCCTAAAACCATCTTTCCAAAAAGTCAAAGTACTTGTTTCCCCCAGGTTTTTTTAGTGTAAGTTATACTGGCATTTTTGGTAGTTATTCGAAGGTAGTTCGAAGGTAGTTCGAAGGTTATTCGAAGGTGGTTCGAGTATATTCGAAGTATCAACGAATAACCTTCGAATAGCCTTCGAATCATTTTCTAATAATAATAAGCAATGAAATAGAAAAGAATAGATGCCTGTAGAGTAATTTGAGAAGCGTAAAATGGTGCAATTTCTAAGGCCAACAATTGGTGCTTATATAAAAACGAAAAGGTAGGTTCAACAACCTACCCTTTCTCTTCAACTAACTAACCTAACTAAACCTAAACTTATGAGGTGCAAATATACCTTTGTCAATTCTTAAATTGGGAAATTAATTCTTAAATTTAATTAAAATAATTGTAACCAAATAAAAAACGGTGAACCCCTTTTTGAAAGGAATTCACCGTTTAAACTTATATTTCTATACTTTATCGATAAAAGTATAGAGAAGGCTACGCAGTTACTTCGTGAAATAAGGAATTAGCGTAATAAACAAACCGGTAATAATGGCAGTTGTAATAACCCCCATAATATTGGCGCCCAATGCTTCCTGTAAAACAATCGCATTAGGGTTTATTTTACTTACTTCCTTCTGAACGACTTTTGCAGTAGTGGGCACACAGCTTACACCGGCAATACCAATAGCTGGGTTAAAGTTGCCTTTTTTTATGAAAAACATCACATATCCACCTATGATACCGCCTATTCCAGAAAAGAGCAAGGCAATAATTCCAAGTATTAACAACGTTAAAATTTTGGGATTCAGTAATAAATGAGCTTCGCACAAAATTCCAAGAAGAATTCCCAATAAGAAGGTAGAACCATATAAGAGAGGGCCTACAATAAATTCATGAATATGGGTAAGGCCAGACTCCCGGATCACGATTCCAACAAATAGGGAGAAAAACAGAGGTGAGGCCACCGGAAATAAAAAGCAAAGGATCACACAAAGTACAACGGCAGCAGCTAATTTCATGTTTTGTGATATTGGTTTTGCCGGTTTTGCATATTTAACCTGAATTCCCCTGTATTTTTTCGGTACCATCAAGCGAATGAGATAGGGGTATCCACCGTAGGTCAGACCAAGGTAAAGGTAAGCAACCACCGTGATAGGTACAAATAAGTGTTTTGCAAGTATCAAGGAAGTGTACAATACCATCGGACCATCAGCCCCGCCCACCATCGCAATGGATGCAGATTCATTCAACGTTAATCCCATGGCCAGGGCTACTGGTATGGTTGCGAAAGTTCCCAGTTCAGCAAAAAGGGCCAGTGTCATGCTTGAAAACGGGCGTTGCAAGATGTAACTAATATCAATCAATCCCCCGATTCCCATAAAGATGAAGCAGGCAATCAAGCCATTGCTAAACATATAGGTATAAATGGGTTGCAGAAAGTCGATCTGTAAGATATTGAGCAATTGACCGATGTCTGTAACCAGGGGATCCACAAAAATACTACCCTGAGTTCCGTCAGGCAAGAACATGATGCTTGCATTTATTGTTGCCATTCCCAATCCCATTGGAATCATTAAAAGAGGTTCCAAAATGCCTTTCTTTCCAAGATAGACCAACAGTATGCCCAGAAAAACCAACCCAATGCGAGTAAATACAATTAATGGTTCAGACAATGCCAGAGTAGAAAACCCTTGAAAAAGTTCAAAAAATATATTCATAATAAATTGGTTTTATGAAATTATCCAGTTGATTTTATTTTTTGTGTTTTAACTGTTTCATCTCGCTATAAGACTCTCTATTGGTGGTTTTGAAACCTTTGGTTGTCATGGTTGAATAAAGCACCCAAATAATACAAGCCACAAATAGCCCAATAATAAAAGCAAGGGCATACATCAACATTATATTGTATATAATACTCATGATTTAAGATTTAGGATTGATTAACCGATTTCAATCAAGATATCACCTTCCATTACTGGATCACCCTTTTTGAATTTTATAGAAGTCACTTTACCTCCCTTGTCAGAATTGATGATGTTTTCCATCTTCATGGCTTCCAACGTGATCAGCTTGTCACCTGATCTAACTGTATCACCAACTGTTACATGAACATCCAGAATGGTTCCGGGAAGCGGTGATCTTACAAATCCTGCTCCTTTCGGTCCTGCTGGTGAACTTGTTTTTTGTTCTGAAGGTGTAATGTCGGTTGATGGAACGACCTGGCTTCTAACCAATTTAGGTGTTTTGGTAGTTTCTAAAGACCGGTCAAATTCAACGGAATAGTTAAATCCATTGACTTCTACTTCAGCAACATTGTCGTCGACGTTTTTAACTGCAACATCATATAGGTTGCCATTTATTGTGAATGAATATTTTTTCATGCCGTTGATTTATCTAGGATTTTGACGTAAAGTGTAAATTTTAGAGCTCCAGGGGGAATAAATCCTGGAAACCTGTTTTAGCGTAATGGTTAAACTTTCCATATCATGCATTTCTCTTTTGTACATGTGAATCGCCAAAGCGATTGCAGCGGCTTCTTCATCATTCATCTCATTGGTCTGGGATGGATTTACCGGTTGAGTTAACGACTGATTTTTGGCTGTGATGATTTTATCAGTACGGAAGAGGAAGTAAATGAACAATACAATGAAAAGTAGAATAACTCCCCATAAAAGGATTTTTTGCGATGACGTTAAAGAGTCACCCATGCTTACACCAAATTGTAATATAATTAGAGTCATATCTTTAATTATAAGGGAAGATTGGAGTGCTTTTTAGGTAGGTTAAGTACCTTTTTCGTAGCCAAACTTTGTAATGCCCTGATGATCCGGAAGCGGGTATTGCGTGGTTCAATCACATCGTCGATATAGCCATAACGGGCAGCATTATAAGGATTAGCAAATTTTTCCTTATAATCGGCTTCTGCCTGTACAACATAGGCAGCACGTTCAGCTTCATCTTCAATGGCTTCGATTTTCTTGTGACGGAGAACTTCAATGGCTCCTTTTGGTCCCATTACTGCAATTTCACCACTTGGCCATGAATAGTTGACATCCCCACGCAAGTGTTTGGAACTCATTACACAATATGCTCCACCATAAGCTTTACGCAATATGACAGTGACTTTCGGAACCGTAGCTTCACCATAAGCGAACAGTAATTTTGCGCCATGGGTAATGATACCGCCGTATTCCTGAGTTGTTCCAGGTAAAAATCCCGGTACATCGACCAAAGTAACAATGGGGATATTGAATGCATCGCAGAAACGAACAAAGCGGGCCGCTTTACGTGAGGCATTGATGTCGAGTACTCCGGCCAGGTAATTGGGCTGATTGGCCACAATACCTGTAGAAACCCCATCAAAGCGGGCAAAACCAACCACGATATTCTGTGCATAGTTCCTATGGATTTCCAGGAATTCGTTATTGTCCACGATGGCATGGATAACGTCTTTTACATCATATGGTTTGTTGGGATTTTCCGGTATGACCGTATTTAATACATCCTCCAAACGATTGATTGGATCTTTGCAAGGTACCAATGGAGCATCTTCCAGATTATTCTGTGGTAAATAGCTCAACAGTTTGCGGATCAGTAGCATGCCTTCTTCCTCGTTTTCAGCCACAAAATGAGTTACCCCCGATTTTGAACCATGAACAGAAGCCCCACCAAGCTGCTCGTCAGTTACCACTTCACCCGTTACCGTTTTAACAACTTTAGGACCCGTTACAAACATATAGGAGGTATCCTTGGTCATTAAAATAAAGTCGGTTAAGGCTGGTGAATATACAGCACCGCCTGCGCAAGGGCCGAAAATGGCCGAGATCTGAGGAACAACCCCTGAAGCCATGATATTACGTTGGAATATCTCCGCATAGCCAGCCAGGGCAGTGACACCTTCCTGAATACGAGCACCACCTGAATCATTGATGCCAATTACGGGTGCACCCACTTTCAGGGCCATATCCATCACTTTACAGATTTTCAGGGCATAAGTTTCAGAAAGTGAACCTCCGAATACGGTAAAGTCCTGTGCATAGATATAGACAATGCGGCCGTCAATGGTTCCTTGCCCGGTAACCACTCCATCGCCAAGGAATTTTGTTTTTTCAATTCCAAAATTGTCACACCGGTGGGTGACGAACATATCGTATTCTTCAAAACTACCTTCATCCAACAGCATGGAGATGCGTTCACGGGCCGTTAATTTGCCTTTTTCGTGTTGAGCCTCAATTCGTTTTTCTCCACCTCCGAGTTTTGCTTCAACCCGAAGATCGATGAGTTTTTGTATTTTGTCTTGGTTATTCATATGATTTTTGGTGAGTTTGATTATTTATCAGAGCATAGTTCCGTTAAAACACCTAAGGTTGATTTGGGGTGAAGAAACCCAATATTCAAACCTTCAGCACCCTTGCGGCTTGTTTTGTCAATCAGTTGAACTCCACTGGCAGCAACATCATTCAAGGCTTCATTTACATTTTCAACAGCAAAGGCAAGATGGTGAACCCCCGGCCCTTTTTTCTCCAAAAACTTTCCGATAGGTCCTTCAGGATCGGTTGATTCAAGCAATTCGATCTTGGTTTGGCCAACTTTGAAGAAAGCCGTTTTTACCTTTTGGTCGGTCACTTCTTCTACAGCATAACATTTTAAGCCTAAGACTTTTTCATAATACGGAATCGCTTCTTCCAAACTGTTAACAGCAATTCCAATGTGTTCGATATGTGATATTTCCATTTGTATAAGTATTTAAAATGATAAGGAAAATTAAAACTTCAGTGCTTTTTGGTGATGCAAAAGTACAATCAAATAATTCTTTTCTACCAAATTGCTCAATTATTCGAAAAATGAAACAGGTGTTCTTTAACAGGAAAAATTTAATTATTTGGTAGGATATGTAAAAGTATTGATTGATTGTGCTTTAAATGAAAGGAGTGATGGATTGGATTTGTAATTATATGGTGTAATGTAAAATAATTGTAAATAAAAAAGGCAGAATATGAATCCTGCCTTTTTTTCTTATGGGTAATTTATTAGTAACTATTTTTTACAAAATGGAAATGTGATCCATAGCGTTCAAAAGAGGCCTGTTCCAATGATTCCCTGTGTGCTGGGTGAGCAATGGAGATCAGCAATTTGGCCCGTTCCTGCAAGGTTTTTCCATATAAGTTGACCGCTCCGTATTCAGTTACAACCCAATGCATATTGGCCCGTGTACTTACAACCCCTGATCCTTCAATCAAAGTAGGACATATTTTTGACACCCCCTTGGTTGTAACCGATGGCAAAGCGATGATCGGCTTTCCTCCTTTAGAATGACCGGCACCACGTATAAAGTCGATTTGACCACCTACCCCTGAATAGTGTTTCGTTCCAATGGAGTCTGCGCAAACCTGACCGGTCAGGTCAATAGCAAGGGCTGAGTTAATGGCAGTCACCCGGTCCAGTTTGCGGATAACGGCCACATTATTGGTATGGGCAACATCCATCATAGCTACACGTGGATTATCGTCCACAAAATCATACAACGCCTTTGATCCCATCAGGAAGCAGGCAACCATTTTGCCTTTGTCGATATTTTTATATTTACCCGTAACAATTCCTTTTTCTACCAAGGGTAAAATTCCATCTGAAAACATTTCGGAATGTACTCCTAGATCCTTGTGGTCCATCAATTGTGCCAAGACAGCATTGGGAATACCACCGATGCCCATTTGTAAACAAGCACGATCTTCTACCAGAGCAGCCACATTTCTGCCAATGGCATTTTCTATGTCAGTCAATTCTGACAAGCCGTGGGCATACAATTGAATATCATCTTCAACAAAAATATCAATCTGGTCAATGTGAATCATCGCATCTCCCCAACACCTTGGAACGTTTGGATTGACCGCTGCAATAACGATATCAGCACATTCAACCGCTGCCAATGAGGCATCCACTGAAGTCCCA
This sequence comes from Prolixibacteraceae bacterium, assembly GCA_003450125.1. GTDB lineage: Bacteria > Bacteroidota > Bacteroidia > Bacteroidales > Prolixibacteraceae > Aquipluma. The sequence goes on along the minus strand of DMFR01000092.1, from coordinate 7,305 downwards.
AGTGATACAAATCCGTGATTGTCTGGAGGCGAAACCATTACCATGGCCACGTTTACATGTAAATAGCCTTCACGGATTAATTTTTGTGTTTCGCTCAGAAATACAGGAATATAATCGGCATAACCGGCTTGGGTTTGCTTGCGCATGTTTCCGGCAACAAAAAATTGCTCTGCCTGAAATATTCCTTCGAATTCAGGATTGGCATAGTCAACTTGCCCTTCGATATGGATGTGTTGGATCTTTACATCATAAAGTTCTCCATTACGGCCTCTTTCAACCAAGGGTTTAATCAGTGTGTGCGGGGTAACTGCCACAGAACTCAAATGAACCCTGTCGCCTGATTTAATTACTTTTACTGCTTCCTGAGGTGATACGTATTTGATTTGTTTCATTGTAATTGATTTGAAAAAGATTGCTTGTTTTTTTGATTGCGGGCAAATATAAATATTAAAATTCCAACCCACCTTCAGGCAATTGCATTTTAAAACGTATCTTTAAAAATGAACGATGTATGTAAAGTTAGTGTTAAGAACCCTAATTTCTCTGGAAAGGCAGTTAAATATATAGAAACATGGATATGTATGGTCGTTTTATGAAAGGTCAACGACCATATAAATAGAATGGTCAATGAGATAAAATAGTGAAGAGCCAGAGGTAATGGGTTTTGATCCCATGCTTTTCATTTCCTACATTTCCTACAAATCCTACTTCCTATTTCATAAAAACGCATTTCGTTATTAACTATATAAAGTCGTTTTTGCGAAATAGGAAGTAGGATTTGTAGGAAATGTAGGAAATAGAGCAAGTTGGTCAAATTGATTATAGGAACGAACCCGTTTTATACAATTGTTAACAGTGAGCTGTTATTTACTTTTTTAGCCATGTTAAGGTTGAAATATTTATCTTTGCGACATTCATTTTCCAATTGTTTGCATTGAAAATTTACAAATTAATATTCCAAAATGATTCTATTTTTTAAGACTCCGCAAAACACTTTTATTGCCGTAAATTCTATCCCTACTCTTAATCCGGAAGATATTGAAAAGCTGATCTGGTTGTTTGGCGAGGCTGAAAAGCTTAACGAAATGGTATTGGATGGATGGTTTGTGGGCCCCCGTAAAGAGATGTTAACCCCATGGAGTACCAATGCGGTTGAAATTACCCAGAATATGGGCATTGAAGGGATAGTAAGAATTGAGGAATACATTCAAGTTGCTGATCAGTCTGCCGGTTTCGACCCCATGTTGAAAGCCTTGTATCACTCCCTGGATCAAAAGATATTTACCATTGAAAAACAGCCTGATCCTATCCTCGAAATTGGTGATATTGCCGCTTACAATGAACAGGAAGGACTGGCACTAAGCGAGGATGAAATAGGGTATTTAAATTCGGTGGCTGAAAAACTAGGGCGTAAATTAACCGACGGTGAAGTCTTTGGCTTCTCCCAAGTGAATTCAGAACATTGCCGTCACAAAATATTCAACGGAACTTTTATCATCGATGGGGTAGAACAGGAGATGTCGCTTTTCCAACTCATCAAGAAAACATCGCAGCAAAATCCTAACCTGATTATCTCAGCTTATAAAGACAATTGCTCTTTTGTTCAGGGACCCGTTGTGGAACAATTCGCTCCCAGAACACAGGACAAGCCTGATTTCTTTGAAGTGACCGATCTTGAAATGGTGCTTTCACTGAAGGCTGAAACACATAACTTCCCCACTACCGTTGAACCTTTCAATGGTGCGGCTACTGGTACAGGTGGTGAAATCCGTGATCGTATTGCCGGCGGAAAAGGTAGTCTTCCAATTGCAGGAACTGCCGTTTACATGACTTCTTATCCACGTACAGAAGATACCCGCAGCTGGGAACAGGCAACCGAAGAACGCGATTGGTTGTACCAGACGCCTGAAGAAATCCTCATTAAAGCTTCGAATGGGGCCAGTGATTTTGGAAATAAATTCGGTCAGCCCATTATTACAGGGTCTGTAGTTACATTCGAGCATTTTGAAAACAACCGGAAATATGGTTTTGATAAAGTCATCATGCTTGCTGGTGGAATTGGTTTCGCTGCAAAGAAAGATAGTTTGAAAGACGAACCTGTCAAAGGCGATAAGATTGTATTATTGGGTGGCGACAATTACCGCATCGGGATGGGTGGGGGAGCAGTATCCTCCGTTGCAACGGGTGAATTCAAAAATCACATCGAACTGAATGCCGTACAGAGGGCCAATCCTGAAATGCAGAAACGTCTTTACAATGCCATTCGTGCCTTGAGCGAATCGGCCAACAATCCAATTATAACTGTACACGATCATGGTGCAGGCGGCCATTTAAATTGTCTGTCAGAATTGGTGGAGGCTACTGGTGGAAGAATTGATACTTCTAAATTACCAGTTGGAGATCCTACACTTTCCCAGAAGGAAATCATCGGTAACGAATCTCAGGAACGCATGGGACTCGTGATGCACGAAAAAGATGTTCCCCTTTTGAAACGTATCTCGGAGCGTGAACGTGCCCCCATGTATGTCATCGGAGAAGCAACAGGTGATATGCAGTTTACCTTCGAAAATGGCAAGACAGGCGAAAAGTCCATTGACTGGCAACTATCCTACATGTTTGGCAAACCACCAAAAACTGTGCTGACCGATACCACCAGGAATGAAAAGTTTGCTGAATTGGACTATGATTCTTCTAAAATAGAACAATATCTTGAAGATGTATTGCAACTGGAAGCAGTGGCTTGTAAAGATTGGCTGACCAACAAGGTTGACCGTTCGGTGACAGGTCGCATTGCCAAACAACAGTGTGCTGGTCAGTTGCAGCTTCCGCTGAACAATGTGGGCGTAATTACGCTGGATTACCAGGGAGAAAAAGGATTGGCTACTACCATTGGTCATGCCCCTGTGGCTGCAATGGTTGATGCAGAAGCAGGATCGGTGCTTTCAATTGCTGAATCATTGACCAACCTGGTTTGGGCGCCGCTTACCGATCAGTTGAAAGGTGTTTCCCTGAGTGCCAACTGGATGTGGCCTGCCAAGAATGAAGGTGAAAATGCCCGTATATACAAGGCTGTGAAAGCTGCAAGCGATTTTGCCTGCGCGCTTGGTATCAATATACCGACTGGTAAAGATTCCATGTCGATGACTCAAAAATACAAGGACGGCGTAGTTTATTCTCCCGGTACAGTCATTGTTTCGGCTTCAGCTGAAGTGTCGGATGTGAAAAAGGTAGTGGAACCGGTTTTAGTTAATGATTCAAACTCGTCGATCTATTTTGTCGACTTCTCTAAAATGAACCGTTGCCTGGGAGGAAGCGCTTTCTCTCAAATCATTAATAGATTGGGCAATGAGGCTCCAACAGTAACTGATTCAGCTTATTTCGCCTCAGCGTTCAACGTTCTTCAGCAATGTATTGAAGACCAGATCATCCTTGCAGGACATGATATTTCTTCAGGTGGTCTGATTACTACCTTGCTTGAAATGTGCTTTTCTGATAATTATTCAGGAATGGCCCTTGATTTAACTGGAATGGGCGAATCAGACAGCGTTAAAGTTCTGTTCAATGAAAACCCTGGTGTAGTTGTTCAGGTTTCTGATACTGCTTCTTTTGAGGCCAAAATGAACAATGCAGGTGTAGCTTTTGTACTGATCGGAAAGCCTTCAGGAAGCCGTGATTTTACCGTTAAGAATGGAACTGAAACCTTTACCTTCGACCTGAATTCTCTGCGTGAATTGTGGTTCAAATCCTCTTACCTTCTTGATCGCAAACAATCGGGAGAAAGATTGGCCCTTGAGCGTTACAGCAATTACAAGAAAAACGAACTGACTTACGATTTCAAAGGATTTACCGGTAAGGCTGCTGACCTGGGCATAGACTTGAAACGTCGCCAGTCTAGTGGAATCAAGGCTGCCATTATCCGTGAAAAGGGAGTGAATGGTGACCGTGAAATGGCTTACGCGATGTACCTTGCCGGAATGGATGTGAAAGATGTACACATGACAGATCTTATTTCTGGGCGTGAAACCTTGGAAGATGTCAACATGATCGTATTTGTAGGTGGTTTCTCCAACTCAGATGTATTGGGATCAGCCAAAGGCTGGGCTGGCGCTTTCAAATACAACGAAGCTGCAAAATTATCACTCGATAATTTCTATAAACGATCGGATACCTTGAGCCTGGGAGTCTGTAACGGCTGTCAGCTGATGGTTGAACTTGGTTTAGTATATCCCGAGCGTACTGAAAAGCCCAAGATGCTGCACAATGAATCTCATAAGTTCGAATCAGGATTTGTCAATGTGGAGATTCAACCCAACAATTCGGTGATGTTACAATCGATGGAAGGCATGAAGCTGGGTATATGGGTCGCTCATGGAGAAGGAAAGTTCAGTTTGCCACAGGAAGAATCGGCTTATCAGATCCCGATGAAATATTCCAATACAGCCTATCCCGGAAACCCCAATGGCTCAGAGTACAATACCGCTGCCTTGTGTTCCGAAGATGGCCGTCACCTCGTGATGATGCCCCATCTCGAACGAGCATTCAAACCATGGCACTGGCCTTATTATCCCAATGACAGGAAATTTGATGAAGTAGCTCCATGGATGGAAGCCTTTGTGAATGCCCGGAAGTGGATTGAAAAGAAAACCAAATAACAGTAACAAAAAAAAACAGGCAGCTCCAATCGGGCTGCCTGTTTTTTTTGATCCAAACTTTTACAAAACTTTGGATAAGTTAAACATCAAATAAGACAACTTTCAACTCATTAAAACGTAATAAACAATGTAAAAAGATCAACTAAAATCAATCACCTAAAACTTGAATTATGAAAATTACTCTTATTGCCTGCCTGATGATTTCAATCATCTTTTTGAGTTGTAACCCCAACGAGAAGCAGCATCGGAAAATTGACGGAGCATGGAGCCTGGTCTATTACCGATCTTATGCCAAAGACACCGTTATCGGCAGGTATATCGGTAAAGATGTAATTGGATCTCAGGTTAAAATGTGGTCTGATGAACACTTTGTCTTTGTTGGCCGGTTTAAGGTAGGCAGTAAGGAAATTGATAACTACGGCGGCGGAACTTATACCCTTGATGGATCAGCCTACACCGAAACGATATTGTATCATACCAATAAACAATGGATTGGGACTCAACCGAAAATGTTGATCGAAATCAAGCACGATACATTGATGCAAACCTGGCCTGTAAATGATATGTGGCAAGTAGACAAATCCAATTATACCATAGAAAAATATGTGAGGCTAAAATAAGCGTCTGGCTTCTAGCTACTGGCTACTGGCTTCTAGCCAGCAGCCAGTAGCAAGGCTCTTTATTTCATTTGCTCATTCCAGCCTGAACGATCCGGTGGAGTGGGGGTACCTACCTTTTTAACCGGATGCTCCTGAAGTTGTTTGAGCAATACTTCTACCGCTTTTTCAATGCAAGGGTCAATTCCTTTGGCCAGTTGTTCCGGGCGGTCAACCACTTCGATATCGGGTGAAACACCTATGCCTTCGATGATCCACTGTTCGTTTTCATCATAAATACCAAACTGTGGTACGGCAATATATCCGCCGTCAACCAGGTCTGCATTGCCTGACATGCCAACCAATCCTCCCCATGTGCGGGTGCCGATCAATTGTCCCAGGCCTTTTTTACGGAAATAATAAGGAAAGGCGTCTCCCCCTGATGATGAATAACCGTTGGTGAGCATCACCTTCGGACCATTGTTTGCAACGTTGGGCGTTTTCATGGACGATAATCCATTGCGCTCCCAATAAGAGAGCGTTTTGCGGTTAAGAAGATCAACCATCACATCGGGAATGAATCCACCGCCATTGTACCGGTCGTCAATAATTAAGGCTTCTTTTTCATTGTATTCATACATCCCGCGGAACAATTCACGGTTCCCATCCGTAGAGGTGTTGGGAACATGGATATACCCGATTTTCCCTCCCGAGAGCTTGTCAACCATTGCCCGACGCTCATTGACCCAATTCAGGTAAAACAATTCCAATTCGCTGGTAATGGGTTTGATGGCATAGGTTTTGGCACCAACCATTTCAGGCTTGGAGTTTACGGTGATTTCAACAGTTTTCCCTAAGGTGTTTTCAAGCAGCTCGTAGGGATTCATACTCTTGTTCAACTCGGTACCGTTAATGGCAAGAAGATAATCCCCTTCCTTCACATTCACCCCCTGTTCAGTAAGTGGAGATCGACGGGACTCATTCCAGTTTTCACCCGCATAGATCTTTACAATCCGGTATCTCCCCGAAGCCTCATCCGCTTTCAGTTCAGCGCCAAGTAAGCCTGTATTGATGCGTTTAACGCGTTCAAAATCGCCCCAGTCATCATAGCTATGACCGGTATTGGTTTCTGCAATGATCTCTCCCAAAATATAATCAAGATCGGCCCGGTGACTGACATAATCAACCATTGGACTATAACGCTCTTTAATTCCTTTCCAATCAACGCCGTGCATATTGCTCTGGTAGAAATAGTCACGGAAAATACGCCATCCGTCGGTATAAATTTGTGCCCATTCTTTCTTTGGATCAATTTTCATCATCAAATCATCCATGTTCAACTTCCCGGCTCCTGCCTTTTGTCCAGCGGTCAGTTTGGTGACTCCAATGTCTTTTCCTGAACTGTAAATCATCATTTTTCCATCATTGCTCACCTCTGCCTGGGATACATTGTCCATGACCTGTTCTTCCTTTTTATCTTCGATGGAATATTTGTGTAAATTGCCTTCACTGATATACAGAACGCCACCTTCAACGGCCATTAAATTCTTGTATTCACCTGCTTTGATGGGTAATGCAGTGATCCTGGAATTTATCCCTTCCAGGTCAATCTGGACCTTTACAGGTTCCGGGGCAGCAGGTTTTTCCTCTTTCTTTTCTTTTTTCATTTCCTCGACAGGCTTTTCAACTTCTTTAATGGGTTCAACATCATTCTTATCCTTGAACAGTTTCGGGCCATCGGATTTCAATACTACGGCATAAATACGTGCCGATTTATTGTATACATAGTTGAACTCAAAACTTGAGAAATCAAGGTTGAAATCACGGTCTGAAACAAACCAGATGTAATTGCCGTCGAGGGAGAAAACGGGTGAATGGTCGTTGAACAAATCATTGGTGAGTTGTTGGTTTTGAGCGTTCTCAAGTTTGTAAACCCACACAGCGCCCAATCCATTGGTACCTTCTTTGTCATAAGTAATCCATCTGTCTCTTATACACATCTCCGAGCCCACGAGACTAGGCATGATCTCGTATGCCGTCTTCTGCTTGAAAAAAAC
>DMFR01000377.1:604-3549 GCA_003450125.1 Prolixibacteraceae bacterium | reverse complement strand
CGTCGGCAGCGTCAGATGTGTATAAGAGACAGCTTTATGGGAGGGATTAAAAATTACATTAATTTACTGAATATGTAGTAATTAAATACTATATTGAATGGTAAATATTCATCCCCCGAAAACAAACACAACATTCATTAAAATGTACAGTTTTAACTACTCTATCAGTTGAAATGAAATTCAGCGGGGTTTGATTATCTTTGCCCCCAAATAAAATGCATTTCTGAATGGAAAAAGATATTACAGTATATAAAAAGTATATCCGGATTTTCTGGTATGTCTATGGCCTTGGTGTCGCAGCCATTATCCTGCTGTTTTTCATGATTGCTGAAGGATGGCTGGGCTTTATGCCCACTTTCGAGGATCTGGAAAATCCTGAAAGCCTTTTGGCTTCTCAAGTCGTATCAGCCGACCAGGTAGAATTGGGTAAATATTTCTTTAAGGAAAACAGAAGTTTTGTCAAATATGAAGAATTCAGCCCCGATCTGCTCAATGCCCTGATTGCTACCGAAGATGTCAGGTTTTTCCAACATTCAGGAGTAGACATGCGTGGTTTGGTCAGGGTGGTGAAAGGTCTCCTGACCGCCGATACTAACTCGGGAGGTGGAAGTACCCTTAGTCAGCAGCTAGCTAAAATGCTCTTCCCACGCGACAACCTTGACAATAAACTGCAACTGATCCTGCGCAAATTTAAAGAATGGATCATTGCTGTGAAGATCGAAAGAAGCTACACCAAAGAGGAAATCCTCACCATGTATCTGAACAAGTATGACTTTCTGAATCTTGCCGTTGGAATCAAAACGGCCGCAGCAGTCTATTTTAATACCTCTCCCGATTCCCTTAAACTTGAACAGGCTGCTATGCTGGTGGGAATGGCCAAGAACTCATCCCTCTACAACCCAATACGCCGACCTGAACTGGTGATTAAACGTCGAAACGTGGTGCTGGCCCAAATGGAAAAATACGGGTACATTTCAAAGGAAGTTCGCAACAGAGCTCAGGCCACGCCCCTTGAACTGGATTACCACAAAGTAGATTTTAAGACCGGGCTGGCACCTTATTTCAGGGAATATCTCCGTGCAACAATGAATGCCGGAAAGCCCGACCGATCTGACTACAGGGCCTGGCAAATTCAAAAATACAAAGAAGATTCACTGGAATGGGAAACCAATCCCCTGTATGGCTGGTGCAACAAGAATAAAAAAGTCGATGGTACCCCCTACAATCTATACCGTGACGGAATCCGCATCATTACCACCATTGACTCCCACATGCAGCGATATGCCGAAGAGGCCGTGAATACTCACCTAAAATACAATCTGCAGCCTGCTTTCACAAAACATGTAAAGTATTTGAAAAACAGGCCCTTCTCCAATGACCTGACCAGTGAGGCTGTTGAAAACATCATGGATCAATCCATCAAACAGACGGCCCGTTATAAACTGGCAAAGCAAAAAGGCAAATCGTGGGAGGAAATCAAAAAGATATTCAATACCCCGGTTGAAATGACCGTATTCTCCTATAAAGGTGACAAGGACACGGTGATGTCACCCCTTGATTCATTAAAGTATTCCTACAGCATTCTGCGTTCTTCCTTTATGTCGATGGAAATTAAAACGGGCCATGTGAAAGCCTATGTGGGCGGTCCCGATTACGCTCATTTTATGTACGACATGGTCAAAGACGGTAAAAGGCAGGTGGGATCTACTGTTAAACCATTCTTGTATACCCTTGCCATGCAAAATGGTCTTTCGCCTTGCAGCAAAGTGCCCAATGTCAAGCAACAGTTTATATTACCCGATGGCCGCATCTGGGAAGCAAAGAACTCCTCTCCCACGAAATTTGATGACAAGATGGTGACCCTTAAATGGGGTCTTGCCCATTCGGTCAACCAGGTGTCCGCCTGGGTGATGAAACAGTACAATCCTCAGTCAGTGGTTGATGTGATGAAAAAAATGGGCGTCTACAGTCCCATCGATCCAGTTCCTTCCATGTTTCTGGGAACATCCGATGTGACCTTATATGAAATGGTGGGCGCCTATGGCACTTTCGCCAACAGGGGTATCTATACAAAGCCGATTTTTGTAACCCGTATTGAAGACCGTCACGGGAACGTGATATCGTCATTTCTCCCTGAAAAACACGATGCCATTGATGAACAAACTTCTTACCTGATGATTGAATTGATGCGCGGAGTGGTAGATGCAGGATCGGGAGGAAGATTACGTTGGAGCCCTCAATACGGTGGATTTAAAGGACCTATTGCTGCTAAAACAGGAACTACCCAGAATCAATCCGATGGTTGGTTTATTGGAATTACCCCTGAATTGGTCAGTGGTTCCTGGACAGGTGCTGAATTGAGGAGTATCCATTTTGAAGACCTGCAATCTGGACAGGGTGCAAGCATGGCCCTTCCCATCTGGGGATACTTTATGCGTAAAGTATATGCAGACCACTCTCTGCCTTATCGCGATCAAAGTGAATTTGACCGACCTGTCAACTTCTCCATCAATACCAACTGCGATGACCCTGAGAGCATAGAACAAAGCCTCGATAAATCGGAAGACTTCTTCTAGCCTCGAACATTTAAGGAGAATAAATCCAATGCGTCGGCTAAAGCCAGAAGGCAAAGGATAGCGCACGGATAAAGTAGTTAAAGAACAAATACAAAATAGCTTATCTGATTTAAGCATCTAAAATATTGATCACTATCTCCACCGCGAAGCTGGCCTTTGCTCCCGATGCTGATCGGGGAGCAAAGGCAACGGTCTGAAGGATATATTTCCTTTTTTCTTGAATATTCCTTTGTATCTCCATCACCAGAATCCTACTATTCAATTCGATTTTCCATCTTTCCTGAGCCCATTGAGCTGTTATTCCCTGATGTTTGAGAGGTGTTTGGCTGTATCTATGAGTACTCTTTCTGTACTGTATCAATACTAAAA
>DMFR01000377.1:0-562 GCA_003450125.1 Prolixibacteraceae bacterium | reverse complement strand
AGATACAGCCAAACACCTCTCAATGCCTACCCAAATAAGGTCGAGCATGTGGGAAAAGAAAGAGGTGTAAAATTGAATGGGAATATGATTCAAGAATCAGAAACCATAGCAAGACTTTCAATGGGATATCCAGGTAGGATACGAGGATACTTTCATGGCTGTAGATGTATCAATTTTTCATTGGTAGAATAAGAATGATCGATCAATTACTTATAATTGAACAGCCTTGGGGAAACCCCGAAAGGGTTTGATGGTAGTGGCCTCCAGCAAAGATGGAGGAAAAAAAAGGCAAAAAAAAATCCTGCTATCAGCAGGATCCTTTATTTATTTTTCAATCTTTTCAGTCTTTTCAGCGTCTTTCTTTGGTTCATCGTCATCTGCTTTGGAAGCATTCTTAAATTCCTTGATCCCTTTGCCAAGTCCTTTCATCAATTCGGGAATTTTAGTTCCCCCGAACATCAGTACTACCACGACCAATACGACAATAAGTTCCTGAGGACCAATAACACCGGCAATAATCAATAAGTTCATATTATAAAGTTTAAATGGTTGTACAAAAATA
>DMFR01000208.1:1530-15026 GCA_003450125.1 Prolixibacteraceae bacterium | reverse complement strand
ACCACATTTCCCAATACCATCCCTTGACCGGCAATCAGGCATCCGATCGTGAGATTAACAGAACCGGCCACTATTCCTTTCACAAAAGTAACTGTTTGAGGAGAAGCCCCGTCGGTAAGTGCAGTTAGGTGGTTATCCAAGGCCCAGCAAATACAGGCTGCAGTAATGAGCAGTCCAGATGATATGCCGCTTGTACCCTCCCCAAACGAAGTAATTATTCCGGCTATAATTGTTAAAAAGACACCCATCCAGGTATATCTGTCAAGGGCATCTTTAAAAATTAAAACCCCTAAAATGGCTGTTGCCACGAGTTCCATATTTAACCAGATAGAAACCGAAGCTGCATTGGCCAATCTCAAACCAGCCATTAGTAGTAACGGACCGGCGAATCCACCGAAAAAGATGATACCAGAAGTTTTGACCCTACTACCCGGTTGGAAAAGCAATTTTAGGTTGCTGTTTTTCCTGAAAATGTAAGGCAACATCGCTAAAGCAGCACCCAAATAAAGCAGTCCGGCCAATTGAAAGGAATTAAGGCCCGCCAATAATAGTTTACTAAATGGGGTGGCTATCCCAAAAAGAAACCCGGAAAGTATACCTGTTATAATAGCAAACCGCTTCATAGATTACGTTCTACAATTAAACTCAAAAATAGTCATAAATTTAAAGCTGCAATAATTGTTTTGTTTAAAGCAAATTAGCTGCTTTCACCTTTAATCATTGATGAAATTCAAAATCTCTACAGAATTAAATCTTACTTTTGTTAGCAATTATTTAAAATGGTGCTTTAAAATTGGAATTAATGAGGAATATAGTGTCAATCAGCTTAATCATATTGATTAGTATCAACAGTTTATATGCACAGAAAAAAGGAATTGGGAGTATAAAAGGCTACATTATTGAAAAAACGACAGATAAGCCACTCGAATTTGCCAACGTTGTAATTAAAAATAAAATTGATAGTGCCTATATTCAGGGAATGGTGACCGATAAAGAAGGAAGATTTGAATTCATGGAGTTACCTTATGGAGAGTACCGAATCGTGTATAGTTTTATTGGCTTCGATGAAACAAAATCTGCAGTATTCGTTCTGGATGCGAAGCAAAGCAGCATCGATATCGGTAAATTATATATTTCTGAATCTTTCACTGCAGTTAATGAAGTACAGGTAACCACGCAAAAGTCTACCTATGTTAATTCTATTGACCGCAAAACATTTAATGTAGGTCAGGATATGATGAGTAAGTCAGGCTCTGTAAGCGACATCATGCAAAATATTCCATCCGTTCAAGTGGATGTGGATGGAAATGTGAGTTTACGGGGATCGGAAAATGTGACCATCCTGATCAATGGAAGGTCCTCGGCCATGATGAATCTGAACCGTGCGGCAGCCTTACAGCAATTGCCGGCCAATTCAATCGATAAAATCGAAATAATCACCAATCCTTCTGCAAAATACAAACCTGACGGAACTTCAGGAATCATCAATATTGTATTAAAGAAAGATAAGGGCCTTGGATTAAATGGGAACCTTACGGCTAATGTTGGCAATGATAACCGACGCAATTTTAATGTGATGGCCAATTACAATCCGGGTAAATTAAACCTATTCGGAAGCTTTGGCATCAGACAGGACGACCGTACCCGAATCAATAACATGACCACAAATACTTATAAGGATTTGCAATTGGAAAACTCTTCGAAAACCTACGGCATTGGCCATGCACGTCCAATCTATAATTTGGCAAATGCCGGTATCGACTACAAGTTAAACGATCACAATAAGGTCGGCGTTTCAGCCAATTACAATTATCGGTTCCAACGTCAAAACGATGTATCAACCTATACCTTACTGGATAACCAGGGGAATACAATTGAAGACTATGACCGTGTACGCTACCTTCCGGAAGCCGAATCGGATCTGGAAATCACATCCACCTATCAGCATCTGTTTGATAAAGAAGGACATGAATTAAATGTAAGTTGCATTTTTTCCAGATCGATGGAGAAGGAAGATAACTATTATACCAATACCTACCGGGCACCTTTTCCTATAGTTAGGTATGATGATATGTTTTACCATCACGTGAACAAGGGATCGGAACTCACGGTTGAATATACGCTTCCCATTTCCGCGAATAGTAAATTTGAATCGGGCTATCTGCTCGAATACTTCAGCAACGATCTGGACCTTTTCCGAGACACTTTAGACCTTGCTACGAATAGCTGGAACAAGGATTTTATGCGTTCCAACCGTTTTATTCGCTCGGAATATACCCATGTATTGTATGCCACCTTTGAGAAGGAAATCGGCAAGTTTGGATTATTAGCCGGTATACGAGGCGAACAGACCAATACCAGGGCGAACCTGGTAACCCTGGATTCGATTATTCCGAAACAATACACCCGATTGTATCCAACCCTCCATTTATCCTACAAGCTGACAGGCAAACAGGAACTACAACTGAATTACAGCCATCGGATTCGTCGCCCCGAAGATGAAGAGTTAAACCCATTTGCCGAATACCAGGATCTAAAGAATATACGTGTTGGGAATCCAAATCTGAAACCCGAAGATATTCACTCTCTGGAGTTGGGATATCAATTCAAAGAGAATTCAACAACCTTTATATCAACTTTATATTACCGGTATAATCAGAATGGAATTACCCCTATAACCAGGAGTATCGGCAATGGTGTTTTGCAGAGCACACTGGAAAACCTATCGCAGAATCAATCCGCTGGACTCGAATTGATCTTGTCCGGCTCACTGGGGAAAATCGCCACAGCTAACCTGTCCACCAATACTTTCTACAATACAATTGATGCTTCATCACTGGGTTATAGTAAAAACAAATCAATTATCTCCATGTCGGCTAATGCAAGCATGGGGTTCAACCTTACAAAGAGCACTGTTTGGCAGCTTACAACAAATTACTCCTCTGAAAGCCTGACTCCACAAGGAAGAAGACTTCCTTCGTTTGTAATGAATTCGGGACTAAAGCAGGAATTGTTTAAAAATAAGGCTGGTTTAATACTTACTGTTTCTGATATATTTAATACCTTGAGAAGCAATTACATATTGGATACTCCTGAAATATACCGCCACGAAATAAGAAGACGAACTGCCCGAATGATTTATTTTGGATTTACGTATTCGTTCGGCAACTCAACTAAAAAGCAAAAGGATAGTGCGATAAAATTTGATAACCAATTATAGACAAATTAATGGGCTTGCAGCAAATTTCATCCTTCCTATTAGTCCAAAATTTAATTTTATACCCTACAGATTGTTTGGAGTTTGCTGTTTATTGGATTGTAAACCTTTTCTGACAACTTTATTTCTGCATGGATGTTAAAACTTAATATCCATCTGGAAATAAGTTAGGAATATGGAAGTTAAAACAGAGCTGGACTATACATTGCGTCAACTCATTCTTTATTTTTTCAAATTGGGATATTCCGGATTTGGAGGGCCTGTTGCCCTGGTGGGTTATATGCACCGCGATCTGGTTGAAAATCGCCAATGGATTTCAGAAGAGGAATACAAAGAAGGACTTGCCCTTGCGCAACTTGCTCCTGGACCGCTTGCGGCTCAATTGGGAATCTATTTAGGCTATGTCCATTACGGCATTTTAGGTGCATCACTTTGTGGAATTGCATTCATCATCCCTTCGTTTGTGATGGTTGTTTTGCTGGGCATAGCGTACAAAATCTATGGAGGTTTACCCTGGATGCAGGCCGTATTCTATGGAGTTGGCGCTGCCGTTATAGGAATCATTGCAATGAGTTCTTATAAACTCACCATTAAATCAATCGGGAAAATCAATCTGCAAAGCCTCCGGCAAAATTGGCTCCTGTGGGTGTTCTATCTCATGGCGGCAGTGATTACGATAACCACCCAATCAGAGAATATCTTACTTTTTGTGGCTGCCGGTATGGTTTACATGATTGTGAAATCTCCACCCGATTGGATCAGAAAACCCAGAACTGCAACTTCTCTCTTCATACTGGCTGGCATTGGGTTCTGGAATTTTGATACGGGAACCTTGTGGGATATTGCCTTGTTTTTTACCAAGGCAGGCGCTTTTGTTTTTGGCAGTGGACTTGCCATTGTCCCTTTTCTGCATGGTGGTGTAGTAGTAGAACATCAATGGCTCAATGAACATCAGTTTGTTGATGCAGTTGCAGTTGCCATGATTACTCCCGGCCCGGTAGTAATCACTGTGGGATTTATAGGCTATTTGGTTGCCGGATTTCCAGGAGCCTGTGTGGCAGCATTGGCCACCTTTTTACCTTGTTACTTATTTACAGTTATACCAGCACCTTATTTTAAAAAATATGGACATAACCAGTCGATCAAAGCTTTTGTTGAAGGGATCACCGCAGCAGTAATAGGCGCTTTGGTCGGAGCTGTAGTAATTATTGCAACTCGCAGCATTACCGACCTCGCAACCTCTTTGATTGCAATGGCCACTGTGTTTGTCATCCTCTACTTTAAAAAGATTCAGGAACCATATATCATTCTCATTGCAGCAATTATTGGGATCTTATTAAAAACATTCATGGTAGGATGATCAGAAACCATTACACGCTATATATCTTTATTTCAACATTTTGCACAAACAAATTCAAGTATGAAATTGTTAATCCAAATTGAAAATATGGACTATTTTAAATGATGACTCTATTTGCAGTCCCGTTTTACAAACTAAATTAAATCGAATTAAAATGAAAACTTTTCTTTCAATTCTTGTGGTCATTTTAAGTGTTGGCTACTCCTCCTTAGG
Source organism: Prolixibacteraceae bacterium (assembly GCA_003450125.1). Taxonomy (GTDB): domain Bacteria; phylum Bacteroidota; class Bacteroidia; order Bacteroidales; family Prolixibacteraceae; genus Aquipluma. The sequence continues at coordinate 10,236 of DMFR01000208.1, read as the reverse complement.
TCAGCAAAGCGACTGGGCCAATGTTGAAAAAGTATTCGGTAAAAAAGGTACTATACAGGATGGGGTGTTTAAGATTACATTTCCCCGTTCAGACTTGAAAATAAAAGTGGGCGATTTTGCAGTCGATCCCGGGCTTGCTCTTACTTCATGGATTGGGTTTATCAATCAATCTGATGGGGACATGAAGATGAACGGTAAAACCATGATGATGGGAGACCTGGTATTGCTCGAGAAGGAAGTGGGCCCTGTGATTTCAAAAATTGTTTCCTTAAACCTTGAAGTAACTGCTCTTCACAATCACCTTATTGGTGAAACACCTGCCATCAAATATGTGCATTTTTCAGGAAAAGGAGAGGCTGTACAGCTTGCGGAAGCCATTAAGTCCGTCATTTCAGTGACCGGAACTCCATTGACTTCACCACAGGCACCCAATCAAGATGTAAAACCTGACTGGTCAAAGGTTGAAGCCGTGTTGGGCACTACAGGCAAACACAACGGCAATCTGCTGCAATATGGATTTCCACGTCTTGAAAAGCTAACTGAAAGTGGCATGGTAATGCCTCCCTCCATTGGAATGGCCATTGCAATCAATTTTCAAATGGCCGGAAACAAAGCCGCCATAACAGGTGATTTTGTATTGTTGCCCAATGAAGTAAATCCTGTTCTAAAGGCACTTACTCAAAATGGCATTGCCGTTACAGCCATCCACAATCACATGCTTTATGATGACCCCAGGCTATTTATGATGCACTTTTGGGCTGTTGATGATCCTGAAAAACTTGCAAAAGGGTTAAAGGCAGCATTGAATCAGACAAATTCAAAAAAATAAAATAGGTACGTTACCCCTGACAGGGTTTGGAACCCTGTCAGGGGTAAATGAACCATCGTTATGTTTCTAACCATCCTTCAATACTCTCTATATCAAGCTTACCGTTATGTATGGTTTTAAAATTGGCTTCACCGTCAAACCACCCAATCACTGCTTCCCGGTGCAATTTGGTTGGCTTGATCGAAATACAGCTCAGATAACTGCACCATGGATATTCTATGGGATGAGAGCAGAAACCATGATGTACCGGATTATTGTGGATGTAAAGGATGATTCGTTTTAGGTAAAGTTCACTGTTTATTAGTTTACGATTAAACGGCCGCTCGAACAATGCACCGTGAATTCCATACCGTTTGTTAAAAGCTTGTGCATAGGCATTGAAAAGGTTAGAAAACTGTTTCGATGGGATATTACCACCCCTGACAGGGTTTAAAACCCTGTCAGGGGCTAATGTCGCAACAATTTCCAATTCGCTTTTAATTCTCACCAACACATGAAAATGATTTTTCATCAGCACCCATGCAAGGTATCAGCTATGGGCGAAATGTATTTATCGTAGAGGTCAAGGAAATATTCATAGTTGTCAGCTTCCTTGAATAAATCACGCCCCCCCACCCCATGGCTGTAGATGTGATAAAAATTATCAGGATCAAGTTGAATCTTAGGGTCTGACATGGTATTTATTTTAATTCGATGAAGCTACCCATCTAATTGATTGTCCAATTGAAGGTATTTGAAACTAATTTATGAAAATCATAGGACTATTCATAATATTCATTGAAAAGATCTTCAAAATTTCTTCTTACACCTGACAGGTTTTAAAAAGCTGTCAGGTGTAGATAAAAATACAAACAGTAGAAAAGTCCAACAGAATAATGTATAATTGTAAGATAAATTGAAGGTCTTAGAATGAAAAAGCCAGGTCAACTGCTCAATATCGCTTGTTTTGCCATTTCCAGCATTAGTTTGTTTTTGTTTGTACTGACATCCGATCAAATCATAGATCTTAACCCTGTATTTTTCACCTCCTTTCGACTGCTCAATGTATTGATCTTTATACTATTGGCATTTAAACGCCGATCACTCACTGTATGGATTCTGATCAGCATCATTGCAGGGGCAGAATTCGGATACGATGTACCGGAAATCGCCAAAAACATGCAATTCCTGAGCGATATCTTCCTGAGGCTGATAAAAACCATTATTGCCCCTCTTATCTTTGCAACCTTGGTGAACGGGATTGCAGGACACAACGACTTAAAGCTCATTGGCCGTCTGGGCTGGAAATCAATTCTCTATTTCGAAATTGTTTCTACCATCGCCCTGTTTATTGGGCTATTAGCCATCAACATCAGCAAGGCAGGTGAGGGATTGGTATTGACTGCCGTAGATAGCGCTCCTGTAGAAGCCATGAAAGCACACAGTTGGTCAGGTTTTCTATTGAATATGTTTCCTGAAAATATTGCCAAATCGATCTTCGATGGAAATATCCTCCAGGTAGTTGTATTCAGTATTATCTTTGGAATTGCAGTGGCCAAAATTGGGGATAATTACAAGAGAACCATGTTGCGCTTTACCGGAGGGCTTGCTGAAACCATGTTTAAGTTCACCAACATCATCATGTATTTTGCCCCTGTGGCTGTTTTTGCAGCCATTGCCTTTACCATTGGACACTTGGGGCTCGATGTATTGGGAAGTCTTTTGAAGCTACTGGCGACCCTGTATGTGGCCTTAATTGCATTCCTGCTGGTGGTGATACTTCCATTGGTGCTCTTATTAAAAATCCCTTTGAAGAAATTCATATTGGCCGTGAGTGAACCCGCCTCTATAGCTTTTGCCACTGCCAATTCTGAATCAGCATTACCTTCTGCACTTGAGTCGATGGAACGATTTGGAGTACCCAGGGAGATTGTTGCCTTTGTAATTCCAACAGGATACAGCTTTAACCTTGATGGAACCACCTTGTATCTTTCACTGGCCTGCGTTTTCGTTGCCCAGGTAGCAGGAATTCACCTTTCTTTGGCCCAACAACTGGCCATGTGTTTTGTGCTGATGCTCACCAGTAAAGGAGTGGCAGGCGTCTCACGTGCTTCATTGGTGGTCTTGTTGGGTACCTTATCCAGTTTTGGACTTCCAACTACACCCGTATTTTTAATCTTAGGCATCGATGTGTTGATGGACATGGCCCGTACAACAATTAATGTAATTGGCAATTGTACTGCTACAGTAGTGATGGCCAAATGGGAAAATTCATTTGATTTGAAGAAGGCTGAGAACTTTTCGAATAAGATCGTGTCAATTTGATAGTGAGGCTTCTGGGTATAAGCTACTGGCTGCTGGCTTCTGAAACCATCTTCGAAGCGTTCTTGAGGTTACTAAGGTTTGAGGACAGGTGTATGATTCCAGAACCCTCACCTTCATAACCTTAGTAACCGGAGTTTCCCCAAGAACCCCAAACCTTAGTAACCTTAGTAATCTTTGAATGATTGGATGTTGTGATTTGTTATACAAGAAACACAGAACGCCTTCCACCCATTATACCGCCGGAAGAGCCTGATCACCAGTAGCCAGCATCTCTAAAGATGTACCTGCCAATTTGTTATACGTATATTCTCTGATGTCTTTAAAAGTTCCCCGGATGTTGCAATTCTCTTCGTCCTTGCAGTGGTCGCAGGGCTCATAGTACTTTTCGGACGTGCATTTTAACATGGCAATACTTCCTTCAAATAAGCGTACGATTTCAAGCAGGTTGATCTCCCTTGGGTTTTTCATCAGGAAATAACCACCATTTTTCCCCAATCGGCTACCCAGGTAACCATTGTTCTTCAATTCCAGCAGGATGGATTCCAGGAACCGTTTGGGAATACGCTCACTCTCAGCGATTTCGTTTATCATCAATGTCCCTTTTCCAAATTCTTTGGCCAGCCTAACCATGGCCAGCATCGAATACCTCGTCTTTTGTGTTAACATCTCTATCCTATTTTGCTGATATGTTTCAATTTATCGATGTCTTTTATTTCAATGCTTTTGCCCTCTAAAGTTATCATTTTCTCATTGTGCCATTTCGACAAGGTCATGATTACATTTTCGGTCGAGCAACCCGCAAACTCTGCAATCTCCTTTCGAGTCAGGGAAAGAACAAAGGTATTGCTTTGGTAAACTTCAGCGGCCAGGTACAGAACAATGTCTGCAATGCGTCCTTCTTTCTGCTTATGGGCAAGGCTGATAAAATTCATGACTGACTTTTTAAACATCTCAGAAGCCACCTGGAACATCATCATAGCGAATTTAGAATTGTCCATCAGCACATCCTGGGTGACTTTGGAGTCAATCATGATCACTTCGCAATCCTCTACGGCAATGAGCGAAAACAGGTTATTGTCCTTGTAAAACAAGTTGGCTCCCCCCAATATCTTAGGCGCTGAAACAATGGTGAGGATTAGGTTTTTACCCGATTCATTTTCATAGTTAAATTTTACAATTCCCTTTTCAAGGTAGACAAGGTGAGTGGGCATTCCCCCTTGTTTCAAGATCGTTTCCCCCTTTTTGAAATTCAGTTTAACCGATGTCTTCTCCAGTTTATCAAAGTCCTTGTCAGAAATAAACTGCATGCAAATTCTTCTAAACCATGAATATTCCTGCCGGATTTCACTTGTAAACATACATGAACACTTAAAAGGTTAATTAATAATGAAGTGATTTGCCACAAAGACTCTAAGACACTAAGTTCCACGAAAAAAGATAGATAAAAGATAATCTATACTTTGTGTATCTTTGATTCTAAGTGTTTTTGTGGCAATTCTTATTCTTTTGACTTATCAAAGGGAACCCTACTATTAAATTTTCATATTCTCAATTGAAAATACATACACAAATATACACTAAATCAATAGACATGTGTTAAATTCGGCCTTCAGATCAATCAATCCATTGCTATTTAAGTATTTATACCTATTGAGCGAATATGAGCAACCCGGCAAATAAAATCATCATTGCAGATACCCAGTTTTTGATCGTTACGGCTTTACTGGTTTTATTGGATGGACAGGTCGAATGTTCCTTCGATGCTGTCAGCTCTTCTACTGAACTGTATAAGGTCCTGGAAAAAGAAACCTGTCAATTGCTCATCACCGATCCCTTGCTTTTTGATTACAATCATCCCAATGGCCTGCAGGAAATCAAACGTCAATATCCAAAGCTGTCTATTTTAATCCTTACCAATTCGCTCTCTAAACCTGAATTTACGGAACTCACTAAAATCGGGATCAAAAACATCCTTAACAAGACGGCTGATCGTGAAGATATCCTTGCAGCTATTGATGCTGCCATCAAAGGGAAGAAATACTTCTCGGAAGAAATTCTGGATATGATCCTTGAAATGGGTGAAAGCAAAGCAACTCCTGAAGAGTCTACTCATTTAACCAATTCCGAAATTGAAATAGTTCGTTTAATTGCAGGAGGCTTAACGACCAAGGAGATTGCCCATCAGAAAAATGTCAGTTTTCATACCGTCAATACCCATCGTAAGAATATATTCCGCAAACTGGGCGTCTCCAATGCTTCAGAGTTGATCATGCATGCCATTAGAGCCGGCTGGATCGATAACATTGAATACTTTATCTAAGTGGCGTGTAACTGTTAAAATGGCACTATTGGTTACTGGTTGGATGGTTAGATGGTTAGATGGTTAGATGGTTAAATGGTTAGATGGTTAACAGGTTAAATGGTTAAATGGTTAAATGGTTAACAGGTTGAAAAGTTAATAGTTAGCAACAAATAGCCATCTAACCATTTAGCCAGCCAACCATTCAACCATCCAACCATCCAACCTCTTTTTTTCAATATGTCAAAGAACGTGATCTATGGATATAAACCTTTCTCAAAACAGCGAGAAGGTTTAGGACAAAATGAAATCAATTACCTGTGACACCTTACATGGGCTGTTTTCAAAATACCTGTTCTGACCGTTGTCGGAAAGTCGCTTTGAAAATTTACCTTGTAAACTTGCTGTCCGGTTAATTGATGGTTTTTATTGTGATCACTTCAAAAAAGACTTTTTGAACTTTACCCTTTGGTAAACCCTTTCTTGTCCTTTTCTGAATAAAGGTACATGGACTATTGCGATGAACCATCCAATCGACTTTATTTGACCCTATTTGACCCTATTTGACCTTTTGGGGGAGGATTCTATCCATATCCCCGGATTAAAATCCGTGGCTACAATATCAATCATCCCTGCGGGATTGACATATAAGAGCCATCGGCTCGATTCATATTGTAGGGAGGGAATTTATTCCCTCTCTCAGAGCATTTGAATTTGCTGCAATAATTATTATTTTTGCGAGATTGCGCGATCAGAACAAAAAGAAATATTTTGATTGATGCAGTCGGATTATAGTATTCGCCTTTTTCATACAGGAATAAAGAGCCTCAACTATTAATAAGCCAATCAAAACCAAACTACCAATTATAAGATGAGTAAAATATCAAGCATTCTGGTTTTTGCAATCCTTGCAATACCTCTGGCAGGTTTTTCTTCGGAAAAAACTCACCGATCAGCCCTTCTTCAATACGATCAACAGATTGACGGTATCATCAGTCAAATGACGCTTGAGGAGAAAGTGAATATGCTTCACGCCAAGCACATGTTTACTTCCGCGGGTATTGAACGACTTGGCATTGCTGATATGATCTATGCCGATGGCCCTTTTGGCATTCGCGAGGAAATGCAGCCCGACGGATGGGCAGGATTGGGTTGGGATACCGATAAAGCCACCTTTTTCCCTACAGGTTCAGCATTGGCTGCCACCTGGAGTCCTGAATTGGCCTATAGCTATGGTACCGGGATGGCCCGTGAAGCCAAGCTTCGTGGAAAAGATATGCTTTTGGGCCCGGCGATCAACATTCAACGCATTCCTACCGGGGGAAGAACCTATGAATATTTAAGTGAAGATCCTTTTTTAAGTTCTAAACTGGCCGTTGGTTATACCAAAGGCGTTCAGGACAATGGCATTGCCGTTTGCGTGAAGCATTTCGCGCTGAACAACCAGGAAAATAACCGGGGAACAGTCAACGTGGTGATTGGCGAACGTGCCATGCGTGAGATTTATCTTCCACCTTTCAGGGCGACTGTTGAAGAGGGCGATGCTTATGGATTTATGTCGGCCTACAACAAAATTGGCGGCAAATGGTGTGCTGAAAATGAAATGTTGCTCAATAAGATCCTTCGCCAGGAATGGGGATTTGCAGGAATGGTTATTTCCGACTGGGGAGGAACTCACAGTACGGTTGGATCTGTAAAAAGCGGCCTGAATGTTGAAATGCCGGATAAAAAGTTCATGGGTAAGGCTTTAATGGATTCTGTAAAAGCCGGTTTGGTTGCTGAAGACATCGTTAACCAGCGTGTTCGTGAAATTCTTCGTGTAAGGCTCGCTATCAAAGCTGTTCCTGAAAATGAAGCCAACAAGCAAATCACTTCCCAGCCGGCCCAGCAGAAAATAGCTTACGAGGTGGCCAGCAAATCAATTGTACTATTAAAGAATGATGGAATTCTGCCTTTACAGCTGAAAAATAAACCTGTCATTGCTGTTATTGGAGCCAATGCCACCCAGATCATGGCTTCAGGTGGATTGGGTGCAGGTGTGAAAACTTTATACGAGGTGACCCCGCTTGAAGGATTGAAAAAGAAGTTGGAAGGCAAGGCGGAAATCATCTTTGCCAAAGGATATGACGGTGCTGAATCCAATAGGTTCAGAAGAAGAACCCCTGAAGAAATTGAAAAACAAGCACAGGAGAAAAAGCTTAATGCTGAAATATTGACCAAGGAAGCCCTTGAAGCAGCTGCTAAAGCTACTGTGGTTCTGTTTATCGCAGGCGACAACCGTTCGGTTGAAACCGAAGGTACCGACCGGAAAGACATCTTTTTACCTTCAGGTCAGGATGAACTGATTCAGAAAATCGCACAGGTTAATCCCAATATTGTGACTGTTCTGACAAGTGGCGCTCCGAATGATCTGAAAAATGTAAACCCCCTGTCAAAAGCGTTGTTGATATCTTGGTTCAATGGTTCGGAAGGTGGAAATGCTTTGGCCGATGTTCTTACCGGGAATATTTCTCCGAGTGGACGTTTACCTTTTACCTTGCCTGTAAAATTGGAAGATTCACCGGCTTATGCCCTGGGTAATTATCCGCAGGGTAAAAAGAATGCGGATGTCTTTGCCAACTTGGTTTCAGAAACGGAGGATGCCGCAAAAGCTCAGGCAAAAAAAGAAGAAGTGCAAAAGGCAGATGCCAATACAGCCTATTATTCAGAAGAGTCATTGGTAGGCTATCGCTGGTTTGACACCAAAAATGTTCAGGTCATGTATCCCTTCGGTTATGGCCTTACCTACACCACATTTGACTACTCCAATCTGAAAACCGATCAGAAAGAGTATGGGGTAAACGATGTGATTACCATTACCCTAAAAGTAAAAAATACAGGGAAGGTTGCTGCTGATGAAGTCGTTCAGGTGTATGTGCACAGGATCAATCCAAGAGTCGAGTGGCCGCAGAAAGAGTTGAAGTCTTTTTCAAGAGTGCCGCTTGTTGCCGGTGAAAGCAAAAACATCACCCTTCAGATTCCTGTAAAAAGCTTACAGTATTGGAATGTGACAAAACAAGCCTGGGATGATGATCTTTGCAATATTGAACTGTTGGTAGGCGCTTCTGCGGGAACTATAAAACTAAAAAAGAAGGTCGCTTTAAAATAGACACCTTTAAGTCTGCCGGAATCCTATTCAAAGCGTCATGCCGAGTCATCCTGAACTTGTTTCAGGATTGTTTAAGGATCTCCAAGTCTGCCAAAACCATGTACAACGCGTCATGCCGAACTGGTT
>DMFR01000208.1:0-1427 GCA_003450125.1 Prolixibacteraceae bacterium | reverse complement strand
AACCAGTTCGGCATGACGCGTTGATCATGATTCCGGCAGTCTTAGAAGATTATCACAACGCTGCGAACATTGATTACATTTGAATGGAAGATTACCTTGCTTCCTGATCAATTTTTGAGGGGATGTCTGTTTTGATATTGCCGGAGGATTAACCACCAAGGAGATTCTCTTCAGAAAAATGTCAGTTTTCATACCGTCAATACCCATCGTAAAAATAGTTTCCGGAAACTGGGTGTCTCCAATGCTTCAGAGTTGAACCTGCATGCCTTTAGAGCCGGCTGGATCGATAACATTGAATATTTTATCTAGTTTGTCCTGTTGAATGTTGAGTATACAAAAATTGGTGTAACTAAAATAATAACACTGCTACATTCAACGATTCAAAATTTTCCGAAATCTTATTAGAAGCGTCATGCTGAACTTGTTTCAGCATCCTATTGTATTATTGGGGAATGCATTAAAAAGCTAATACAATCTAGTTAAATATCATCACTTGATTCAGGATGGTTGAAGGTTTTCAAAAAAACAAGTCGATCCTTATTACGAGAACGGCCAAATTCATCCTAAGCTTCGATTGTTTCATCCATACTGTGTCTTTTAGGCAAAAGGGGATGAAGCGAATAGGCTTTGAACTGTTTTTGATCCTGTGTGCCATCAAATTTTGCCCTACGATTTAAGCAAGCAGGAGACGTGGAGATGGAGCTTTTCTAACTTTGAACCTTATAAGTGAGAATCAGATGGATGGAATTTCAAGTTGCTTACAAATAATTTTACACATAAGTTCGGATAATTCAGGGTGACGGCCTACCGTGGATTTTTTCCCATTATTCGGATTGAGAAATAAACTGTGATTGGCGCCTTCACGTACTAAAACACAACCATTGGTTTTTAGGTGCTTTATGAAAGCATTTCGCTTCATCAGGCAAAATTAAGTTTGCGCTGAATTATTTTATGTCCTTTGTATTGGCTAAGTGTATGTTCACGATGATAATCAATGACCAGTTGTAAGGCCTCAATAAGGTTCTCATTTAGTTCGTCAATAGTTTTTCCCTGAGCTATTGCTTCGGGTATTTCCTGAACCTGGCCCACATAATAACCGTCATCACTTTTTTCGATTATTGCTGTATAATTCATTTTTTTCATCGCCAAAATGTTTTTTCAAAGATAAGAATTTTAAACAACCAAATTTTTATTGCTTTGAAAGATTTGAAAGCCGATATTACTTATTAAACGACAGATATAAAGAGGCGTAAGAGGTTGATTTCTTTCACACTTCCAAACTGATACTGCTTGAATAATCCTTGCCGTCCCGGGCTGCAAAGAACAGGTAAACCAGCGTTACATCGGACGGTTTTAAAGGCAGTTCAAACGTCCCTTCCAAAGCTGATCGGCTTAATCCGGTTTCTATTGCACCTGAATATTGTTGG
>DMFR01000446.1:7854-9720 GCA_003450125.1 Prolixibacteraceae bacterium | reverse complement strand
GTTTAGGGGAGTGAGAGATATTCCTTTTTTCATCTACAGGCTGGAAAAACTTTATGCATAAACCATGACCATCCACCGTCTTTTGCACTCGATCCATAAAAGTCTTTCAGCATTTCTTGGCAAAATCTGGCAATGAAAAAAGAGCTACAAGTTTTAACGCTTGTAACTCTTTCATTTTTCAGTGGAGAATATCGGAATCGAACCGATGACCTTTTGACTGCCAGTCAAACGCTCTAGCCAACTGAGCTAATCCCCCCTGATTTCATTTCAACTTATAATTCCTTTCAGAACCGGCGGCAAATATATAAAAATATTTGATGATGGTTTTCTTTTTACAAAAACAAAGGGTAATTTTTCATCACTTAGTTTCAATATTATTCTACACCTACCTTACTTATGGTAGTACTATCCGTTTTTGCTGTATTATTCCGTATCTTTATCCCCTGAACAATTCAATGAATCTGCTGGAAATGTTTCTTATACAACAGTATTTTTGTTGACAACGGAATGAACTATGATAGAAAATTCACCTATAACTGAAACAGCTGTCCTGGTGGGCTTGATTACCAAGAACCAGGATGAAACCAAGGCAAAGGAGTATCTGGAAGAATTGGCATTTTTGGCTGATACTGCCGGCGCTGAGGTCAAGAAACACTTCCTCCAACGATTGGAATTACCCAACCATGCCACTTTCGTGGGTACGGGTAAACTGGAGGAAATCAATGAATACATCAAATCGCATGATATTGGTACCGTTATCTTTGATGATGATCTTAGTCCTACACAACTGCGGAATATCGAAAAGGTACTGGAATGTAAAGTATTGGACAGGACCTTCCTTATCTTGGATATCTTCGCCAAACGGGCCCAGACAGCCAATGCCAAGACACAGGTAGAGCTTGCTCAATGTCAATACATGCTGCCGCGTCTGACAAGAATGTGGACTCACCTTGAACGTCAGCGTGGAGGTATTGGGATGCGTGGCCCTGGGGAATCACAAATTGAAACTGACCGCCGAATCATTTTGGATAAAATAGCTTTTCTTAAGGAACAACTGGTAAAAATTGACAAGCAAAAGGTTACACAACGCAAGAACCGCGGACGACTGGTTCGTGTTGCCCTTGTGGGCTATACCAACGTTGGTAAGTCAACGATGATGAACCTGTTGAGCAAATCGGAAGTCTTTGCAGAGAACAAGCTCTTTGCTACTCTGGATACGACTGTTCGCAAGATGGTTGTGGGAAACCTTCCTTTCCTACTGGCCGATACCGTTGGATTTATCCGTAAGCTGCCTACTCAATTGGTGGAGTCCTTTAAATCGACCCTGGATGAGGTGCGTGAATCAGATATCCTGATGCATGTGGTAGATATTTCGCATCCGGGATTTGAGGAACAGATAGAAGTGGTGAACCGTACCCTGAATGAAATCAATGCAGGAGATAAGCCAACGATTTATGTCTTCAACAAGATTGATGCTTTCACCCATGTAGAGAAACATGAGGATGATTTAACGCCTCGGAACAAAAGCAATGTTTCATTGGAAGAATGGGAAGCAAGCTGGATGGCCAAAAACAATACTCCATCGCTCTTTGTCTCTGCACTGCTGAAACAAAATATCGAAGATCTGAAGAAGACCCTGTATGAAGAGGTCAAGAAAATTCATATCCAACGCTTCCCGTTCAACGACTTTCTATACGATGAAAATTGGACTGCCAATGTTGAGCAGTAAGGATAGGAAAGTGGTTGAATGGTTGGATGGTTAAATGGTTAAATGGTTAAATGGTTGGATGGTTGGATGGTTAACCATTAATCATATAATCATATAACCATTTAACCATCCAACCATCCAACCATCCAACCATTTTC
>DMFR01000446.1:7329-7746 GCA_003450125.1 Prolixibacteraceae bacterium | reverse complement strand
CATCCAACCATCCAACCATTTTCTATTTGATCTCCCCATTTTCAATCAGCCATTCTGCAATCTGAACCGCATTCAGGGCAGCGCCCTTTTTAATCTGATCGCCTACGCACCAGAAGGTAAGGCTTTTCGGATTAGACACATCTTTGCGGATACGTCCCACATAGACATCGTCCTTGCCGGAAACAAACAGGGGCATGGGGTATTTCTTTTCAGCCGGGTTATCCAGCACAGTCAGTCCTTCGAGTTTCTGCATCGCTGCCTTTACCACTTCAATGTCCAAAGCCTCTTCTGTTTCTACCCAAATGGCTTCAGAATGGGCCCTGGCAACTGGAATACGGATACAGGTTGCGCTGACCTCAGCATTGGTATGCATGATTTTCTTGGTTTCCCAATTCATCTTCATTTCTTCCTTGGTAT
>DMFR01000446.1:6928-7153 GCA_003450125.1 Prolixibacteraceae bacterium | reverse complement strand
CATCTTCATTTCTTCCTTGGTATAGTCATTTTCCAGGAAAACGTCAATCTGGGGAATCACATTCATAGCCAACTGGTATGGGAACTTCTGAATGGTTGGCTCTTCACCATGAGCAACCTGATGTATCTGCATTTCCAGTTCGGCGATCCCTTGAGCCCCGGCACCACTGGCAGCCTGGTAAGTGGCCACATGTACACGAACTACTTTGGATAAATCGTTGATCGG
>DMFR01000446.1:6520-6783 GCA_003450125.1 Prolixibacteraceae bacterium | reverse complement strand
ACTTTGGATAAATCGTTGATCGGTTTCAGGGCAACAACCATCTGGATCGTTGAGCAGTTGGGATTGGCAATGATATTTCTTGGACGTATTCTGGCATCTTCTGGATTTACTTCAGGAACCACCAATGGAATATCTGCTTCGTAGCGGAATGCGCTTGAATTATCAATCATGATAGCGCCGAACTTGGTAATGGTGTCTGCATATTCCTTGGAAATGGAAGCCCCTGCAGAGGTAAGGGCGATATCGATATCCTTAAAATCATC
>DMFR01000446.1:0-6369 GCA_003450125.1 Prolixibacteraceae bacterium | reverse complement strand
ATACTCGTTTCCAGCCGAACGGCCTGATCCAAACAACACCAGTTCATCTAGCGGAAAATTCCTTTCAGCCAATACTTTGAGGAATTCCTGGCCTACCGCACCACTTGCACCTACTACTGCAACTTTCATTTCGATAATTTTAAGAATTATACTATTTTTTACCTTGATTCTATTTGGAAAACTGGTCAAATCTTCTTAACTTAATACATATTTCCAAACCTAAAGATTATGAGCAAAAATAACTGTTTACTTTTAATTTTTCCTAAAAGGGTTACATTTATTTTTATTTTCACAATAATAGTTGTCTATTTTTTAACAACTGTAAGCAAATATAGTTTTGCCCATCCTCCCTCCCCATTCAGATCAATTCATACTGTTGCCGATAATGCCACCCCTTTTATGGATAATTTTGAAGATGGAACCTTCTTGGATTGGAAACAAACCGGAGACTGGGAAGTTTCATCCGCTGAACCCATTTCAGGCACTTACTCCCTGAAGCATTTGTCAAAAAACATAGCCGGTAATAGCTTCCTATTTCACGTCATGAATATCAATTGCAATCAGAATGAATTGGAATGGTCGTTTAAAATGAAAAACGGCAAATGGGACCCTTCTGCCGATAATCGTTTCTGGTTCTACCTCTGTGCCGATACCATCCTGCCTGAACTGATCAATGGCTATGCAGTAGGAGTCAATATCAAAGGGAATACCGATCTGCTTGAACTGTGGAGAATCCAGAACGGCAAACCCGACAGCCTGATCATTCAATCCGACCTGGACTGGAATGCTTCAACCCTTGCCTCCATTGATGTCATACGCAGCTCGCAGGGGAATTGGTTACTTACCTATACAAAGCCGGGAGAACCTACCAGCCAAAGCTTTTCAGGAACAGACCTTACAACAGCCAGTTTCAAAAACATAGGACTTTACTTCAACTATACCATTACCCGTGCCGGTCAATTGTGGATAGATGATATTATTGTGACCCCCAGGTCTGCCGGTATTTTCATACAAAAGCTGACAGTCATTAATTCACATACCCTTTCTTTGACATGCAGCCAGCCCTTTCAACCTTCTTCCCTTCAGATCAACAATTTCCAGTTAGAGGATGAAAATAACCTGACCATTCCAATTGTATCGGTTTCTCCAAGTCAGGCATCCAACCAGGAGATTGAGATTCAACTAGGTAAGGTTACAGGAGTTCAGTTGAGCCTTAGCATTTCAGGAATAGCCGATCTATCTGGCAAATCCATGGATACTAAAACGTTCAGCTTTGCCTTCTCCTTTCTTCCTGAGCCTGGTTCTCTATTGATCAATGAAATATTGTTTAATCCCCTTACCGGTGGGGTTGATTTTGTAGAACTGGTCAATGTATCCACAAACCCGGTATCTGTTCATCATTTAAAACTGGCTACCCGCAATGATACCTTGGCACTAAAACAGGTTTATGCCTTGAGTGCCTCTCCCAGATATCTGAAATCCGGGTACTTCCTGACCTGTACCAAAGATCCACAGGTAGTCATTTCCTTCTATATTTCCAATGATCCGGAAACGTTCTGTACCATGACTTCTTTTCCTACCTATCCTGATGCTGCCGGAACGGTGGTTCTTCTGAACGATTCACTTGAAGTGATAGATGAATTCAGCTATACGGACAAGATGCATTCCCCTTTTCTGGCAAGCACAAATGGTATATCCCTTGAACGTATTTCTTTGAATAAGCCTACGTCTGACAGGAGTAACTGGACTTCGGCAGCAAGCTCTGCAGGGTATGCTACCCCCGGGCTCCCCAACTCTCAGTCAGTTATTGATACCCAAATAACCGATCAGATACTTCCTGACCCTGTGGTATTCTCTCCCAACGGTGATGGGACCAATGACCAGCTGACCATCCGCTTCAATTTAGCAAAAGCCGGATATATCGCCAATGTGAGAATCTTTGATGTAGTTGGAAGGCAAGTAAAATACCTTGTAAAGAATGAATCCCTTGCCCAACAAGGCTCTTGGAGTTGGAACGGAGACAGTGATACCAACCAACATCTCAACCTGGGAGTTTATATCATCTTGGTTGAACTGTTCGACAGAGAAGGGCACAGCAAAACCTTCAAGAAAACCTGTACCCTGTCCGATCGATTGAGATAGATGTACGAATTACATTGAAATACGAATTACACGAATTTTAAACGAATTACACGAATCCGAGGGCTCCTTCGATTATTTTGAATCATTGAATCCCTAAGCTTTATTGCTTCCAGAACTCCGAAGGAGTTATATATTGGTGGCCCCCAGTGAAACTGGAGGGTTAAAGGGAATGTACTAGCTAACAACCCCGAAGTGGGTTGTATATAAATGTTTACAAGAAATATACAACCCGCTCCGGGGTTGTCTGGTTGATCTGCTTATTTTCTTTAACCCTCCAGCTGCGCTGGGGGCCACCAATATATAACTCCTTCGGAGTTCATTAGGGAACTATTCTGCATTGATACCAAATACCTGCTCGACTTCGAGTCATGGGATGAGTTGTGATATTATGATTGCCTTTGATTTTAGGAAAATTAAGGGTCATATTGCCTTTGATTTTAGGAAAATAGCACCCATTATTGCCTTTGATTTCTGTATTTAAGAATAAATATTGATTAACGGTCGCTTAGGCATATGGCTGTCCCTAGATGACTTTTCCACGTATGATTCTATCAAGGTATTTCCACTTTACGCGGTATCAAATCTGGTAAACGGATATTAATTAGATTTCCCCATTCCGACAATCTTCAGTATTATGACACCTTTATCTCTGCAAAATACTTGTAGAACAATGGTATTGTCCTTATTCCATTGAAGAACTGTTCCAGCGGGAAGTTCTCATCGGGTGAATGAATGGCATCCGATTCAAGGCCAAAGCCCATCAGAATGGATTTAATTCCAAGTACCTGCTCGAAAGTAGAGATAATAGGGATACTTCCACCGCTACGAACAGGTACAGGCCGTTTCCCATAGGTATCCAGATACGCCTTTTCAGCAGCACGATAGGCCGGCAAATCAATGGGACAGAGGTACCCTTGTCCTCCATGCAGTGAGGTGACTTCTACCTTAACCGTCTTTGGCGCAATGCTTTCAAAGTGTTCTTTGAATAAATCAGCTATTTCTTCATGGTCTTGATTGGGTACCAGGCGACAGGAAATCTTGGCATACGCTTTTGAGGGCATCACCGTTTTGGCCCCTTCTCCCGTATAACCTCCCCATATTCCGCAGACATCAAACGTGGGGCGGATACCTGTCCGTTCGGTGGTGGCATAACCCACTTCACCTGCAACTTCTTCTACCCCGATGGCTTCCTTGTAGGCTTCCAGGTTAAAGGGAGCCTCTGCAAGCAATGCGCGTTCTTCTGCTGAAACGTCCAACACCTTGTCATAGAACCCCGGAATGGTAATGTGTCCATGTTCATCAACCATCTGGGCGATCATTTTGGCCAATACATTGATGGGGTTAGCCACTGCACCGCCAAACAATCCGGAATGCAAATCACGGTTGGGACCAGTGACTTCCACCTGCCAGTAAGCCAATCCTCTCAAGCCGGTGGTAATTGATGGCATATTGGGCGCAATCATGGAAGTATCAGATACCAGGATAATGTCGGCCTTCAGCATTTCCTTGTGCTGTTCGCACCATTTACCCAGGTTGGGTGAACCAATTTCTTCTTCCCCTTCAATCATAAATTTCACGTTGCAAGGAAGGGTATTGGTCCTGACCATCAATTCAAAAGCCTTGGCATGCATAAAGCTTTGGCCCTTATCGTCATCTGCTCCACGAGCCCATATCTTTCCATCACGGATTTCAGGTTCAAAGGGATGCGAAGTCCATTTCTCAATGGGATCAACGGGCATCACATCCATGTGGGCATAGATCAGTACAGTAGGCTTAGCAGGATCAATGATCCTTTCCCCGTATGTAACAGGGTTTCCCTCCGATTCATAGACCTCTGCACGATCAGCCCCGGCATTGAGCAGCAATTGCTTCCAGTATTCAGCTGCCCTGTACATTTCAGGCTTGTTGGCTGCCAGTGAGCTGATAGATGGAATGCGGATCAATCCAAATAATTCTTCCAGGAAACGTTCCTTATTTTCTTCGATATAAGATTCAATGAAAGTCATGTGATTTGTTTAAAGGTATGGGTATAATTTAGGTGCAATTTACGCATCCTTTGGTAAAATAAAGCTGATTTTCGTACACTAAATTATACAATGTGGCGATTATAGTTTTAGGATAACCATGACGTAGGCAGTAACATTAAATAATTTACGATTTACAACTAATGTCGTATTTTCTAATTGTAAGGCAAACAGTTCACAACATCCAAATTAGTAACCTTAAGAACCGCCATGAAAATACCATTTATACCAATTAAGAGTTCCAATTACATATCTTCCGGATCTAAGATGATTCGTTTTTTGGAAGCGATTAAACTCTACTTCAACAGATATATGTTTTTAAAAAACCTTATTTTTTATTTCAACCTTAGGAACTTAGGTCATCAACCCCTGAACCAAACCTTATTTACCTTATGTAGAGCATTTATCAGGTCAAATAATCTACGGTGTTGAAACAAATAGAGTAATGCAAGTTGTTGTATTTTAATGCATTAAGGTAAATAAGGTTGCGTATCAGGGGTTTACCTCTGTTACTAAGGTCCACAAAAAAGTAAGGTTAAAAAGCATATCTCCACAAATACAGGAAAAGATTCTAATAATCTGAATTTATTGTCGTTTCATATTCAACGATTTATAAAATCTGTCATTGGTAGCGAAGCAAAGCAATTTATTGTCAGTTAAATATATACAGATTGCTTCGCTTCGCTCGCAAAGACGACATTGATAGAAATTCTGCCAATGCCAAATATGCCATTTTAGCTGTAACACATTTCAATGCCTTCTTCCTATCTCATTACTACCATTTCTTTCCTATCTGTAAGCTTTCTGTAACCTAACTGTAATGTATCTGTATTGTTTATTACATATAAGTTACAGATAGGTTACAGATAGGTTACAGATAGGTTACAGAAAGGAAAGAAAGGGTATAGACTAATTATTGATTTGACAATGAAAAAAGTAAGCGAGTACGGTTAATATTCAAATTGAACAGCCCTATTGTCCAATATTCTTTTGTTTGAAATCTTTAGATTTTTTTCATGGACTGACGCGGGAAAATATATTCAGGAGCGTATATTTGACCGCTATTAAAATATCATTATGAATACCCAACATTGGCAGGATTTATTGAAACTTGTAAACGGGGAAAAGCCCTCCAGCGCTCCCATTGGATTTATCATCGACAGTCCATGGATACCGGGCTGGTATGGCATATCCACTC
The DNA here is from genome assembly GCA_003450125.1 of Prolixibacteraceae bacterium. Classification (GTDB taxonomy): domain Bacteria; phylum Bacteroidota; class Bacteroidia; order Bacteroidales; family Prolixibacteraceae; genus Aquipluma. The sequence goes on along the minus strand of DMFR01000446.1, from coordinate 1,005 downwards.
TTCAGTATTATACCTCAGACGAGATGTGGTTTGCTGCCAATAAAAAGGCCATCGAAACCTTTCCGGAGGCTATGTTTCTACCCGGGTTCTGGTCTGAATACGGCATGTGTTCAGAGCCGTCAGCATTTGGGGCCAAGCAAGTGTGGAGCGAATTCAACCTTCCTCATGCCGACAGGGTGATTCATCAGGTGGAAGATATCCAACAAATGAAAAAGCCCAATCCTGCAACCGATGGCATGTTGCCTTTTATCCTGCAGCGACTGGTTACCATGCAGCCACGGATACAGGAGATGGGACATGAAATCAAATTTGCAGTCGCAAGAGGGCCTCTGAATATCGCTACCTTTTTGATGGGTACCACCGAATTCATGATGGGTCTGATGATGAACCCAGATGAAATTCACCAGTTACTCAGGATCATCACCGACTTTACGGTAGATTGGCTTCGGTTGCAGAAGGAAACTTTCCCAAGCATTGAGGGCATATTACTTCTGGATGATATCGTTGGGTTTGTGGGTGAAGAAGAATGTAAGAAATTTGCTTTACCTTACCTGAAACAGGCTTTCTCGGCCTTTGAAACAAAGGTTCGTTTCTTTCACAACGATGCACAGGGATTGGTCAGTACTCCATTTCTGAAAGAGGTAGGCGTTAATTTGTTTAATTTCAGCTTTGAACATTCGATCAATGAAATCGCTGAATTGGCTGGTCCTGGTATTGTATTGCTGGGCAATTTGCCTCCACGAGATGTGATGGCAGCAGGAAATATAGAAACAGTGATTGAAGAAACGCGCAAAATGGTTTCCGAAGTTCAGGATAAAAGCAGGGTGCTGTGGTCAGTAGGTGGAGGGATGCCCCAGAATGTATCGACTGAAAATATCCGTGCTTTTATTGATACGATCAAGGAATTCACCACAGATTAACACAGATAACCACAGAATATTATTATTTTAAAAAAGAACAATTCACCACAGATTACACAAAGGTAAAAAGGAATTCACCACAGAT
>DMFR01000445.1:15889-16117 GCA_003450125.1 Prolixibacteraceae bacterium | reverse complement strand
GTCCAATTGCAGCAGGAGAGACCATATCGGAAAACGACCTGCACATGCTCAGTCCGGGCGACGGGTTTAAATGGGTGGAAAAGGACAAGATTGTGGGTAAGAAGGCCCTGGTGGGTATTCCTGCCAACGAAATTATTTATGCTGAAATGATAAAAATATGAAAATAAAATTGGTGTTGACTGATATTGACGGGGTCTGGACAGATGGGGGAATGTATTACGACCAGAC
>DMFR01000445.1:11713-15677 GCA_003450125.1 Prolixibacteraceae bacterium | reverse complement strand
AGATTGTATGGCGCAGGGCTGAAAAGCTGAAGATCAATCACTTGTTTATCGGGGTGAAAAACAAACTGGAAGTAGCCGAGAAACTGTGTGCCGATTTGAATATTTCACTTCAGGAAGTAGCTTACGCGGGCGACGATTTAAATGATGCCATGTTGTTGAATGCCGTAGGGTTTAGCGCCATACCGGCCAATGCTCCCACCTACATGGAACGCTATTCCCAAAGAAGACTGACCAAAAAGGGGGGGGAAGGGGCTTTCCGTGAATTCGTGGAACTGATCCTTCAAAAGGAAAATCTTCTGGATACAGCCATCGAGAAATACCTGAAAGCGACCAGGCAGAAGTAAATTGGTAGCCATTGGCAAATGATAGGACTTAAGGAATCGGGTTTATTTTTTCTTAACTTTGGGGAAAATAGAATAGTATGAATACTTCTACCATCAGAAAAAAGTTATCTGAATATATCAAAGTAGCAGATGATAAAAAAGTAAAGGCCATTTATACCATCGTTGAAAGAGAAATCAATGAAATGGACCAATGGTGGAATGATAAGACCCTGATTGCAGAACTGAATAGCCGGTCTGCCGATCTGAAGAACGGAAAAGACAAGGGGATTGGTTGGGAAGAATTGAAAAAGGAAATAAAAAGACCAACTCCCCAATGAGCTGCAAGGCCATCTTTTCATCCATGGCGGCCAAAGAACTTCAGAAATCATTTGATTGGTATGAAAACCGCGTTCAAGGATTAGGTTCCAAACTGATCGACATTATTGATAATACAATTGAATTAATTTTAATAAATCCTGAAGGATTTCTCCAAAAGAAAGAACCATTCAGAGAAGCATCATTAAAAAAATTTCCATACATCATCGTTTACGAGCATGTAAAAGAGAAGGAAACTGTTTATCTATTGCACATATTTCATACCAGCCGTCACCCCAGAATAAAGTATAAGAGAGAATAATAGGTCGACTATAAGCAACTTGCTCCAGATTTGTTTTTGAACTCTTACGGCCAATTAGAAGAACTTAATCTCAAACTTAATTTTGCAGAATGCTGTCAGCCGTAGTAATGGCCTCAATGCATCGCTGGGCAACTTTACCATCGATCTGATAGGCATACTTCAAAATAAATGAGTTATATTTTAACCGGTCGACCCTAAGGGTTCCACGGAAGATAAGGGAAAGCGTAGTCGCTAAACTGGCAGCGTCGGTGGCCTGGAAAGCTACCCCTTCAGCCACATAGCCCATGATATCCTGTTTCAGGTGATCCAAAATAATCAACGGCTTGTAGAAATAAACCGTTTCCGTTCCCACAGTCGAGAAGCAGGTAATCAATACATCGCAGGAGGCAATCAACTGGTAGAGGTCGGAGGTTTTATCAATGACATAGTTCTTACATCCTGCCTCAGTGGCAATGGCCGTATAATAGGCAGAATCGGCGAATTCACGGGGATGAAGCTTTACAATGAGCTGAGTGTTGGGTAACTTTTGGGCTGCCTTAAACACATCAAAAGCGGCCTGATATCGCAATTCAGGATCTCGCTGCGGCTGAGAAGCAAAAAGGATACGTTCGGTCGGGTTGGCCTGCTTCCTGTTTTCCGCCTTGGTGATAACAGGAATAATGTCAGTACGGATCTGTCCTACCGATATCACCGAATCTGTGGGGTAATTGCCTTTTTCAATGAGAAACTGTTCCCAATATTTCCCCCAGGTAAGGGTCAGATCAGGCATCACATGGTTCATCCGATCGTTGGGAGTGAACAGGTAGGCAGGATGCAGATCGTGCATGGTGCCATGCTGCATGCCGATGGTCTTTATACCGCAGAACTTGGCAGCATCCAAAAGAGACTTGGTCAAAGGACTGTTTTCATCCCCTGCAATGACTGCCTTGATGCCTGAATTGGCAAAGAATCTGCGGGCAGCGAAATAGCGAAACAGGAAGAACCCAGAGGACGAATGCAAGGAACGGAATACTTCAAGGGACAACTGTTGAATGACTGTCAGCTGGATTTCACGTACCAACGGATAGGCCATGCGAAGTGTCCTCTTTGCCGAGCGGGTAGATTGGCGAACTGTCTTGTTGAACATGCCGGCGACCATAAAGCCTTCCAGGAAAATCTTGGGACAATTATTCAGCGATCTTTGATATTGTTTCCGGGAAAAAGAATAGTCAGACTTACCCTTGGGCTTTGGCATTAAGACTTCGGTGAGCAGTGCAAACCGGCTATCCAGTTCAGAGATCAGGTATTCCAGGATGTGGTGCCCCGATTTGTTCTTCAGGGTCTTCTTATCCATCACCGTTGAATACTTTTCGGTCATGTACAGCAAGTATTCCGGTTTCTTTTTATTAAAGAACCAATACTTCCAGCAACGTACCTTGATCAGGAAGATATAGCTAAAAAGGATGTTGAAATTGAAACTTGACTTTGGTTCTTCCTCCGGGAAATGATATTCAACGTCCGTAAATAAGTTACGACAATACCTTACCTCCGGGGAAACATACCAGATGTGATTTTCAAAAGAGGAGAACTTCTGACGGAGGGGCTGGAGGAAATACATCAGGTTGCGCACCGCAAAATAAATCCTGAACTTGTGGTAATGCCAGACACTGGCATTGTCGATACGGAAAAGATCGGCCACGGTTTGATCACCTATAGGCAAGTCCCCAAATTGAAGCACCTCATCCATGGCCTGGTAATTGATCTGGCTTTTTTCTTCAGGAGTGATCACAAGGGGTTCCCCAAAATCGAGTGCCTCGCCTCTGGATAAGGTAAAGACCCTTGCTCCTTCTTCCACAAGAAGTTCTATATCGGTAAGTTCTGCATCAGAAACAGGACGGTTGATAATGATAGTTTTGATCATGCCTTCAACAATTAATCGTTCAATAATTGGGCAATTTTCCTGGTTAACTGTTTGCGCGAATAAGAACTGGCACTTTCGCTATTGGATAATTCGGATTGCGGATTATTCAGATTTTCCAATATAAATCGGCGCATACCCTGCATATCCAGGTAGTCAAACAGCTTACCACAATTGGTTTCTGCAATGATTTTAGCCAGATCACCCTTTGTAGGACCAATGGCCAGAATGGGTTTTCCCGAGGCAAGGTACTCAAAAAACTTGCCGGTAAGAATGCCATGGTTGTTTTTTACTTCCGGGATAACGAGTAAAAGCAAGCTGGAGCGGAAAAGGTACTCAATGGATTTACTGTGGTCAACATAGCCTGCCAGTTCAATTTCAAGATGTGTATCCCTGAATTTCTGAACAACCGATGGAGGCACCTTACCCACGAAGCGGATCAGGATCTGCGATTTCAATTCCTGATCCAGGGAACACAGGGCTTCCAGGAAACAATCGACAGGGTAAGCTTCAGAAATGGTACCGGTATAGGTAATCACCTTTTTGGTTTCTGAAGGAACATGGATATTCTTAAAATCATCTTCATCAAAGCCATTGGGAATGACCACTGTCTTGGAGGCAATGGGAAGGGACGACTTGCCGGCGAAGATGCGTTTTACATCCTCACTTACGGTTACAATCAGATCGGCATTTTCCACCACCTTACGCTCATAGCGAAGGTCAATTGCCCGGGCCAGGGCCGTATGTTTAAACTGGTTGTAATAATAGATATCGGTCCATGGATCGCGCAGATCGGCTACCCATTTGATGTTGAATGTTTGTTTCAGCTTCAGCCCTATCAATTGGGTAGAATGTGGCGGACTGGTAGTAACTACCGTATCGATGTTGAATTCCCTGATCAATTCAGAGGCCTTTTTAAAGGCATATTTGTTCCATCCTTTGCGGGGATCGGGCAGCAGGAAGTTGCCCCTGAGGAATTTAGAGGTCTTCTGAAGCAGGCCTTCCTTTGATTCGTTGGCAAAACCACCATAGGGAACTTCCTTCTTGCGGGATAGAAATTTATACAAATTGTATAACTCGAAGCTCTTGGTGGTATAGACCATACAA
>DMFR01000445.1:4129-11514 GCA_003450125.1 Prolixibacteraceae bacterium | reverse complement strand
ATGACCGGTTGCCAGCCATATTCAGGCAGGTACTTGGCAAACTTCAGCCACCGCTGAACACCCGCACCACCTGATGGTGGCCAATAGTAGGTAATGATTAAAACCTTCTTCATAATCAAATAGAACCAGAAAAACCTTCGCCCCGCAAAGGTAATTTATTTCAGTTTGAAAGCTCAAACCAACAGCTGCTTAACGTGAATAAAAAAAGCCGCCTCCATTGCTTGAAGCGGCTTTTACCTCTAAAATTTTTACCAATTAATTCAGGATGCTGTTGTATTGTTCATTGAGTAAGTCGGGAAGATAGCTGGCAATCATATCCAATACCTTATCGCTGCCAATCGCCTCTTCGCTGAAACGTTTCTGGTTGTTCAAGCCTTCCTGGTTCAAAACAGCCGAATTAAGGCTTTCGCTCACTGAGCTTTCAGAAGCATTGGTGCTTTTCACACCAAATCCCTGCGGACCATTCACGTATTTCACTTCGAAGTAATTGCTGCGAACCAAGTATTCCTGTCCTTTCCTGGTTTCTTTCAGATACACATGAACAGGATTTTTTGATTCACCATAGGCAATGACCCAACCTCTTTGGAAGTCGGCATTCGGACTAAAACTCAGATCGGGGGAGATCTTATAATTCGAATTAAAAGGTTCGTTGTTTCCAGCCCATACATTGGCAGAAATCGTCGTAAAAACTACCAACATCAAATAAACAAACAAACTTCGAGCTTTCATTTTCATAGTTTTAATTGTTAAAATCCGGTTTTCTTGAACAGAACTCTGCAAATTTACCACCCTTTTGTTTTATAAAAGACGGTTGAATACCGGTTTTGTTACAGCATTAAAACACTGAAATAAAATTCAGAAAGTAAAACCTCCGATTAGTTGTAAAAATGAAAGGAAAGAGACGGTAAATTTCTTTTTACAATAAAATAAATCGTATTTGCTTACAAATTGATAGTAGTATGTTTAGCAACATTTTTTTTGATTTAGTAGTCTCTTTTTCTGTGTGTTAATTAATTGTAAAGAATGCTGGCTGGGTACAGAATGCTGAAAATAGTCCCGATTGAATCTCAAAACACGATTTTTGCTTACAATTCAACACCTTAGAATCGCTTTCCATTTCCAACGTTTCCTACAATTCCTACGTCCTATTTCTTTAAAATAAAAAAATCCGGTGCTTTTGTGGCACCGGATCTATTATTTCTGGAATAAGTTGAACTTACAGTTTTGCAAACAGTTTTTTCATGCTCACTTCTCCGGCAATAATGCCCTTCAAATCAGTGATGGCAACACGATCCTGAAGCATGGTATCCCGGTAACGGATAGTGACCGTTTGATCTTCCATGGTCTGGTGGTCAACGGTTACGCAAAATGGCGTACCAATGGCATCCTGGCGGCGGTAACGCTTACCAATTGAATCCTTCTCATCATATTGGCAATTGAAGTCAAACTTAAGGTCATTGATAATTTCACGGGCCTTTTCTGAAAGACCGTCCTTTTTCATCAATGGCATTACAGCCAGCTTAACGGGTGCCAATGGGGCAGGTAAACGAAGAACGACACGCAGATCCTTTTTGCCATCTTCACTCACAATTTCTTCTTCAGCATAAGAAGCGGCCATGATCTGCAGGAACATACGATCCACGCCAATGGAAGTCTCTACCACAAAAGGTACATACGATTCGTTCAATTCAGGATCGAAATACTGGATCTTTTTACCCGAGAATAGCTGATGTTGCGTAAGGTCAAAGTCTGTACGTGAATGGATCCCTTCCACTTCCTTGAAGCCAAAGGGGAAACGGTATTCCACATCAACGGCGGCATTGGCATAATGGGCCAGTTTATCGTGTTCGTGGAAACGGTAGTTCTCGCTTCCAAAACCCAGGGCCTGGTGCCAGTTCATACGGGTCTGCTTCCATTTGGCAAACCATTCCAACTCGGTGCCGGGACGTACAAAGAACTGTAGTTCCATCTGTTCAAATTCGCGCATACGGAAGATGAACTGGCGGGCTACTATTTCATTCCGGAAGGCTTTGCCGATCTGTGCAATTCCAAAGGGAATCTTCATGCGACCGGTCTTCTGGACGTTGAGGTAATTGACAAAGATCCCCTGTGCAGTTTCAGGACGTAGGTAAATCTTCAGGGCTCCATCGGCAGTTGATCCCATCTCGGTAGAGAACATCAGGTTAAACTGACGCACATCGGTCCAGTTGCGGGTTCCCGAAACAGGGCAAACAATTTCCTGGTCAATGATGATTTGTTTCAGCTCATCCAGGTTGCTGTCGTTGAGCGCTTTTACAAAACGGCCCTGAAGCTCATTCCATTTCTGCTGATATTCGACCACCCTTCCATTGGTTTCACGGAACTGAGGCTCATCGAACGAATCCCCAAAACGTTTACGGGCCTTCTCGATTTCCTTTTCGATTTTATCCTCGTATTTGGCCAATTGCTCCTCGATCAGTACGTCTGCCCTGTATCTCTTCTTGGAGTCCTTGTTGTCGATCAAAGGGTCGTTAAAAGCGTCCACATGACCTGATGCTTTCCAGATCGTTGGGTGCATGAAAATGGCAGAGTCAATACCCACAATATTTTCGTGTAACAGGATCATCGAATCCCACCAATATTTTTTAATGTTGTTTTTTAATTCAACACCGTTTTGCGCGTAATCGTAAACTGCACTTAGTCCATCGTAAATTTCACTCGACTGAAATACAAAGCCATATTCTTTACAATGAGCTACCAGCTTCTTAAAAACATCTTCCTGAGCCATACTTATCTATTTATTGGAGTTTTTGAGTTAATCGACTTCCTCGAAGTCGACATACTCGCCTTCGGTATTTTGGTGGCGTCCCTGCTGACCTTGCTTCTTTTCAATGGTCACTTCGCCTTCTGCCTTTCGTTGAGCATGAGTATATGTTGATTGGCGCGCCTGCATATTATTGACCGCCTTTTTCACAATGATGGGGAAAAGTAAACGTCCGACAAATTTAAGCACGTAATAGGTAATTACGATGATACCGACCGTTCTAAGGAAATTTGCCAGAACCAATATGACAAATAAATAATTCATAACAATTCAAAATAGTTGAGGGGGTAAAATTAGCAATTAATTGGGAAATGAACACACTAAATCATTTCGGGAAATTACCCAATACCGATTTACAATTTACTGATTTCCCATTTGCCTTTCATGCAGTTGGTGCAAAGGATAGAACCTGAAAAGCATGGCCCCCTATAAAAATGAAGAAGCTGTCTTAAAAGTCAAAAAGCAAATCAAACACAAAGACACAAGGTCACAAAGGAATTTGACCACAGATTACACAGATAGACACAGATAATTCATATTTTTTAATCTTTGTCTATTTGTGTAATCTGTGGTGAATTCCTTTATGTCTTCGTGTTTAAATTTTACTTTTTAGACGCCTTCCTCATTTATTCCAACCCCTTTTCAACGATTGGTTGATAAGCATGTTTTCTTCCAAAGAGTAAGTTTATCCCAAACCTGAAATTGACCATTTCTGCCTTTGCAGGGTCCATGGCCAGTAGATTATCGCTTACCATATACAATTGCATAAATCCGCACCTGATTCCCATTCCAAGGCCCAGGTTGTTGTAGGAATTCCCTACCACGGAATAGGAGCCTGAAAGACTGAAATACTCTCCCAGCATGGTATTGGCCGAGAGGGTAAGCGTATTTTTACTCATCTCTCCATATTTATACAACCGGTCCAGCAGGCCCAGATTAAACTTATCTGTGAACTGGTAAGTTCCCCCAAGGTAAATCTTCGTAGGGATGGTCATCTTAAATGCTTCTGTTCCGAATTCACTCTTTTTGGGCTTGAATGAATTTCCAAACTTGGTCATTTCATTGTCTATTAAATCGGACTGACTCACATAGTCCGGTTTGGTATCGTCCAGTGATTTGGAAAAGTCAATGCCTTCCCATTTGTAGTTTGAAACATGGTCAATGGAGATGACGTCCTTTTTAAAGGAGATCTTTCCCATGTCGATGATACTTCCAGAAAGGGTAATCTTTGGCGTTAACTTGTAAACAGCTCCCAAATCAAAGGCCATTCCCTTGTTCTCATGCTGAAGCATATAATCTTTCGGGTTATCGTTACCGTTTTCCAATCCGGAGAAATAATTCACCGAATCAAACGAAGCGGTAACGGGTGCGGAGAGATTAATTTTCATGTCTGACCTTAAATTCAGATAAGAACCATCTGCAGCCGTTTCAACCTGTAGGTCCATCCGCTCGGTTTGAAGGGCAGATTTCCCGTACAGGGCCTTTACTTTTATCCCTACGGTCAGCTTATTTTTAATCAGCTCATTGGAATAACCAAGGGCAAATTCACGGTAATGAATGGCATTCATTTGAATATCCCCAAGATCAAAATTCTGACCCATGTAAGGGGCATTTCCATCTTTGATGAAAGTTACCATGTTTTTTGCAAACGTTAACTGGGCAACTTCTTTCTCTGAAATTCCTAGACTAAAAAACGATTTCTTGTGCCTGAACCCTAAATAGAACAAGGGGACAGTGAAATTTTGCTGAACCGAATTGGTTGACTTTAAAGCCCGATGAAAGCTTTCCATATCGGTAACCAACGAATCAGCATAGTCACCCGTTCCTTTATGAAACAGGTCCCTGAAAGCAAAAGGGCTGTTTAAACCGACAGACATTCCCGATAAACCGGGCAAGCCTACCACCACAGCACTCGAATCGTTGTGCAAGGCCGGATTTTGAAGGTCCGACTGTGGAACTCCCCTCATAAAATAAAGGGTAGTGCTTTCCTGAGCCGATAAAAAAGAATATCCGAATACCAATATCAAGCTGGCGATCAGTGTTTTAATGTATCTATTTTTCATTGGTAGGAATTTTTATATTAACTTTTGACTTGACCACTACATTGAGCTTGATCTCACTATCCGAATAAAGGGGGGCAACGGTTGCTCCGCCATCCGGTGAACTTACAGTGCCTGAAAGTACGAGTCCGTTGGCCTTGCGCAAATTCACCATTTCTGTCTGGTCCAGGCTAAAGGTCTGCGACGACTGAACCGGGGAGATCTCTCCTTGTGCGTTGACCTTGGCTGCCGACAGTACCTTGGTCGATTTGGAGGCTCCAAATTGATGCCCTGTGATGGTATCCACAAACAGTAGCTGCAAGTCAATATCCAGGGGTATGCCGTTCAGGGCATTGATGATCAGGTCAGCCGATTCCACATCGTTGAAATCCTTTCCTGAAATACTTGTCGTATCCTTGAATCCAAGCTTGTTGATCTGTAGTTCCATAGGCAGGTTCAGCCCAAGGTCAATGGACAGGGAGGCATCGGTATCCATAAAATTGGGATTTTGGGCCGTCACCGTATTGGTCTTGTTAAATTCAATCTGACCCGCATAGTCTATTTCGCCCGTGGGCGGAAGGGCTATAAATTCTACAATATTGGAGTTTTGCTTGTCGTAAGAAATATTACCTGTAATAATTCCCTGGTCAATCTTTTCAGGAACTGGAAGGTCAAAAGCCATCGGGTTACGCAACAGAATAACTTGTTGACCGGATTTGTTGGCACCCCGTAAACCAATGGCCACGGAGGCCGGTATGCCAATCGAATTGTGAATGGTCAACACCAGGGAGGGATTGGCCAGCTTAAACATTCCCTCAATTTTATCGAGCAGGTCCACTTTCATATTGAAATTACCCGGGTCAACGGTTATCGACCGTTTTCCAAAATCACCCGTGAAGGATTTGAATTCAAACTCATTCAAGCTCACATCCATGTTAATTTGATCTGTGGAGGAATAATTGACGTATCCCGGGGTGCTGTTCACTTTGATAGAATACGTGTAGGGAACACGGTTGTAAGGAAAAGCCGGATTTGCGCTAAAATTAATGGTAGCGCCTGCAAGGTCTATGGTGGTTGAGTTGCCTCCCAGCGGAATATGTGCCTCTACCGGAAGTCCATTCTGTTTGATTTCACTCAACTTAAAATCAACATCCCCTGTAATTGGTGAACTATTGGTGGAAGAAATGGTCAGTGAACCTTTCTTAAGGACAGCACTAAAGGCCTTTGTTTCCGCTTCAGGGAAGGTAAATTCAAATTCACCCGCAGAGCCCTCTACAAGCAGGGGATCTGAAATTCTCAGGTTCCCCTGAGAAATGCCTAAATCCAACAGGTTGAAATCTATCTTGAGATAATCAGCAAGGTTAATATTAATCGGGGTCGCTGATCCCGGGGTATCGAAGGAGATCAACCGGAATTCAAGTTGATTGGAAAGCTGCACTCCTGCCAGATCCAACGAAAGGCTTTTGGTTTCATTGGGTGCAATGTTTGCAAATGAAAATCCATCAATTTCCCTGTTATTGAACTGGTCAAAAAAACTTCCCTGGATACTGATTGGCACTTTCAATCTATTTTCAAGGTTAATTACCAGTGTCCCCTTGCTCAGGGTCGCTGTTTTAAAACTGGTAATTTCCTCGAGGCTGAAATCTGCAACCAGGCCCCCCACCGAAACTGGTGGAAATGGCAAAGTCATTCCATTTAATAAGACCACCCCATTCATGGCTCCATTCATCTTGCCCGCCAGATCATTGAGTGAAAGAACTATTGGAAGATCGATATCTTTGGGTAAAATATCCCCCAGAACTTTATCCCCGGTAGAAAAGTTCTCTTTGACCGGAAATTGAATAAGTTCGCGTCCATTGTATTGGAAAAGATTCTTCTGCTGGTAAACGATTTTAATCAGCCCGTTTGAATCTTTGGTAATTCCATCTTCGTTGTCTTTATTGGCACTTTGCACCAAATCCCACACGGTAACATTGGCTTTGGCAATAGGGACGACCATTTCCGGATTCAGGTTACTCTCATTAGACAGATTCTTATCCAAATTAATGTCATCCAAATTACAGCCACTAAAGAGAAGTAAGAGCGCAAAAACCCACAGCATCGTTAGCGAATTCTTCATGGTTTAAGTTATAAGGGGTAAATTTTTTTCACAAGAACGTAAAATTTTTTAGAAAATCCCATTCACTTTTAGAAACTAATTAGAATTTTTAATGGTTATATGTAATGGCCCGATAACTTATGACATCCTATTGATTTAATTATGGCGTTGAAGGGTCACCTCAAATGTTTCTTATCCCTATGGCTGTAAAGGACAATGACTGACTAACATTTTGTTAATACACTGACAATGAACCACTCCAGCGAAATCTAACTTCTGGAATTTTCATTTGAAATTAGAACAAAAAGCATTCCTGTTCACCTTTGCGATAAATTCAAGATCAAGCTTATTCATTCCCATACCCATTAAGCGGTTATCCCGTGCTGTTTGGTTGTAGTTTGACTGTAGTTTGACTGTATCTATGAGTACTGTTTGAGTACTGTAT
>DMFR01000445.1:2884-4009 GCA_003450125.1 Prolixibacteraceae bacterium | reverse complement strand
AGTACTCATAGATACAGTCAAACCCTACTGAATCAGGTTCAAGGTAGTAGGAATCTGGAGGGCGTGTACAGTTTATCGGGAATCCGGGACAAAAAACAAATTGAATAGCAGCTCTTTCAATAGGTTGCAAAAAAAACCCGGATATTGAACATACCCGGGTTTGCGTTTCATTTAGAAATATCTTTTTAGCCGTTCAGGGCTTCTGCCCCATTGGTCACTTCAAGAATTGCATTGGTAATGGCAGCCTGCCGTGCCTTGTTAAAGTTAAGGGTCAGCTCATTGATCAGTTCAGTGGCATTGTCCGTAGCCTTGTGCATGGCCGTCATTCGGGCCCCATGTTCAGCGGCATGGGAATTCAAAAGGGCCTTGTAAAACTGAATCATGAGTGAACGGGGGATTAACTTCTCCACGATGTATTCAAGTGAAGGTTCAAAAATATAATTGACATTGTTTGATGCCTTTAACTTAGAGGCGACAGGCAACACTGGTAAAAACTGTTCGGTTACCTGTTCCTGGAAAGCGGCATTGATAAAATTGTTGTACACCAGTTCTATGCGGTCATATTTCCCGCTTACAAAATCAACCATCAACTGTTGGGCAATTACCGACACACTTTCAAAGGTCAAATGGTCAAAAAGCTCATTGTGACTGGCCTCCGGGCTAAAATCATAGGAACGTAAAATCTTTTCAGCCTGTTTACCAATCACCAGAAAACTCACCTTCCCGGCTTTCCATTGCTCCTTGTAGGTAGTTTTGGCCAAAGCCATGGCCTTCTTGGTGACATAGGAATTAAAGCCCCCACAAAGCCCGCGGTTGGAGCTAATGACTACAATCAATACTTTCTCCGGATTTCTTCTTACGGTATATTCAGAGTCATCCGAATCTTCCAGAATACAACTTAACGTGGAGAGCAACCCGGAAAGCTTCATGGCATAGGGACGGATCTGTAAAATGGCATCCTGCGCCTTTTTCAGCTTGGCAGCCGATACCACTTTCATGGCACTGGTCACCTGTCGGGTGGTTTTTACCGATGTTATCCTGGTTCGTATTTCCTTTAAATTGGCCATTTCAAATCAATGAGTTTTCGTCAAACAAAAGTACTTAAAGTGTCTAAAGTGAACTAAA
>DMFR01000445.1:2269-2772 GCA_003450125.1 Prolixibacteraceae bacterium | reverse complement strand
AGACACTTTAAGTACTTTTGTTTTTATTCAGAATATCTTTCAGCTACTTCAGCAGCCACTTTTTCAATTACATTGGTTTCATTATCCGACAAGACACCGGCTCTCAATTGATCAAGCACAGGACGGTACTGCATTTCCATCAATTCCAGGAAGTCTCGTTCAAAGTCCTTTACCTTCACCACCGGAACGTTGCGCAACAGTTCTTTCACCCCACAGTAGATGATGGCCACCTGATGTTCAATTTTCAAGGGGGCAAACTGTGCTTGTTTCAATATTTCAACGTTCTTGCGGCCTTTATCCAGCACGCGCATTGTAGCAGCATCCAGATCGGAACCAAACTTGGAGAAGGCTTCCAGTTCGCGGAACTGTGCCTGATCAAGTTTCAAAGTTCCTGCAATCTTTTTCATGGACTTAATCTGGGCATTCCCTCCAACGCGTGAAACAGAGATCCCCACATTGATGGCAGGCCTTACCCCTGAGTTGAAAAGATTGGATTCAAGGAA
>DMFR01000445.1:0-2238 GCA_003450125.1 Prolixibacteraceae bacterium | reverse complement strand
GGATATAGGCTGAAACGTCGCCAGCCTGAGTTTCGATAATGGGCAATGCGGTGAGCGATCCCCCACCCCTTACTCTTCCTTTCAGGCATTCAGGTAAATCGTTCATCTTGGCAGCCATCTCGTCTGAAGAGATGATCCTTGCAGCACGTTCAAGCAAACGGGAGTGCAGATAGAAAACATCACCCGGATAGGCTTCACGACCTGGCGGACGACGCAGCAGCAGGGACACTTCACGGTAGGAAACAGCCTGCTTAGACAAATCATCAAATACAATCAATGCATCGCGGCCCGTATCCCTGAAATATTCACCGATGGCAGCACCTGAATAAGGGGCGTAAAACTGAAGAGCTGCCGGATCGGAGGCCGTTGCCATCACAATGACGGTATATTCCATGGCCCCATGCTTTTCGAGCGTATGAACCAGGTGGGCGATCGTTGAGCCCTTTTGGCCAATGGCCACATAGATACAATAGACCGGGTTCCCCTTTTCGAAGTTCTCCCGCTGGTTAATAATGGCATCCACTGCCACAGCAGTTTTACCTGTCTGACGGTCACCAATGATCAACTCACGCTGACCGCGACCAATTGGAATCATGGCATCAACGGACTTTAATCCTGTCTGCAAAGGTTTGTTGACAGGTTGACGAAAGATGACCCCAGGAGCTTTACGTTCCAATGGCATCAGATATTTTTCACCCAGGATGGTTCCTTTGCCGTCAATAGGTTCTCCAAGAGTATTGATCACCCTGCCCAGAAGGCCTTCTCCCACTTCGATGGAAGCAGTTCTACGCAACCGTTTAACGGTATCGCCTTCCTTAATTTCTTTTGTAAGACCCAGAATTACGGCACCCACATTGTCCTCTTCGAGGTTCAATACAATTCCCTTAACCCCCGAGTCGAATTCAATCATTTCATTGGATTCAACATTCGAAAGGCCGTAAATACGGGCAATACCATCTCCCACCTGGAGGACAGTTCCTACTTCTTCAAGTTCAGCCTCACTTTTAAAGCCTTCGAGTTGTTGCCTGAGTATTACTGAAACTTCAGCAGGTTTTATATTCGCCATATTCTATAGTTTTTAATCAGTCGTTATTCTATTTCAATTCTGTTTGAAGCAATTTATCCTTTATCTTTTTAAGCTGTGCCGAAATACTGGCATCGTACTGGCTATCATCCACCCGAAGCACAAAGCCGCCAATCAATTCCTTGTCAATCACCTGGCTAAGCTCAACTTTTCCCCCCAATTCAGTTTCAAGAGATTTCCTAATCTGTTCAACCAAAGCCTGGTCCATCGGCTTTGCAGTCGTCAGGATGGCCGTTTTAATTCCCTGGCTCTTGCGGTACAAATCTTCCAGGTTTCTGAATATGCCGGGGATAAACTTCTCGCGGTTGTTTTCAGCTATAAGCACCAAAAATCTTAGGGAATAGGGGTTGACCTTTCCTTCAAAAATGCTTTTGAAGGCTTTCACTTTTCCCGAGTTCGAAATCACAGGGCTCTCAATGAGGACCATAAAATCGCTGATGGAGTTGCAAACAGAGGAGATCAGCAGGGCATCCCTGTGAAGCTCTTCGGTCAAACCTTTTTCTTTGGCCAGCGAGAAAAACGCTTTGGCATAGCGGACGTTGATTTTACTTTGATCCATACGCTTATTTCAATTTCAGATCCTTTAACAGATCTTCCACCAGAATTTTCTGATCACCGGGGTTGTCCAACTGTTTCCTGATCACTTTTTCTGCAATCATTACAGACAATTCGGCCACCTGGGTTTTAATATCATTGATAGCCGCAGTCTTTTCTGCATTGATTTGTTGCCTTGCATACTCGATTCCCTTCTGGGTTTCGGCATTGGCCTGCAATTTAGCCTCGGCAATGATTTTATCTTTGATCTCGCGGGCTTCCTTCAATATCAGGTCCTTTTCCTTTCGGGCCTCAACAAGCACCTGGTCGTTGCTGGCTTTTAACCCGGCCACTTCCTTTCGGGCATTCTCGGCTGAATTCAGGGCATCCGAAATCGACTGTTCGCGATCCTTCAGTGCCGTCAGGATAGGCCCCCAGGCAAACTTTTTCAGGATCAGAAATACGATCCCGAAAATGAGGAGCATCCAAAATATTGTACCGTAATCCGGAGTTACAAATCCCATAATGTGAATGATTGTAGGTTAAATGAAGCCCTGACTCCCGGCAATCCCGGGAGCGGGCCACAACTCAAAAAAATCTTACGCAATGAAAATTGCCAA
>DMFR01000444.1:13477-17605 GCA_003450125.1 Prolixibacteraceae bacterium | reverse complement strand
TTTTCCTTCAAGGGTCAGAGGCTATCGAAAAACGGCTGGAAAGAAAAGTTCCTGAAGGCAGGAAGATGTATTACACCAGGGCTATGCAGGGGATAGTCAAAAACAGGTTGAATGATGCTATTCAGGATATGAAGGATAATAACATTACCCCTTCTGAATTCTTAAAAAAGGTACAATCTGACTATGAATACATTACACCTGAAATGGAAATGACAATAAGGGATTCCATGCAGGATGTGTTGGATAAAAGCGAGGATTTAAAACAACAGGACAAAGACTTAGATCAGCAACTTGCAGTCCTTCAGGTAGAACTTGATGACACTGATGAAGGGTCTCCTGAGTTTATGCAGGTGGTAAGCAAAATGACCCCGCTTAAAACGCAGAAGAATAAAATAAAAGCGGAAGTAGCCAATATAGCTGGTACTATGGCTATGATTGGGGATCTTCGTAACCAGACACAGGATGCCACTGATTATAGTGCCAAGGTAGATGCTGCCTTTAAGGGGGGCACTGTCGCCCGGATGGAAGAAGCCATTTATGCCTCCAACTTCACGGATGACAACGGCACGGTGATGCCAGCCCAGGCTGCAAAAATGATCAATCAGCTTACCAAAGATTCCAAAGAAGAAATGATTGCCGATCCTACCCAACTGGACGGTGTTATTGCCGCCTTTGAAGCTCAGAAAAAACTGTTCTCTACAGAAGATTTTAAAGATACTCTGACAGATAAAGACTTTGCGTACTTCACTGACAGGTACTTCAGGGCATTCAAGCAGGCTTACCCGGCTATTGATTTAAAGCCCTCAGATTATATCCAAAACCTTGATGCTGTTTTGGAAGCGCTAAAGAATCTGCAGGCAATTATCAAAGACAATAAAGATTCAAGGCAGCAACGTCAACAGGAAAGTTACCAGATGGATTCCGAGGTTAAATTCCGAGGCTTAGGACTTACCAAAGATGGTTCGGTAGAACATGCTGCTACTGTGGAGTTCATTGAGAATGTGATTGGCAAAACAGGGATGGACAAAATCCTGAAAGAAGCTGTAGCAAATGGTATGGAGTATCCCTATTGGGAGGTTTTGATGCAGAAGTTAAAAGCCGTAGCCAGCACAGAACAGATAAGAGACCTGAAGCAAAAAATGGAGCAGCGTAAAGACTCTTTCGTAGATGAGCTGGTCGTTCTTACAGGGCAAGAGCAAAAGCTTGTTAAGGATTACATGGACAATCCACTTCAGGTAGTGCTGACAATAATGGCAAATAAAAATCATCTGTTTGACGGGAATGATATGGACAATACCCCTAATTCTCCGGCTTACAGGTTCAAGAAAACTTTCTCCCTTTCAGAGCTTGTAAGGGCAATGGGTACAGATTCTGTAATACCAAAGGATAGAAAAGAGCAGATCAACAAATTCATTGAAATTCACAAGCAATTGGTGGGCATTGAATCAGTGTTGGACATGTTGGACTCTGAGGTAGTGTACGAAGATCTGGTTGCGTCTGATTCGGCTAATTTGGCAGCGGATAAGTTACTGCCATTTCTACCAACCTATCAGCAGTTATCAGCTATCAGGGCAATTGCCAGGTTTATTAAAATTGACGTAGAGCGTAAGAACTTATCTGCCTTCTGCACACTTCTGGGAAGGGCAGGAAGCGGTAAAACTACCATCGTGCTGAGCCGTGTGTTCCGGTCCCTCGGAATCAAGGCAGAAGAAATGCTGGTATCAGCCACCAATCCAAATGCAGTGGAAACTGTAGGAACAGCATTGGGTACAACCGGAATTATATTTGAAGACCTGTTGAAAACCGATCTAAAGGGAAAGAAGCTGATTATCCTCGATGAAGCTGCGGCTATTTCAGATGCCCAGTTTAAAGCCCTAATGACAAAAGTTACCGACTACAACAGTAAGGCAACTGATGAAGACCTGATACGGGTGATATTTGCAGGAGACCCCAATCAG
Organism: Prolixibacteraceae bacterium; assembly: GCA_003450125.1. Classification (GTDB taxonomy): domain Bacteria; phylum Bacteroidota; class Bacteroidia; order Bacteroidales; family Prolixibacteraceae; genus Aquipluma. Next base: position 15,647 of record DMFR01000444.1, on the reverse strand, counting down.
CTCACCAATTCCCAATTGAGTGTACCTACAATTACCAGGACTTCTGTTATGAATGGTATAGATTACTCCACAATCAAAAAGATACCGCCTCTTACAATCGCTTATCGCTCTGACGTATCTGCACTTAACGGGTTTGCTGATGAATTCATTGACAATACTAAGTTGGTTACAGGGATTTACGGCACCGCCTCAGATGATTTGCAGAATCTGAATGAAAAAACTGTAGGGGTATTTGTAGACTCCAGGGATAAAATTGCAGACACAGCCCGCAAACTACTAAAGGATTCTGAGGGTAAGATTTCCATTGCAATTATCGTGGATACTGAGACCACCAAAGCGGAGTACCAAGCAATGAAGCTTGATGCCGGGATCGAGATATTAACCTATGTGGAAAGCCAGGGACGGACAATAGACAAGACACTTGTGGATATTACCCGGTCAAAACTTGGGAAGATATCAGATTTGGATTTTAACCGTATCATGTATACCGCCATTACCAGGGCAAAAAGATTAGCTTTTGTAGCCAATACAACAGGTACATTCAAGCAAACTGTGGATAAGAGTACGGCAGAGAACACCGATGTAAGGGCAAAGGATATTTCAGCTAATGCAGGATGGTATGTGCAACACATCCGTAAAGAACAGGGTATTGTAGATGAACTTATAAAGGGAAAGAAAACTGTTGTACCTCCTGTTGTCCCTTCTCCAACAACCCCAGGAACCACTGTAGTTACTGAGCCTACAGAACCCACTGAAACAATTACCGAGAACGAAGAAACAGGGGAAACTTTTATATCAAAGGAAGGTCAACCGGAGGATGAAAAAGAAGCTAAGAAAAAAGACGAACAGCCCGCCGATGTGGAAGCCCCCGTAGCAGCAGAGCCTTCGGATCATGTAGCCAAGTTCCCTGAGAATTTGAGTAAGTCTGATTTGGAAAATTTAAAGCCAAATGGAAAAGTCAAGTATGTAAAGGTGACCTATGATCAAAATAAACAAGATGGGATTCTTATTTTGGCTCAAACCAAGGAGGGCAAATATCGTAAGGTAGGGGAAGTACAACACTTCGGGACAACGGAGGCTGATCTGCCGGATTGGTTGAAAAAAGCAGTGGCTGCAATGCCAAATACTAATACAATTGAAATTAAGAATAAAGACAGAAGCACCCAGGATTTTACAGAGGATAAAATTAACGATTCTGTCCTTGCTGAAGGCACTCTTAAACGTGCATCCAGACTAAAATATTTATACAAGGGGTATATTTCAGGAAAGGGTGTAGTTGATCTTGTGTTGGGTCTTTGGAATGAAAACTTCAAACTGGATGATAAGAACCCCGTTACAATAACTGCCAGGATATTTACCCACAAGGAGTTAAAGGATAAAAAGTTCAACCTCTTTAAATTCGGACATCTAAAAGTAGGTGTACCTTACCTGATAATTGAGGGTGGCGGGTTAAATTCTATTCAGTACATTGAAATGGAGCCTGTTAATATACACAGTACTACAACAGGGGTTAAAGAACTGGAACAGTTCAGAGGTGCAATGCAAAGATTGGAAGCCGCCGGGATAGGAATTCTGGGTGAGAAAAACTTTAACAATGCCGTGAGGTTCTTTCACCAGGATTTTGTGCCTGCAGGCACTCAGGTGGTATTTAACAGCCATGTTACTACCATTGAAAATATACATAAATACCTTCCAACCATAACACAGGAGCAATTTGAAATGCTTCAACAGGAATCCCTAAGTATTATCCCTGCTTATTTTGGAGTTAGCTCAGCTAAAGCCCAACTAACAATGAGCAGTGATAGTACAGCCCTGGAGCAATACAGAAATGACGCATCGGATGGAACGAAATTTCTGATAGAACCCTCTGAGATTAAAGGCAAAGTGAAAATCTCATGGATGAGACCTGGAGAAACAAAATACTCACCTTACAGTAAACCGCATTTGGTAGCTGGAAAAGGAAAGGCTCAATATCTGATCCAGGATATCACGGCAAGGCATCCAAATATTGTAATGGGGGGCATGATCCCACTTGTCAGGCACATATTTAAGGAACCCACCGTATCTTCACTAATGGCTGAAACATCTTTCAAGGAAAAACGCGGGTTTGCTGCTATCAAACAAGAGTTTAAAGCGCAGCAAATGAAGGATTTCGGATATACTGAGGAAC
>DMFR01000444.1:0-13351 GCA_003450125.1 Prolixibacteraceae bacterium | reverse complement strand
CGGATATACTGAGGAACAAGCGGATGAACTTCTGAAGAATGTTTCGGGGGAACAAATAGAACCAACCGTTTTGGAGGCAATTAAAGATCCCGCACTTCGGGAGGCTGCGGAAAAAAGGTTTGAATACTTAAAAACAAACGCTGTGGAAACAAATATAAATATGGATGTTCTGAATGAAATTCTTACATTTGATTCCAATGGGAAGCACAAATCCCTTCAGCAAAACATACGCATGGACCCATTCAATGACATGGGGAAAAATATTGCTGGAAAGAAAGATAGTATAGATGCCCTGTTATCCTCCAAATTCTCAGGTGTTGAAACTCCTGAGTTAATTGTATCTCCAACCCAAGAAATCAATCAAGCTTTTCCTGATACTGCCCAAACAGAAGATGCTGCAGAAGATGCTTTTGATGACTCTGAATTTTCAGAGGATTCTGGATTTGAAGCCAAACAAGAAGACATTACTAACGCAAGCTTCTCAATTGTAGATGATTCCGAGTCTTTAAATGGATTTAGTACAACTGCCTCCCGGAAAGTAAGATTTGAGCAGTACAAACGAGATAATAATTTATGCCCCTAAGCTTATGAGTGCATGTAATATTGCCCCACAAACAAGAGAAGGAGAAGTTCCAACACTGTTTACAAAATTGTTCGCTGTCACAAAGAAACGGTATATGGCTATAATCCTCCATTGGATTATAACTGATGTAGAATTCAAAACCCGAAATTCCAATATTGTCAAAGATAAAGATGGAGACCCACAAATATTTGCTGGGCAGTTTCTACACACAACTTCGGGGAAAGAGATTTCACTACCCGAACTGTATAAGGAATATCACGAATCTTCTCAAAGAACAATACTGGAAAAGATAAGGGATTTGTCAGACAACCTTTTAAATGATTTGCCTGAAAAGCTGAAAGGCTTCATACAGAAAATGGGATACTTTAAAACTACCCAGGAATTTGAATGGGAAGACTTCTTTCGGGGAACCAAGAAGGCACTCTTAGACAAACAAAGCGTTGTGATTGTCAACACCAATGCAATCCGTACAATTAGTAAAATGATCGAACATTACCTTACCGGCGAAGAAAAGGTAGAGTTGTACAAAGCTCACGGTGTGGATGATTATTTTAAGGCAACTGATCAAATCAGGGACAATAAAGCCTATGAAATTACCCTAAGCTTTTTAAACTGGCGTAGTGCCAATACTTCGGCTATTTCAGACCAGGAAGCAGCCATGTTTTTAGAACTCAGGGATAGTTTACAGTCAATTGTGGACAATAAAATACCACTTGGAAAATTCTTTGCAAAGCTGCAGCAGGGGTTTGCAACCTATGACATTTCCGTTCCTGACCTTTCCCAAAGAGCAGGCGTATTATTGTTGGATTTACAGGCAAATTACGGTACTCCATACGATTCTGTATCTGATGCTGTGCAAAGGTTTAGGGATAGTCAACGGTACATCCGTGACTTAATGCACAGTTCTACAACTTCACCACAGAAACTTCAATTCAAAGGGCAAGACTTTTATTATTTCCCTACAAGGGAAGAAGCTGAAAGTATATTTAAAGGCAGAACTGCAGAAGCCTATCAGAAGGCGACATACAAGGTGGAAAAAAGATTTAAGACCTTAAATCCTGATCCTTTTCAACCAGGATTAACGGACGCTGACTTAGATATTATTACCCAGTATTACAAGTGGAAAGCTTTTTCAAAGAATTTTGATTCCCTAATGAATATGCTTTACCCATCTGACCGGGAAAGAAAGATAAATGCCTTGGAAGATGCCTACAGGGAGGAACTTGATGACATTATTAAGGAGATGGAAGATACCACTTCTACTGAGGTGAATATTTCAGAGGATACTATAGGAGCTGAGCATGAAAACTTACAAAGAAGTCAAACACTTGCCGTTAAAGATTTTATTTCAACCATTAAAAAGGGGGATAAATCTGGGTTTATACGTCCTGGAAGGGCATACGTTTTGGCTGCTAAATTATTATCCGGTCTGGATTCTAATGATGATTTGACCAAAAATTTATTAGATCGTGGCTTGGAATTAGGGGGATGGTCGAAACACAGTGATGCCTATATGGTTGCAAATGCAATTTCTGACCTTGTTAGTAGGGCACATGCTACAAGCTTATTCCCTGGGGGAGTGGATACTGAAGGAGATGACATTAGGCTTAAAGCTGAACACACAGACAAATTAGGTGGGTATTTTGAATCTGATACCCTTTATGTAGGCAAGAGTGGAAAAGAGACCCGCCGAAACAAGGGAGAGGAAACCTTTAAGTTTTATGCCCGGATAATGAAAGCAAATGAACTTACCTCCAGGGAGGTTGCCATTGCCGGTCAACAGCTTGTTATGGGAAGTCTTCTAAGTTCGGTATACATGCACTTTGCTTCACTGAAAGAGGCAAACTTTCATTATCTGCAGATCGAAGAAAAAGATTTTGCCCATGTGGTATCCTACAGATCTTCAAAGTATGCAGGCATCGGGGAGTCAGCCAGGGAGGATATCCGTACCAAGATATCTGATTTGGTGGAAAATGGAAAATATGACAAACTTTTAGCAAATGTACTGAAGACTGTAGCGGGAGAAAAACCGAAAAATGATGAGAGGATACTAAAGGATTTTCTGGAAGCTTTGTCACTCCCCAAACTTGCTATGAAGGTGAACGATACACTTCATGGTATGGGGGTAATTGCAAATGATATCCGTTTCAGCAGTAAAAATATAGACGAAGGGGACGTTGAATACAACACTAAATTGAAAAAGTATGAAGGATTTCAGGCTAAACTAAAAGCCCTGCAGAATGACCCCAACAAAAAGGGATTTATATCCGATAACAAGATAGCGGTTTACCAGGTGATTAACAATGAAACGGCTGTAGATGTTGAAAATGCGAACCTAAGAAAAGAAAAACTTGCACAGGGTAAAGCATCGGTACTTACCCAGGAGAAGTTGAAAGAGGCTGAGAAGTTAGCCCCTAAGCATACCGAATTACAGAACGATGCTCAAACAGGGGATACTACATTAGGTTATCATTCCCTAAATGCAGATCAGAAAGTAATGTACGATGCTTACACAAACAGGTTTGCCCCTGAAAGGGACGTAGCACACTCGGTAAATTCGCTGGTTAATAATATCACAACTGCCCTTATCCGGGACAATGAATTTGACAAGCCGAAGTCTATCTTCTCTAAGGGTAAGACCAAAAAATACACCATGCACAACGGCTCGAATGCGTGGTATATCATCAATCAATTGGTTAATAATATCCGTAACCTCGAAAAGAGCTTGCCATTTATGAACTTGGACTTCTACAAGCAAAACAGGTTCATAAGAAGGGACGAAAGTGGACAACTTGTAAATGCTATTACAGAATGGCATGATTTTGATTACTCCAAAACAATCGACTATCACGGAAAACAGATTGATACTGCCTATTCTGAGGATGGTATGACAGGGTTTTTCATGCGTCAGTTCAACGGTATGTTCGTGGACGTGTTAAGCTTTAATAATAACAAGGAAGGAACTTATGCCCAGGCATTCCCCACTGTTGCATCCCGTACATTGGCTCCGGCTGTAAAGATCAAGGCAATGAATAAAGCCGGAATTATATCAGGTCTGGAAGATACCATAAGGCAATTACAATCCCGCCCTTCGCAATATGAATCAACAGGAAAAAAGGATTCCTATAAAAACGATATCCTTAAAAAGATAGAAAATGCAGAGGTATATGACGAAGACTCTACAATTCTGTTTCGTGCCATGCAGCCTTACCTGGATAAACTCAACTCTAAAAAAATGGGGATTTTTGAAGGTAAGATCATTACCCAAAGTAAGATAAAATCCCTTACAAGTGCTCAGATTAAGGAGATAGCGGGGTCAATGTATGAAAACGAATTAAAGCAAATGGCACTGGATTTGGCTAACGCATTTGTGGATATGAAAATACCGCTTCACAACCGGCTTGTAAATAAATCAATCGAAAAATTACTGGAGCCTGACCAGGTAGATGACTTCAAAAAATTAGCAAACAAACAAGGGGCTAAGACTCAGGCGCTGGTTCGTAAAAGTGGAGTTACCACCTATGCCTTCACCGCAGAAGATCTGCTACCGATCATGCACGTTTTTGTTGCCAACAACTACCTGAATTCCTATAACCTGGTACAGCTCACAATGGGGGATTTGGCTTACTATAAAAATGGAGCCGAGGTTATCAAGCGTGCCGCTGGTGCTCATGCCCCAGGTCAGATCGCAAGGGTAAACGATAAATTTGCCATGCCTGAGAAATTCAAAATCATTGCTGTACAGGATGTTCATATCGGGGTAGATGGAATAAGTGAGTTTTTGAAAGATATGGGGTTCAAAGGAAAGGCTTTGGAAGATCAGTTATCACTGTTCTCAGATGAAGGTTATGATTCTTCGGATGGCGTGGTTTTTATAACACCCAAACGCCGCAAAGACCTTGTTAAAGGATTTGGACAGGAATACGGAATTACCCATATCTCTAAGCCAATATACTTTGGGATTACTAAAAATGGTCCCGTAATGGCAAAGTGTTCAGCCCTGGAAATTACAGACGAGCTGGCTGCCCAATATCCTAAATTGGCTGCCATACGAAAGAATATGGAAGCGATGGAAGCAGATGAAATGTGGTTCGGCAGTTCCATGAAAGAGGGCAGACCTAAAATCATGGCTACTTATGAGCAGATGATTGCAGAAAATGGGCACTTACTAATTGACCAGAGTTCAATGTTAACCCTGGACAGTAAATTCTACCGCCTACAGCACAACCCTTACCATACTCTTAACGGGACTGTTGCTTATCCTTCACAGTTGGCTTACTTCCTGAATGTGTTGGAAGAAAACACCCAGATGGCTGATAAGGTCTATAAAGCAACCGCAGCAATACTTCAAAGAAGGCTTGCTAAAATGATGGAAACAAGCCATGAACAGTTCCAAAAAGACTTACTTAAATCCCTTGTGGGGTCTGGAAAAGAGCGTCTGGTAGAACTGTTGGAAGGCGGGCTATCGAATCAATTCCCTGAGATAGCAAAACAGGCATTTACTCAAGTTTCTGCCATGTTCCAGAAAAGCGTGACTGCGATCCGCTTTAATAATTCACAAAAACTGGTAGCACAATCTGATGTGGGAATTACTAAAAAGAGATTTATACCTGGGGTAAATGAAGGTGAGCCGGGTAGATGGGTAAGTACAGCTAAACCCCTGAAGGTAGTAAAAGAAAACGGGTACAGGTTTGCTGAGTGTATACTTCCTGTAGGGGCATTGCCAAAAGAGTTTGAAGCTCATGTCCGGGAACGGATCGAAAGCGGGGAGGATGTATTTTTATCCTCTGCCGATGCCCTGGCATTCCGTATCCCGTCTTCAGAACTTCATTCGGCTGTTGCTCTAAAGATAGTGGGATTCTCCGAGCCGATGGTTCTTAGCGGTAAGACTACCCAAAATAATATGATCATTTTACCCAAGGAACTGATGCCTATTATGGGGCATGACTTTGATATTGATGCCTTCTTTGTGCTTCAAAAACAGTGGGTAAAACAAGGGGATAAAACCATATACCCAGGGTATAAATATTATAAGAGTGGCAATTGGAAGTTTGATCCCGATATGGATTCCTCTGAAATGGAAGAAGATGAATTCGAAGCCTACCATAAAAATGTTATTATCAATTCCTTTTTGACCGCTATCAGTGCTCCGGGACCTACGCTAAAACGTATGGATTCCCCTATCACTTTTGAGCCTATCAATAAAGACATCAAAGCGATAGAGGCGTTAACGCCCAATGCAAAGCAGGATTATGACCTCAGTAATCCATTGGATAATTTCAGGGCATTCGAATCTTCCTTTGCCGGATTGGATGGAACCGGAGCATTTGCCCAGAGCATGAAAGGATTGGCTTTAGGGATCAGATCCAATCAGGATGTCACCCAGACAACCAATGAAGATGGCACCATTACCAAGGGGGTAAAAAAGGGAACAACCCCAACGATAAAACAACGTCCTTCCGATGTTCAGCTTACATTCAACGGAAAACCACTGACCAGGATAAAAGAAGGCAGGGGAAAACTGATGAACTTGTGGTCGTCACTGGATAGTTTGCTGAACTCGGCTATTGATAATGTGAAGCTACAGATACTTCCACGGCTGAATATCGGAACGCATACCTTTAAAACCACAATTGCGCTTCGGGCTTTAGGTGTGGATATGGAAACTTCAAACAGGTTTTTGATTCTCCCCTTTATGAAACATGCCAACAGGATGAGAACCAAATTCGAGGTAAACACTGCTATGAAAACCCTTCAGGGGGCACGTAAAGCAATGGCAGTAGCAAATTACGATCTGAAGCCAGGGCAAAAGTATATCCTTGATGTCGATGATACCCTGTTAAATACAACAGCTACCATCGAGGGAATGGAGTTTGAACCATTGGAAGGGAAATCCAGACCGGAAAGTTTCTTCTTTGACTCTGAGGTGTATGACAGCCAAATAGGAGCCTTCCAAAGAGATGTCACCCTTACTACACTGGGTAAAGACCTGCAGGATAAAATTGCAAGGGGAGAGATTGATCCAGCCAATATTACCCTGGTATCAAATGCTCAGGGGAGGCAACAATTCCTGGCTGATAAATTTGGCATCCCCGTTGAAAACATACATTCGGGAGTTCCAGACTCAGGCAAGGTGAGTAAAACTTCAATGGTTAAAGCGGCTAAAGGCAGCATTCTAATAGATGATAAAAAAGGGATTAAAGGCGAAAATAAAGAGGCAATAGAACTTAACCAGGCAGAGCTGGAAAAATGGCTGAAGCTTTGTGATGAACTGGGTATTAGAACTATTCAGGATATTATTAACTCTAAAAATCAGGAATTGATTAACGCAATGGCTGATTACGCTCTGGCTTACGCCCGGTTAAATGAAATCGGGGAATCCATATCAAGCCTTGCCTCTTATCTGAATATCATTCGTTCTCTGCCCGTCACTGATGTTGATATGCAGAAACTGTTGAACCTTCGAAGTAGAATCTTCGACGAAGATGGAAAGGTACTTGACAGTTTTCCACTTGAAATGCCTAATTTCATGGAAGTTAACCCTCAAATCAAACAGAATGACAATGTGCTGATGTCGCTTTGGGGCAGACTTCAATCAATGTTTAAAATTCATTCCACGGAAGTAGAGTTAATGGTAGAAAAAGTTTCCGCTATGATAAAGGCTAACGTATCCAAAGAGGATCTGACAGCCAATATCAAGGAAAGCTATCAGGAATTCATGCTCTCTACATTGGAAGATACCCCTGAATTTGAATGGGACCCTGAGTTTAATGGGTACGATTCCATGCCACCTGTTATAAATCCAAAGACTGGGTTTATGCTGTATGGAAAAGCGGCATTCATGTTGCACATGACAGACATGATAGACATTTTAAAAAGCAATCTTACCGACAATCGTTTTCTGGAAGCTCTTGCCATAACCAAAGACTTTACAGGGAAACACCTACAGATGCCAGGTATTCACAACATGGAGTATGATGACATTCTGGAACTTAGGGAGTGGTTTAACAAGCTAAGTGAGGTAAGCTATAACCTGGAAACAAAAGCAATTGGGAAAACAAATGAGTCAGGATTCTCTGCGGTGCAGACCAATCTTTTGCGCTATGCCATGTTAAGATATGGCTTACAGTTCGGAACCAAGAACTTCTCTCTCATTTTCCCTGCCCAGCTTCTTAGACCCGTAGATGCAGCATACGGAAAAGCGATAGCAAACCAGGACTATTCCAAAAGAACTTTCACTGATTTTGCAATAGAGTTCTTACTTAAAAACCCTGAAAATATACGCACTACATCCAAGCAGCTTAGTTGGGGCAAGTACGATGCCAATAGCCAGAACCATTACGATGTTATGGTATCGGGAGTATCAGAGAATTCAACCTTTGACCCCCTTATCCGGTTGGATGACTTCCATGACAGTATGGTTGGGATATTCTATTGGAAAAGCTATGAGGACCCGTCAGGAAAATATGCCTTGTATTTAGAGATCGGGAAAGAAAACCAAAACTTCTTCTACAATGGATACATACCATCCAGCATAGAGGATAGGTTTAATCCAAAGGTTAAAAATTTCAAGGTAGCTCACATGGAAAATATAGCCGACATTGCTACCAATAGTAAGGATATTTCGGAAGGGGACACGATATCTGTAACAGAAACCAAAGACCCTTTACGGCTGAATATTGGGTACTTTAAAGTAACCAAGAAACTACAGGATTCCATTCAATTTGAAAGAGCAAATGCGCCAAGAGCAGAAACTATCCAGATTCAGGATTTCGTGTCACAACCTGTTGATATTTCAAGCCGTAGAAGCGGGGCATACAAATCTTTAAAGAAGATACTGGACAAGCTTTCAAATCGTACCGGGATCAGTTACGAGCTGAAGACCAACGAAGAAATGTTGGTGAAATTCCCCGGCAAAGAAAAGCATGGGGCATTTGCTGATAATACCGTGTACATCAATTCTGATAAAGTAAAAGAGGATACACCTTTCCATGAGTTTATTCATCCATTTGTTGACCTGTTGGAGACTCGAAACAAAGAAGTCTTTGCAGGGCTTGTAGCCGAGATTAAAAACCCGGACAACAAGAGGGCATCAGAAGTATTGGCTACAGTGAGAAGACTATACAAATCACGTTCTGAATCCGAGCAGATAAAAGAAGCAATCGTTACCCTTGCAGGGCAGTATGCTGCAGCTCTCAGCTCCTCAGAAAAAGCAAGCTTCGGTGGAACGTTGGAAAGATTCCTGAAACGACTTTGGGCAAGCATTTCTACCTACGTGAAAGAATTGATTGAAAAAGGTGGGATGATATCTGCAGATAGCCTGGGTAAAATCAATGGAGATACTATCCAAACAATCACCATTACTGAACTGGCAGCTATCTTTCAGCAAGGGGAAGGCGCTATTGACATGGGTAGATTGGCTTCAAATGAATCACATGACTCCCTGATAGATGACATCGAAACAAAAGGAAAAGAGGCTACCATAGTTCTGAATGCTGATGGCACTGAGCCAGATAACTACACGCTCACAACAGGTGGATTAATTATGCGCATTTCGAGCGTGATAGAAAAGTTCATTACCCGCAAATTAAGATCCAAAGAAAAGAGCATGGCTCAGGATATGGGAGATAGAAAATGGGGAGACCTTCCGCATGATACCCTACTCGATACTGACGTACCCAATGGCAATGCCCTGAGTTACGATCAGTATGTTGAAAGACTGGAGGATATCTACGAAAAAAGCCGTATCAAAGGAACCCTGGTTCATAAGATGATCCAGTTAGCCATCAATCCTCATTTAAGGTCCCAACTTGAAGCTGAAGTTACCCAGGTCAATAAAAAAGGACTATTGAAATCCTGGGAATACGATTGGGTAGAATCCATTGCTCCACAACTGTTGATTAAATACGGAGTAAATCTTGATGCCACTTTACCGGAAGAAGAAAGGGACAAGGTAAAATCAGAAGTAACCGTGTTCAATGAGTTCGTCAAATGGGGCGGGACTATTGATATGCTGGTGGAACATCCTGACAAACTGTTTAGTATCGTGGATTGGAAATCAGGGATGGCATTTAATAACAGCTTCTTTGTTGCCCTGTTAAAATATGGGGACCAGATAAAAGCCATTACCGATAATCCAAAGGAAAGGGCTAAGCTGCAGATTGCCCTTTATGCGGTACTGCTGAAAATGAACAACCCGGAAATGCAATTCCGTTCCCTACAAGTGGGATGGGTGCCGAACGAATGGGATGCCTTGAAAGAAGACCCTACGGCACATGTTGAAGTAGATTCATACATTCCGATGATCGAGCAGTTCTTTAATGACCCCCAGGCTTTAATGGAGGCAGGAATAGATTCTGATATCCTAAGCAAAGTAAACAAGAATGGAAAGTTATTCCTGGCTTCCGAATATTCATCTTACAGCTCTACCTCGATAAATGATATGATTAAACAGGGTAAGACTGTTGATCAGATCAAGGATATAAAAGAAAGAGAGCTGATCGGATACCAGGCGAGAATTGACGCTTCTACAGAAGGTATCGCTGCTTTAGATAGAAAAGTGGTTAAGAATGGCATTACAGTTATTGACCAGAGGGATACGGACAGGTATAAGCTGTTGATATGGCAAGTTGCCGAACTTGAAAAGGATAAGGACATTGTACTAAAAGGGGCATTGGATGCCAAAACTGACATCGGAATGTTCGCTTCCGTGTTTGGCAATGCGGGGGATATAAACAATCCGCTTGTAAGGGTATGGCATACCTTCCGTAACAAATGGATGGCTGTAACTACCAAAGAGGTCCAGCACAAATTTAATATCTTTCAGTATCTTCTGAACCCTGTTATGGATGAAATGGCAACGAAACAGGGGTTCACCAATTGGAGGCAGATGGGGATAATGACTGGTAATTACAAACCCATGTACTCCTGGGCAATGAAAGTTGACACCAGACCGGGAAGGAACAAAATCAAACGGTTTATCACTAAACACGATGGGGCAGCGTATACTGAGTTGAGTGAGAACCAGCGAAAGCTGCTTGACTACATGAACGATACTATTGCAAGCTACTTTGAGGGTCCAGATGCCTATCTGAAACAAGGGGTAATGGAAGTGGCAGATAAGACAGGAACCAAAATGTATAATCATTTGGAACTGCTGAACCGTTATTCCAATGCCTCTGATAAAGTAGATTTATTCTATGGCTTTATGCCTAAAATAGCTGTTACCGATGAAGAAATGCGCTTTAAGCTGGGGGGTGGAAATTCCCTGGTTGGAACTTTCTCCAAAGAGTACATAGCAGAGCAGTTCAAACGGTCAACTTCTTTTTATGAGGAAAACAAGTATGAGAGGTGGGATGTATCCAAACAGGCACTGCCTATCAAATTTACAGGCAGTATGTCCATTGAGGAAAGTGAAGACTACTCGGATAATATAGAACTTATTTTCGAGCATTGGATTCAGGCAATGGAACACAAAAAGAACATGGACAAGGTGTATGCTTTTGGTAAAGGGGTTCAAAACGTGATGCTCGGCGCTCCTGAAAAAGAAGTGTTGGTAAAAACTGCCGCATTTATGGATGACATTCTTACCAAGGATATCCAGGGTAAATTGAAACAAAGCAAATACACATCCAAACCCTTGAAATGGAAAGACAGTAGGGGTGTTGAAAGGGAGGTATCAATAGACAAGCTGCTGCTGTTTTTAAACAAGTGGGCAAGTACTGTTGTGATGCAATTTAAACCCGTCACCGCCACCGGAAATGCTATCCAGGGAATGATTCTGGAACACCGCAGAGCTGCCGTTGGTTCTATTGCCAAACTAAACGGCATTGACGGTAACTTCGTGGACTATACGCTGGAAGATATTTTGGAAGGGGAGAAGCGTTACGCTGAGCTTGCCATAGATGCTGCAAGCGGCAAATTACGTACAAATAAACTGTACATGCTCGCTAAAGAGTTTGATTACCATCCAAATGCCTCGATGTACAAGCATAGCCGGGAATTCATCTCGCTCAGAAACCGGATGTTTGATGCTTCCAATCAATTCATTTTGCACTCTATCGGGGAAGAAGCATTGGCGTACATTATCCTGGGAGCGCAGATGTCTCACATGAAACTGGCTGACGGAAGATCAGTTCTACAAGCTTATGAGGTAAGTGAAGGGGCAGAGCATGGGGAACCAATTTTAAAATGGACAGGTGGAACCCGTGGATACTACCTGGAAGGTTCAGGCTCTTACCAGACTAAGGTGGCTCTGCAGGGGTTATCCTCACACGAAATTTATAAAATGAAGCGTGTATACGAAAATCAGCAAGGATCGTACAGGCGGGAAGAATTGGCAGCAATAGAGGTTTACGCCTACGGTAAAACATTCAACTCCCTGAAAAGGTATTTACACAGGCTACTGTTTGTAGGCTTGTCTTCAACCAAGCAGGATGATCAGTTAGGGTATTATAAAAAGTTAATGGACAACCATGAAGGACTGCCTACTTACGAATGGCACGCAAGGATTGTAGAAGGAAGGTATTGGCTAATTGGAAAAGCTGTTCTTGCCACCTTTACTGCCGGGAACATGTACAATGAGTACAGATGGAAAAATTTAAAACGCACTAACCCTGAAGGATATCAGGCAATGGTTGATGCAATGCTAACGGCTGCATTCTTTGCTTCGACCTATTTAGCCTATGCACTGATGTTCCAGGATACGGATGATGATGATACTACCAAAAAGTTCTGGAAACGGTACTTTGTAGATAATCCAACCCAGTTGTACAATCCATTGGATATTATCCGTAACCCAAGTCAATTGATGCCTGTAGCTCTTACAAGGGTATCTAATATGGGAACAAGCTTCGGGACCATGATGGGCGCAATTGTAATGTACGGAGTAAGCGGAGGGGATATCAGCAAGCTTTATACCCAGAGAGGCGATCTAAGGGGCTTAAATGACTTCCAAAAAGGTATTCCATTTGTAGCCCCATACGTAGACTTTTTAAACAAGATGAAAAATCAAAGTCTTTTACCCTGGTATGGGGATGATAGTAACTATAGGTAAGTAACGGTGGTAAAAAAAAGGGAAGCATCCCTGCCTCCCCTTATCCTTATTTATTTTAAATCTCCTTCCATTATATTTATGGTCGGTACTGACTTAATATTCTCCATAATCTTAAAAACCTGGTATTCAACTGGATAATTGACATCTCTAATGAATTGGATAGCTGTTTTTTCAAAGGCTTTCTCTGAAGCGTGGGCAAAGCTAAGAGTTAATGTGTTATATTTTGTCCCATAGGTTTCCTGAACTTGCCTTTCAAGTCTTGTGAGTGTTAATAATCCTGGCAGTTGTAAAGCCTTTTCTACAAATTCATCTTTATGATCCTCAGTAATTTTGACTTCTATAAAGGTTTGGTACTTTAAATTTAAAAAGGAAAGGTCAACAACAGACATAGTCTCGATCACTCCCTTTTCTATCAACTTATGTACCCTCGTTAATGTCGGACCTTCAGATAATCCTATCTGAGCTGCTATTTCACGATTGGATACTCGTCCGTCTTTTTGCAGAATATTCAAAATCTCAATATCAATCGAGTCAATGGCTTTTTTTCTTGACATGTGGTAATTTTTTGTTTCTTCTTAATTTAAATCTTCCTTCCACACTAATAAATTTTGTTTAGACATTATTAAATCTTCATTAGATATTAATAAATCTTCTTTCTTCTTTATCACAACTTAATTCTCTTTATCACAACTTAATTCTCTTTATCACAACTT
>DMFR01000170.1:19544-22540 GCA_003450125.1 Prolixibacteraceae bacterium | reverse complement strand
TGCAATAGCTGCAATAGCTGCAATAACTTCAATAACTTTGCAAAAGCCCATGTATTCCAATTGATTTGAAATTGATAAGGATGATAAAGCCAGGTTTTCATTCTGGCAATGTGTCTCGTCCGGAAGGTTTTTTGCACAATAGCCATGGGAGAGCAAATTGCCCAGCACTATTTTAGAAAATAGGCTTCTTTTTCAAAGTTTTGCTTATCTGGAACTCAGGTTACAACAAATGTGACCGGTCCGCTGCACTTTGAGCTAAAACAGGCTGTGTAATTCGTCCTGGTTTAAAATCTGTTAAAGTAGAATTAATTCGTGTAATTTGTCGTGTTACAGCTATTGAGACGCTTCTGACTTGTACAACTTACATTCGGAGCTTCATTGCGAGTCCCCATACCTACCGTTACAGGAAGCGACCTTTAGCTGTAACACGACAATTCGTATTTTAATGCATTTCGTAAATTCATATTCTTATTTTTTTTATCTTTAGTTAATTGAATTCGAACATCAACTATAACCTAACCAAACCTTTAAGCTATGAATCCTGAAAGCATTATTCGACGTTCTTTAACTATCAAAGAGAATACTTCCATAGCCCATTCTCTTTCCAATGGCGTATCAATGTTTAAACTTTTTGGACCAATTGAGTTTCCGAAAATGGGGCAACTCCATTTTACCAGTTTGTATAAACCATTGGTGAATCTTGTACTGGAGATAATTTCATTCCTTATTTTATTACCTGTGCTTTTCATCTCCTGCCTGGTATTATTGATAACAGGAAAATTTGAAGCCTTTACATTGCGGACAACTAAAAAGGAATATTCAAACACAGAGAAAAAGGATTCATAATTGCCAAGTTCGACAATGGTGCCTCGTCTCAGTTAAAATAACGAATCTGGCTAATAGTTACTGGCTGGCAGTAGCCGGATTCGTCAATTGATCCCTAACACGCCAATAATTTTCGTTTTGACGTATGAATAGCCCCCGCCTTTGTGGAATCAACTTGGTTTTCTTAATTAATTTTCTGAACTTAGTTATTCTTAAATGACCATTTAAACATATATCTTTGCATTAAATATAAACTTCCCATCAATGGCACAGAAAACTGCATTAATTACCGGTGTTACCGGTCAGGACGGGGCATACTTAAGTGAATACCTGCTGAAAAAAGGATATAGGGTGCACGGCATCAAACGAAGGAGTTCTTTGTTTAATACCGAAAGGATCGACCATATCTACGAAGATCCGCATGTGGAAAACCAGCATTTCAAGCTCCATTTCGGTGACCTGACCGACAGCATGAACCTGACGCGTATTATCCAGGAAACACAACCCGATGAAATCTATAACCTGGCAGCCATGAGCCATGTGGCCGTGAGCTTTGAAACCCCTGAATATACCGCCAATGCCGATGGACTGGGCACTTTACGAATCCTTGAAGCTGTACGGCTCCTTGGTCTTGTAGAAAAAACCCGTATTTACCAGGCTTCCACCTCCGAGTTGTACGGAATGGTGCAGCAGGTACCCCAAACAGAAAAAACTCCCTTTTATCCCCGTTCACCCTATGCCGTGGCCAAGATGTATGCCTACTGGATCACGGTCAATTATCGTGAGGCCTACAAGCTTCATGCCTCAAACGGCATTTTGTTTAACCATGAATCACCCATCAGGGGGGAAACCTTTGTAACCCGTAAGATTACACGGGCCATCAGCCGCATTGCCCTGGGCATGCAGGACCAGCTGTTCCTGGGAAACCTGTCCTCCAAACGGGACTGGGGTCATGCCAAGGATTACGTAAAGGCCATGTACCTGATCCTTCAGCAGGACGTACCTGATGATTATGTCATTGCAACAGGTGTCACCACTTCTATACGTGATTTTATTAAATTGTCCTGTGCAGAAATTGGTCTTGAAATCAGCTTTACGGGAGAAGGCGCCAATGAAAAAGGATCAATCACAGCAATTGATGAAAGATTATTCATCGAAAAAGTGGGTGACCGTTACCTGGGAGGAATCAAATCACGCATGGCTCCATATAAAATCGTTGAAGTGGATTCCAAGTATTTCCGCCCCACTGAAGTGGATCTGTTGATAGGAGACCCAACCAAATCAAAGACCATTCTGGGCTGGGAACCTGAATATGATCTCCAGGCACTGGTCACTGACATGATGCAGTCGGACATCAAGCTGATGAAAAAAGATGCCTGGCTCAGGGAGGGCGGGTATCGGACAATGAATTATTTTGAATAAAAAGATTACACGGATTAAAACGGATTACACGGATGGCGCTGCAATTTGAACAGGAAACCTACAAAATAATAGGTGCATGTATAAATGTCCACAAAGCTTTAGGTAATGGCTTCCTTGAATCGGTTTACCAGGAAGCATTGGAAAAGGAATTTCGCAAATTGCAGATTCCTTTTGTTCGTCATAAAAAACTTCCTATTACTTTTGAAGGTGAGTTGCTTAATAAATTCTTTGTCGCAGATTTCGTCTGTTATGATTCGATCATACTTGAAATAAAAGCTGCAACTTTTTTACATCGAAGCAATTTTGATCAAACGATTAATTACCTTAGTGCAACTGGACTAATAGTTGGATTATTGGTGAATTTTGGTGAATCAAGTCTGAAATGGAAACGTTTCATTCATACACTACACAAATCCGTGTAATCCGTTACAATCCGTGTAATCAATATACATAAACATGAACCACAACAGTAAAATATACGTAGCCGGCCATCTGGGCTTAGTAGGCTCAGCGCTTTGGAAAAACCTTCAGTCAAAAGGATACATGAACCTTTTAGGAAGGTCAATCAGTGAATTGGATCTGATGGATCCTCGTGCCGTGAATGCCTTTTTCGAGAAGGAAAAGCCCGAGTATGTCATCCTGGCTGCTGCCAAGGTGGGGGGCATTGTTGCCAACAACACCTACCGTGGACAGTTCATCTACGAAAACCTGATGATCCAGAACAACGTGATCCATGCAGCCTACCTGCA
>DMFR01000170.1:16152-19423 GCA_003450125.1 Prolixibacteraceae bacterium | reverse complement strand
TGGAATATACCAATGAGCCTTATGCCATTGCCAAGATTGCAGGCATCAAGATGTGCGAGAGTTACAACCTTCAGTATGGCACCAACTTCATTTCGGTAATGCCTACCAACCTTTATGGGCCCAATGACAATTTTGACCTGGAGAAATCACATGTTCTTCCGGCCATGCTGCGCAAAATGCATCTTGGCAAATGCCTTGAAGAAAACAACTGGCAGGCCATCCGTGAAGACCTGAACAAAAGGCCTATTGAAGGGATTTCTGGAGAAAGTGAGAATGTGAGAAGTGGAGAAAAGGAGAATGTGAGAAAAGGAGAAAGTGAGAATGTGAGAAAGGAAGAACATGAGCAGAAGGTTCTGGCTATTTTAAAAAAATATGGGATCAGCACCTCTTCCACCGTCTCCCCTTCTCATCTTCCCAATGTCTCCCCTTCTCCCACTCTCACCCTCTCCCCTTCTCCCTCTCTCACCCTCTCCCCCTCTCATCTTCCCGAAGTATCCGTTGAGCTATGGGGAACCGGAGCACCTTTTCGTGAATTCCTCTGGAGTGAAGAAATGGCCGATGCCTGTGTCTTTTTAATGGAAAACATTGACTTCCAGGATGTCAATCCGTGTAATCCGTCTAAATCCGTGCAATCCAATACCTGTGAAGTACGTAATTCGCATATCAATATCGGAACAGGAAAGGAGATCACCATCCGCGAGTTGGCTTATCTGATCAAATCCTCTATTGGGTTTAATGGTCAGATTGTTTTTAATACCTCCAAACCTGACGGCACCATGCGCAAGCTCACTGATCCATCCAAGCTTCATGCCTTGGGCTGGCACCATCAGATTGAAATTGAGGAAGGAATTCAAAAACTATACAGGTGGTACCTCAATCAATAATTTTACAAATTTATTTTGTCCTGTACTATCTAAAATAGAGATTTCTTCTTCTTACCCAGATTGTGTTATCAGGTAGGAATCCTGTTATTGTGCATACGGTATGGTAAAAAGTAATCTGAAAATAGAGGTTGAATATCATGACCTTTATGCACCTTTGTACATTCGTGACTTTGTGGCGAAGAATTATTTTTTGGGGGAGTCTCAATTCATACAAATTAGTACAAATGAAGATAGTCTATACACTTTTTCTACTTCTTGTCTTTTTTTTAAACAATGTCCATGCCCAATCACCTGAGCTGATGAAGGGTGAAAACCCTGAAAGCTATGAACAGGTAAGGTTAAAGAATAAAATAATACCACTCAGCAATTCGGTATACCGTATATTGGATTACTATGAAGCATCGGGTGAAATCAAATTCCTGCCCCAGGCAAAACCGTACACCAAGATAGTGATCCTGAAGCTGTTGAATCAGCTCCTGTCGGAAAATCAGCTGTCGGAAAAAGAAAAGAAAGTGGTAACCAGCTACCTCAACGACCTGTCAAGGGAATCCAATGGCATCCAGATCTATAAACAGGCCTCTGAAGTTGGATTTGGCCTTGTTGGTTTGGCAGGCGAGACAACGGCCCGTACCGGTATCGGTAAAGATGGCACTTGGTCTACCAGTTCGAAATTGCTGCCTTATATTGCGGGCGATCTGGGGGAGCATCTTTCCTTTAGTGCCTCCATGGGACCGGCCATTGAGAGGCTGGCCCCTGATCTATTTTACCAGTCTTACACCAAAGATGGGCAGGTCAATTTCCCCTACCAGTCTGTGGGGTATGCCTACCTGCCCTATCAGTTCAATTATGAAACCCTGTATACCCATACCCAGATTTCGGATAAGACTCCCGGGCAATCCGATATCACCCAAAAGATGGCTGTTGGATTGATTTATTATACCGAGTTAAATGCAAGTTGGTTAAAGGGCGCGGTCCAGTTCAGCATGAACAATCAACACAGGGCATGGGGCCACGATGACAATAATATGGTGCTCTCCTCCACAGCCCGCCGTTTCCCCGGCATTGAACTGAAGCTGGAACCCACCAAATGGCTTAGATATTCTTACCTGACAGGCTCTTTGTTTTCTTATGCCAATCAAGGTTCAGACTATAAAAAAAGCATCTATGGATATGATCTAGGGGATTCCCAAAACCTGTTTACGCTCCATCTGCTGGAATTCACCCCTTCCAAATGGCTTCAGATTTCTGCCTCTGCCGGGAATATCTGGTCCAAGAGGTTCGAAATATCTTACTTGATGCCCTTTGTATTTTCCCACTTTTCAGAAGTTGAAGTGGGCGATTACGACAATCTTTCAATGGCCCTGGACATCGCTTTGCGAATACCTAAAGTGGGAAAAACATGGCTTAGTTTCTATAACGATGAATTCAGTTTCACCAAGTCCGGCCCCTTGCTGCGGATGCCCCGAAACCGGTATGCCTGGCAGTTGGGATTAAAAACCGCCCTCTTGTCCCACCTGCTCCCGGGCACCACTTCAACGTTAAAATATACACGCGTTACCCCCTTCGTTTATACCCATTATCCGGATGCCAGGTTTAACACTTTTACCACTCGCCCACTGGATATGACCTATACCCATGACGGGTTTAACCTGGGCTTTTATCTTCCTCCCAATTCAGGAGAAATCGACTGGTCGCTGGTCAATATTGCCGTTCCCGATTTAATTCTTTCACTCGACAATAAGCTGATCATTCACGGTACCAATGATTTGGCAAGCGATAATGTTTACCAGATCTATGGTGATGTATACCGTTGGCAGAGGGGTGATGACATCTACCAGTATCCGCTGTTAAACTTTACTAAGGACGGCATTTATGACTGGACCGTTCTTTCGGATTTTAAGTTTGACTGGAAAGTGCGCAAGTTCCATCTCCTGGGCTTGAATTATTTTCACCTGAATGGCGGCTTGGGAGTGGCTCATACAGGATGGAAAAGCAACAACAGCGGGGTCGTGGCTCCTTCTTCCAGGACATTATTTAGCGGAAACCTTGGCGTGGTGGTAGATATCTAAAACTTCGTCATTGGCCTTGATCATTCGTCATAGACCTGCCATCTATCTTTCCTTGTTCATGCACTAAATATCAACCTTTTAACCTCATTCCTAAAATTCAGGAATGAGGTTAAAAGGTTGATTTTTTTATTTATACACTTTCAGCATAGTTATTCTTAATTGAAATGTTTTTGAAAACGAGATATCGATTTCCGAATAACAATTGGATATTGGAATAATTGCCCCCTTTCAAAACACCCTAAAACTTATAAATTTGTACGATCGTCCTCGAAAGATATTCGAAGGTTATTCGAAGGTTATTCGAAGGTAGTTCGAAGG
>DMFR01000170.1:10220-16084 GCA_003450125.1 Prolixibacteraceae bacterium | reverse complement strand
TTCGAAGGTTATTCGAAGGTTATTCGAAGGTAGTTCGAAGGTAGTTCGAAGGTAGTTCGAAGGTAGTTCGAAGGTATTCGAACAATCTACGAATAGGCTTCGAATAACTTTCGAATAATTTTCGAATAACGTTAAGCAATGCTATACAGCTATTATTGCACCTTCAGGCTTAGGGATCGATCAACTAATGTCGCATCCCAGCTAAAATGGCCGTTCGGCTGCTGGCTAGCAGCAAAAAGACAGTAGCCAGAAGCCAATAGCCAGAAGCCGAACGTGCCATTTTAGCTGAGACACAACACTACCAATTCTAATTTAAGCTTGTATTCTTTTCAGTTGAGAAACAAAGGCCTTCATTTGAATGTTCTATGAATAAGGCCAGGGGTGTTTTATTTGTCCCATCTATACGGAATTGTTAATTCAACTCAATGAGCCTCAGCTTTATTTAAAAACCTGTTGAAAAAAAGATACTTTTGCGTCTCAAATGGTTTATTATTTAAATTGGATTTAAGTTATGGCAAACTATAAAAAAGCACTTTTAATGATCCTCGATGGCTGGGGAATCGGCGATGGTTCGGAAAGAGACGTAATTGCAACAGCACCAACCCCTTTCATGGATTACCTAAATGCCAATTATCCCCATTCACAACTGCTTACCAGTGGCGAAAATGTGGGTTTACCCGATGGACAAATGGGCAACTCCGAAGTAGGGCACCTGAACATTGGCGCCGGCCGGGTGATGTACCAGGACATGGTTAAGATTACAAAGTCGATCCGCGACAAATCGCTTTGGAAAGAGCCCCAGATCGTCAAAGCGTTTACTTATGCAAAGGAAAACAATAAAAACGTTCACCTGATCGGTTTAATTGGCCCTGGCGGGGTCCATGCCTTAAGTGCACACATGATTGCCCTTTGCCAGATCGGTACGGATATGGGCTTAAAAAACACCTTTATTCACGGCCTGACAGATGGCCGCGACACCGATCCGCGCTCTGGACTGGGATTCCTGGAAGAGGATCTTAAAAACCTTCAAGGGACCAACGGTAAATTTGCTTCCTTGATTGGCCGCTATTTTGGAATGGATAGGGATAAAAATTACGACCGTTTTAAACTGGCTTACGATTTATATACCCAAGGAAAAGGGACCCCCTCGACAGACCTGCTGAAAACAGTTAAGGAATCATACGATGCCGGGGTGACCGATGAATTCATGAAACCCATTGTAATGGTGGATGAAAACGGCAAACCGCTGGCAACCATTCAGGAAAATGATGTGGTGATCTGTTTTAATTTCAGAACCGACCGTCTTCGCCAGACCACCATCGCCTTTACACAGCAGGATCTTCCCGAGTTTGGAATGAAGACCATGCCTTTGCAGTGGTACACGATGACCAACTATAAAGCCGACTTCAAAAATATCAACGTCATTTTCGACAAGCCGAACCTGAATAATACGATGGGTGAAATTGTTTCAAAAGCAGGACTGAAACAAATCCGCATTGCAGAAACAGAGAAATATGCCCATGTCACCTTCTTTTTCAGTGGTGGCCGCGAAGAAGAATTTAAAGGGGAAAAAAGATTGCTGGCTCCCTCACCCAAGGTTCCAACCTACGATTTACAACCCGAAATGTCGGCTCCAATGGTACGCGACCTGATCGTCCCTGAATTGCTCAATCAGTCAGCAGATTTTGTTTGCCTGAATTTTGCCAACGGCGATATGGTTGGACACACGGGCGTTTATGAAGCCATCGTGAAAGCAATTTCAGCGGTTGACAGTTGTACAAAAGCAGTCGTTGAAGCTGCTTTGAAAGGCGGTTATGAAATCATCATTATTGCCGATCATGGAAATGCCGACAACGCGATCAACCCTGACGGATCGGCCAACACAGCCCATTCTCTGAATCCGGTTCCCTGCATCTACGTATCAGAAAACAAAAATGCAAGGATCAAAAACGGCATCCTGGCTGATGTGGCTCCTACCCTGCTTTCCATCATGGGCTTGGAGATACCGCCGGAAATGACTGGAAACGTGTTAATTGAAAAATAAAAACAGTTGAAAGTTCAATGTTTAAAGTTTAAAGTTACGTTCAGATCGGAATGCAACGTTGAACTTTAAACTTTGAACTTGAAACTTGAAACTTATTCCTGTATGCTTGAAATTGGACGTACCATTGTCAGCCTTGATATTTTAGAGAAACAATTCCTTTGTGATTTATTAAAATGCAAAGGAGCATGTTGTGTTGAAGGTGACTCGGGAGCTCCCGTTACGGTGGAAGAAGCAAAAGCCATTGAAGAAGCCTACCCTGAAGTTCAGGCTTATATCTCAGAAGCGCATCAGGCCGAGATCAAGGCACAGGGTTTTGCAGTGATCGATTTCGAAGGAGACCTTGTGACTCCGCTGGTTGAAAACCAGCAATGTGTCTATACCTACGAAGAAAAAGGCATTTTGAAATGTGGCATTGAAAAAGCCTATCTGGAGGGTAAAACCAAATTCCGCAAACCTGTTTCCTGCCATCTGTTTCCTATCCGCATTACAGAATACAAACGATTCGATGCCGTCAACTACCAGCAAATCGATATCTGCAAACCGGGTCGTCAATGTGGTAAGAGTGAAAAATTACCCCTGTATGTGTTTTTGAAAGAGCCATTGATCCGCAAATATGGAGAGGAATGGTACGGGCAACTGAGTTATGCGGCAGAAAATTACTTTGCACAAAAATGAACAGCTAAAGAAAGTGATCAGTATCCAGTAGTCGATTTACCACAAAGCCACTAAGACACAAAGTAATTCACCACAGATTACACAGATAAACACAGATTATTATTATTATTCAATCTGTATTTATCTGTGTAATCTGTGGTGAATTCTTTTGTGCCTTAGTGGCTTTGTGGCAAAATTAGAATTTCTAAGTGCATTGAAACTTGAACCTGGAACTAAATTCCTATGCCATAATTTCTATGCGGTTCTTTTCAGGATCAAAAACGGCACTCTCATAGTAACCGTCACCTGTCATTCTTCCCGGGCTTATTATTTCGAATCCATCCTCCCTTAAAAGGTCAGTGATTTGATCTACCCTTTCCCGGGTACCCACCTTAAAGGAAAAATGAGCAATGCCTGAAGTGTGTTTGTGGTAGTCATTCTTATTGGCAGAAACGGCAGGCATTTCCATCAGTTCGATACGGCATTCCCCAGCGAAGGTAAGGAAATAGGACCTGAATTCCTTGGAATGGTTGTAATAACCGGAACCAGACACGGCATCAAAATAATGGGTATAGAAATTACGCATTCCTTCCAGATCGCGTGTCCAAATGGCAATGTGTTCAATTTTCATCATCGGGATAATTGTAAGTTGTTTATCAAATTTTAGCTTCCCATTCATTAAAAAACTGCTCCAGGTAAATTTCCATAAACCCGTGCCTTTGTTCTGCCATTGATTTGGCCGTAAGCGTATTCATTCGGTTCTTTAACAGCAACAGTTTTTCATAAAAATGGTTGACCGTGGGAGCAGTACTATTTTTATACGACTGAAAGTCAGTATGCAAAACAGGTGCAATCGCAGGATCGTAGATAAGCCTGTTTTTATTTCCCCCATAGGCAAATGTACGTGCTATGCCGATAGCCCCAATGGCATCCAGCCGGTCTGCATCCTGAACAACAGCCCCTTCAACTGACCTGACAGGGGTTTCTATACCTGCTCCCTGGTAAGAAACATCCTCAATTACATGTAAAATTGCAGCAGAAACATCAGCCTCCACTTCCATCTCCAGGAGCCACTTCTTTGCTTTTAGCGGGAGATGGGATTGATCTCCGGTTATTTTCCAGTCGTCAAGATCATGCAACAAAGCAGCCATTTCTGTAATAAATGGTTCACTACCTTCGACTTGTCCAATGTGTAGCGATAAACGACGTACACGGTCAACATGAAACCAATCATGACCACTCCCTTCCCAGGCAAATTCATGGGCTATAAAAGCAGCTGTTTTTTCTATGATTTGAGGTCTGTTCATTTACTTCCAAATTTATATCTTTAAAGGATATTTTACAACTATAATTTATCATTATTTCAGATTTCGCTGGCCCTGTACTAAACCTCAATTTATGGACTATAAAGCGTTTCTAAATTGCTCGGCTTATTTTATACAGAAGATTAATAAAACAATAAAAACGCTATTTCGACACCCTGAAATTAAAATATCGGAAGACAAATACCGGGAGGCTTTAAATATTTAATAGCCGTTAATAAAAATTAACCTCACGGAAATATTTTTTATCTTTCCTTTGTTTTATTCTGAAAAAAATGACCATTAATTATTTAAAGAGCATTTATGGGAAAATTGGAATTCTTGACTATTACCTCCATGTTGCAGGCCAGTTTCAAAGACTTTGCCAATAATCAATCATTGGTATTTGCCGGGGAAGAAGACACCAGGACCTATGCTCAATTGGAAGTAGAGGTTAAGAGGGCGGCGCTTCAACTTCAGGCCCTTGGGATTAAAAGGGGAGACCGGGTAGCTATTCTTAGCCTGAATATGCCCCAATGGGGCATTGCATTTTTCGCCGTCACCATTATAGGTGCGGTTGTTGTTCCCATTCTTCCTGACTTTCATCCCCATGAAATAAAGAACATCCTAGATCATGCCCAGGTGAGTGCAATATTTGTTTCAGAATCATTACGCAGCAAACTGGAACCTGGCGAAGGAGGAATTGTGATCCTCATAGAAGATTTCATTCCACTATCAGATTCCATCCGTCCGGTATGGGAAAAGATGGACGAATCGCAGTTTGAATATGCGAAAATTGATGAGCAGGATTTGGCCACCATTATTTACACCTCAGGCACTACAGGCAAATCAAAGGGAGTCATGCTGAGCCATAAAAATATTGTCTGGACAGCGCAGCAATGCTGGATGATCCAAAATATTGTCCCCACCGATCGTTTTCTTTCTATTCTTCCGCTATCTCATACTTTCGAAAACACCCTGGTACTGATTTTTCCTATCAAGTATGGGGCCTCCGTACATTACCTCCGAAAACCTCCGGTGGCTCCTGTGCTGCTGGCTGCCTTGAAGCAGGTTCGGCCAACGATCATGCTCATTGTGCCTCTTATTATTGAAAAGATTTACAAAACCAGAATATTGCCCCAAATCAATCGGAGATTTACAACCCGGATTTTGTACAAAGTTCCCCTGTTCAGGAAAATACTCAACAAGGCGGCAGGTAAAAAACTCTATGAGACCTTTGGCGGTCAGCTGAAGTTCTTTGGCATTGGAGGGTCAAAACTGGATGACAATGTAGAAAAGTTCCTCCTGGAAGCAGGATTCCCGCTGGCCATTGGATACGGGATGACCGAGTCGGCGCCGTTGCTTGCAGGCGCAGGAGTGGGCCATACCAAATTTCTTTCCACCGGTCCGGCAATGCCTGGAGTAAGATTACGCATCGCCCATGCTGACAAGGAATCGGGACAGGGTGAAATTCAGGCCCAGGGGGATAACATTATGCTGGGATACTACAAGGAACCGGTAATGACAAAAGAAGCATTCACCGAAGACGGATGGCTCAAAACAGGTGATCGGGGTTACTTCGATCAAGGCGGTAATCTATACATCAAGGGCAGGATCAAAAACATGATAGTTGGGGCAAGTGGCGAAAACATCTATCCGGAAGAAATAGAATCGGTGATCAACCGCATGGAATATGTCCTGGAATCATTGGTTGTGCAACAAAAAGGACGCTTGGTTGCTTTGGTACACCTGAACATGGAAGAACTGGAAAAGAAATATCAGCACCTCAAAACTGAAGCAGTTTCATTTTTAAATGAGCACGTTGAAGAAATCCTGCAGGAAATACAAAATAAGGTGAATGAGCA
>DMFR01000170.1:1141-10132 GCA_003450125.1 Prolixibacteraceae bacterium | reverse complement strand
ATGAGCAAGTGAACAAGTTTTCAAAAATTCAACGCATTGTTTTACAGCCTAATCCATTTGAAAAGACGCCTACCCAGAAAATTAAACGTTTTCTGTATTACACTTGATTCAATGCCTTAAAAGGATCGAATATGGCCCGGTATGGAATTCAAATTGCGACTCCAAACGGCTCAAAAAGAAATAAAATTAGTGAGTTCTCGGAAAAAGAATAAAAAAATCAAAGGTATGCGTATTTGTAACACTTAATTTTTTAAATTTAAGGTAAATAAACACTACCGAACTATGTTTATTAAAAACGAAAAAACTAAATGTTATTCTGGTTATATCCGTATCAATGAAACTCTTCAAATAGAAGAAATTTCAGGTCATATCCACCAGATTCTCAGAATTGAGAACATTGATCAAAACGATAGTTTGCTTCATGTCATCGAGGCTTTGAATAAAAATATGCGTGCCTATTTCAAGGAAGAAATTTTACCGGCCATCGCGGCCCGGCGAATCAGGCACTTTTTATTTGAAAGAAAAAATACCACTGTAGCCATTGCCCTGACTCCCATCGTTTCAGGATTTATCATCCTTAGTTTTGAAGAAACGCAGGAAGAGGAAAAATTTGACCATCAGACCTTACCTGAAAAACTCAAGGAAATATTTATCCGGGTAAATCCTGATTTGCAGGTGGCCGAAATTTCTAAAAACGCCTCTCCTAAGCTGGGGGAAATCGCCAGTGAGCTAAAAGGAAAATCGATTGAAGACATTGCCTTGTTTGGAGATAAAACCACCCAGATTACTGAACTGATCAATAAGGCGTTCCAGCAACAAAAGAAGATTGAAGAAGACATTCAGATCAAAAAACTGGAACGTGCCAAATGGTGGAACATCACTTTTTTCCCCGAAACAGATCCCACCAGCAAGCAACAATCGGTCTTGATTGTTCTGAAAAATATCAACAAGTACAAGAAAATAGAAGAAAAATTACGCGAAAGTGAACAACGCTTTCAGTTAGCCGTCGAAGCAGCCGATCTGGGCATTTGGGACTACCTGGTGGGTACAGGTAAAACCTATTATTCCAGAAAATGGAAATTGATTCTTGGCTATTACCCCGATGAACTGGAGGAGAATTACTCCGTTTGGGAAGAATTGCTCCACCCGGAAGACAAAGACCGGATGATTCATTTTATTAATGATTTCATCAATAGCGATCTGTATGTCTATGAAGCCGAATTCAGGATGAAGCATAAAAGTGGAAAATACGTGTGGATCAAGAGCCGTGCTTCTGTAATCCGGGACATCAACGGCAAGGCCATCCGCATGTTTGGAACCCACCGTGACATTACGGAAGAGAAAAAATCGGAAAACGAATATACCAAGCTGCACCAGGCCATCCTTCAAAGCCCTATTGCCGTGATCATAACCGATAAAGAAGGCTACATCGAATTCTTTAATCCTGCTTTTTGCAAGATCACCGGATGGAGCGATCAGGAAATACTTGGTAAAAAACCCAGTATCCTGAAATCGGGATTTCAGCCTGACAGTTTTTATGAAAAACTATGGAAAACCATCAGTGCCGGCAATGAATGGCAGGGAGAATTTAAAAACCGGAAAAAAACAGGGGAATATTACTGGGAACTGGCAAGTATTTCGCCCATCAGAAACAATTTTGGAACCATTACCCATTATGTAAAAATTTCAGAAAACATCACCTATTTGAAGAAAATCGAGCGAGACCTTAAAAAAGCAAAACAGGAGGCTGAAAGCGCCAATAATTACAAGAATCATTTCCTGGCCAATATGAGCCACGAAATCAGGACCCCGATCAATACCATCATTGGCTTCAGTGAATTGATGAAAAACGAACTGCTTCCCACACAGAAACGCAATAAATACACTGATATCATCGAAGAAAACAGCCAGGCTTTGCTACGGTTGATCGACGACATTATCGATGTTTCAAAAATTGAGGCCAATGAGCTTAAAATTAAAAAGGAGGCTTGTGCTTTGGGGGAATTGTTCTCCGAGCTTGAAATGACTTACAACAACTTTTTGAAGCGAAAACAAAATAAAAATCTGAAGCTCGTTTTCCAACTTCCCGAAGAAGCACACCACGATGTCATATTTACCGATCCATACCGGTTGAAGCAAATCTTAAATAATCTGTTCCTGAATGCACTGAAATATACCGAAACCGGACAAATAGAAATTGGATACAATATTATAAGTGACAATAAATTAAGGTTTTTTGTTTCTGATACTGGTGCAGGCATACCCCCTGAACGGATCAAAGATATATTCAAACGATTCAACTACTCGGACGATACCGGCACTCCCGGCGGAGATTCCGGCCTTGGACTATCCATTTGTAAAGATTTAGCCCTATTGCTGGGCGGAGATATCAATGTGAAATCCATCGCCGGCGAAGGCAGTGTCTTTTTCTTAACCCTGCCTTACGATAAGATAAAGATCCCGATGGTCCGGTCAGCGGTCAAAGCACCCACGCAAGGGAAATACGATTTTAGCAACTTCACCATCATGGTGGCAGAAGATACCCCCTATAATTATGAATACCTCAACAGCATTCTGCAAAAGACAGGGGCCAACATTATTTGGGCAAAAGACGGAATTGATGTCCTGACCATCTTCAATACCACAAAAATCGATCTTATCCTGATGGATATACAGTTGCCCGAAATCAGCGGATATGAGGCGACCTCTCAAATCAGGCTGAAAGACCATAATATCCCGATCATCGCCCAAACGGCCTATGCCATGGCTGAAGACAAGCAAAAGTGTTATGATTCGGGATGCAATGAAGTCCTGATAAAACCCATCAGGATGGATGATGTATTGACCACTGTAGCCAAATATCTGCATAAATAACACATGAAACGAGCCATGAGAATGCCTTCTCATACAATAGGATGATTATTGGCGAGTTCCATGTGGCAATTAAAAAACAAATTATTAACACATGAAATCGACTTGAGATTCTATTTATTAGAATTCGCTGATTAAATTTGAAGCTTATAAAAGAAATAGAATATGCACCTTGATAGGTTTCCTTCTCGATTATTGGAAAATGCAGTGAACGAATTCGCCAAGCTCCCCGGTATTGGACGAAAATCGGCACTTCGATTGGTTTTGCACATGCTCAAGCAAGATGTTCATGAAGTGGAAATGTTTGCCAACAGCCTGCTCCAGTTGCGCTCCGAAGTGAAACACTGCAAAGTCTGTCATAACATTTCGGATACCGATGTATGCAATATCTGCTCGAACCCCTCAAGAAATGCTGCTTTCATCTGCGTGGTGGAAAATATCAAGGATGTGATGGCCATTGAAAATACCCACCAGTTTAGCGGATTATACCATGTCCTGGGGGGAATAATCTCGCCCATGGATGGGATCGGTCCTTCCGATCTGGAGGTGGAATCGTTGGTAAACCGTTGTAGTGAAGGGACCGTTGAAGAAATTGTGTTGGCCCTCAGCACAACCATGGAAGGTGACACGACCAATTTTTTCATCTACAAAAAACTTAAAAACCTGCCAGTTAAAATATCCACCCTCGCCCGCGGGGTATCCATTGGCGATGAACTGGAATATACCGATGAAGTGACCCTTGGAAGATCGATCGTGAACCGGATGAATTTTGAGGATTCGATAATTCAATAAGCCATGAAACGAGCCAGGAGCAATACCTACACAAACAGCGAAATAGTTATTGGCGAGTTCCATCTGACAAATAAAAAACAAATTAATAACAGATGAAACTATCAATCGTCATTGTCAATTACAATGTTAAATATTTTCTCGAACAGTGTCTTTATGCCGCTATAAAAGCAGCATCAAAGGTTAGTTCCGAGATTATTGTCGTTGACAACGATTCGGTTGACGGCTCCTGCCAGATGGTATCGGAAAAATTTCCCGAAGTAACCTTGATAGCCAACAATGAAAACGTAGGATTCTCGAAAGCCAACAACCAGGCCATCCGAATTGCAAAGGGACAATACATCTTACTGCTGAATCCCGATACCGTTGTTGAGGAAGACAGCTTTATGAAAATTGTTGGCTTCATGGATCAAACGCCTGATGCCGGCGGACTGGGTGTTAAGATGATTGATGGAAAAGGTCGTTTCCTACCGGAATCAAAACGCGGCTTACCAACTCCGGAAGTGGCTTTCTGGAAGATGTTTGGCTTTTCAAGCCTTTTTCCCCATTCCAAACGTTTTGGCCGTTACCATTTGGGCTACCTCGACAAGGATCAGGTTCATGAAGTGGATGTGCTGGCCGGGGCTTTCATGCTCCTTCGGCGCCAAACTCTTGACAAGGTAGGACTGCTGGATGAAGACTATTTTATGTATGGCGAAGATATCGACCTCTCCTACCGCATCACTCAGGGCGGTTATAAGAATTATTATTTCCCCCAGACCACCATCATACACTACAAGGGAGAAAGTACAAAAAAGGGAAGTATCAACTACGTTAAAGTGTTTTACAATGCGATGATCATCTTTGCCAAAAAGCACTTTTCCAAAGGAAATGCCCGCCGATATGCCTTACTGATCAACCTTGCCATCTATTTCAGGGCGTTGCTCACATTGGCCGCACGGTTTGTCAAGTCTGTTATTCTACCCTTGGCGGATGCCTTTTTCATCTACCTCGGCTTTGCAATATTACTGCCCAATTGGGAATCGTATAAATTCGAAAGGGGTTATTATCCCCCCGAATACTTGCATGTGACAGTACCCATTTATATACTGATCTGGATTTGCAGTATCTGGCTTAACGGGGGATACCGGAAAAACATACGGTTCAACCGAATCTTCAAGGGATTGCTCTGGGGGGCCATTTCCATCCTTATTTTTTATTCCTTGGTCGATGAGAGTATGCGCTATTCAAGGGCATTGCTGTTGTTAGGTTCGGGATGGGCATTTTTGACCCTTCCGGCTTACCGCTACCTGTTGTACAAACTGAAGTTGACTGGTCTGCAAGTTGAACTGGACAAGCAAAAACGCATTGCAGTAGTAGCGGCTGTGGATGAATCAAAACGCATCTCAGAACTCATTGCCAATTCAGGATTAAAAATTGATACCATCGGATTTGTATCACCTGACCATTCCATCCATCAACAGTTTTACCTGGGGAATATCCATCAGTTGAAAGAAATTATCAGGATCAATAAAATAGATGAGTTGATCTTTTCTTCTGGGGACATTCCTTCCCAGGAAATCATCCGCATTATGCTCGACTTAAGTGATCTGAATATCGACTATAAGATTGCACCCCCGGAAAGCCTTTCTATTATCGGGAGCAACTCCATTTCAACTGCCGGTGATTTGTATGTGGTTCACATCAACTCAATTGCAAAAGAGAATAACAAGCAAAATAAAAGAGCTTTCGACCTTGTCGTCTCGGCCGTACTCATAACCTTTTCGCCCGGGCTGGTTTGGTTTATTGGATCCAAATCCTGCTTCTTCCACAATATTTCTCAAGTCTTCATCGGAAACAAAAGCTGGGTGGGATACTGCTCCGGCACTCAAAACCATTTACCACCCATCAAAAAAGGCATCCTCTCTCCTGCTTCTCTTTTCCCGGTAACCATTCCCGAGAAAAAGAAAGATGAACTGAACATCGTTTATGCAAAGGACTACAGGCTCATGAATGATCTGGAGATTGTATTGAAAGCCTGGAAAAATATCGGAAAATCATGATAAGCAAACTTGAATTTGGCAGTATCCGTTTCAGGGCATTGGAACCCGAGGATATCAACTTATTGTACTTTTGGGAAAACAATGAGGAAATATGGGAAGTCAGCAATACCTATGAACCTTTTTCAAAGTACGTGTTGGCTCAATACATCAAGGAATCGCAGCGCGATATTTATGAAACCAAGCAGGTAAGAATGATTATTGAAACCCTCAAGGGTAAACCTATAGGAGCCATTGACCTGTTTGATTTCGACCCTTTTCATTTCAGGGCTGGTGTGGGCATCCTGGTCCATGACATAAAAGACCGCAAACTGGGTTATGCCACCGACGCCCTGCAATTGCTTTGCACCTATGCCACAGATCATTTGCGGCTACACCAGTTGTATGCCAACATTTCTGTGGATAACCTGGTAAGTGTTCAGTTGTTCAAGAAAAACGGCTTTGAACTCACTGGCACCAAAAAGGATTGGCGCCGAACAATGGATGGCTGGAAATCCGAGCTCTTCTTCCAGAAAATATTGTAAACTATTAATATTATGGTATTATTCGGCTTTTCGACTATCACAATGTAAGTTCGAAATAAGCTACACTTTGAAAAGAGGTCCACTCGCCAAGGTCAGTTTTGGCAATATGTTTCAATATGGCTTTTCTGTAGACTTTCATTACATAGACCCCAGACTTCAATTCCGACATTCCGACATTCCGACAATGGTCATTCTTATCTGTTAATAATTTATTTCTGCCACCAAGGCAATAAGAGTGGCCAAAGAATGTCATAATTACTCATCTTGATGGCAATTTTATTTTTCAATCATTCTCTTGTTTATCAAATACTTTTGACAGGAATATCTCCTATTTATGCCATCAGGAGGCCTGTGGCAAGGTGAAGAGAATGTAGATTTGCAAATAGAAACAGCTATCCCATGAAAGGAGTATAAAATGAAAGGTGTCGGAATGTCGGAAATATCAAGCAGTGTTTTGTATTCTATTCAGGTTTTACATTTACAAAATAACCTGACGACTACGAACACATAGGCATCCTTCATTTCAACTCTCCCTTTTCCCATGCAAAAGCAGATTTACCGCATCCTGAAGCGAGCCTGCAGGAATCACTTCCCCTGAGTTGACAAAGAAGATTTCATCGGCGTTCTCAATGGTATTCAGCCTATGCGCTATGATGACGCGAGTGGTTGAGGCGGGTAACTTTTGCAAAATACTCTCCAGCAGTTGTTCAGTAATGGTATCAATGTTAGCTGTAGCTTCGTCCAAAATAAGGAGTTCCGGTTTACGAAGAACAGAGCGCATAAATGCGATCAATTGTTTCTGCCCAAGGCTGATACCATCACCGGTAGCTGCCACCTTTGAATCCAGCCCTTCATCGAACCGGCTGAGCAAGGTTTCAAGACCAGATTCTTCAATGACCCGGGTAAATTCCCCGGTCGATAGGTTCTTATATTCAGGATTGCCATACAGGATGTTTTCCCGCACCGTACCTGTAAACAAAAACGGTTCCTGGAGGATAAACCCTATTTTTCGGGTGCGTTCCTGTGGAGTATAAGACTGAATGTCTTTCCCATCCAGCAATACCGATCCCGTGGTTGCATCATACAACCGGGCAATAAGCGAAGCAGTAGTTGTCTTTCCGCCGCCTGTAGGACCTACAAATGCATAGGTCTTGCCCCGTTCCAGATCAAAACTGACATGATGCAGCACCTCTTTCCCATTTGGATAGGTGAATGATACATCACGGAATGAAAGATAGGAGGTTGATGATTCAAGGTTCTTATTTTCAACAACCAAAAGATTGGTATCCAGTGCAAGGATTTGTGAAATACGGTCCCAACCAGCCATGGCTATTTGAAAGCTGGCCCAAAGAGCAGCCAGTTGCCTTAGAGGGTGATAAAAATTATTGATGTAAGCCAGAAATCCTATGAGAAGACCAATGGTGAAACTTCCCTTCATGATCAGGTAAATACCAAATGAAAGAACGATCAACTGTCCGAAATTGGCCGACAACCCATATACAGGGGTAAAAATATTGTTGGCCAATCCTGCACTGACCGAAGAGGCATAGTTCTTTTGGTTGGCTTCATCAAACCGCTTACGGAAGTAATCGCGCCGGTTAAAGGCAACAATGACCTTGAAGTTATTGAGGCTTTCCTGAATTTCAGCACTCAATCCACCCACGTTTTTCAAGTTGGCTGCATTCTTCCCTTTCACCCAAGGAGAAATGGCTTTGGTAAATATCCAGATTACCAATGCAGGCAGTAGCGCTGCAGATCCCAATTCGGGATTGATGCTCAACAGAAAAACACCTGCTCCCATCATGGTAAAGATGCTGCTGATAAACTGCATGAGCGATTGGGAGAAGAAAGTGTTTAGCTTATCGGTGTCATTATTGATTCTTGAAATAAGATCTCCCGCCTTGTTCTGGTTAAAGAAATCAACAGGCAGTTCCTGCAACTTATTGAATACTGCATTGCGTAAGCTAAACAACATCCGTTGCCCTACGCCGCCCATCATGATCATTTGCAGGTAGTTGGTAACAAAGGCTATCATGTACATGACCAATAAAATACCGGAGAACACAATTACCCCATGATATTGTTTGGTGACTATATAGGTGTCAATGGTATGTCCTATGAGGTAAGGGCCAAGCAGGCTCAGCCCTGCATTGAGAAAAATGATCACCATCGCCCAGGTGATGGTTCTTTTCTCTTCCCGGATCAGGCTGATTAACTCTTTAAGTGCAGCCAAAGTAGATCTCTTCTGCTCCTTTGCACCCAATAGTTCGTTTAGATTATAGTTCATAGTGACTGGTGCTTCTTTGTGAATTGGAGATCTGAACGTATTCGGTGCAGGTTTCCATTAACTCCTTATGGGTTCCCTTGGCAATGACTTCGCCTTCCATGAGCAGGATAATCTGCTCAAAATGCTTTACTGAGGCTATCTTCTGGGTAATGGAAAGAAGCGTCAGGTCTGGATAATGCAATTGAAGGTTGTCCAGAATCTTCTTTTCCGTATTACGATCTACACGGGCAGTAAAATCATCGAGTAAAAGGATTTTAGGATTAATAGCCAGTGCACGGGCAAGCATTATCCGTTGCTTCTGTCCTCCTGAAAGGTTGGTTCCCCGTTCAGAAACAATGGTATCAAGCTTATCAGGTAGCGAATCGACAAAGTCCATCAACTCGGCAGTAGTAATGGCTTTTCTGAGAGATTCATCGGTTACTTTATCGCTGAAGGCAATGTTCTCGCGAAGGCTCATGTTAAATATAACGCTGTCCTGAAG